>CACGHT010000005.1 GCA_902572925.1 uncultured Pelagibacteraceae bacterium | reverse complement strand
GTATTGTATTCAGATATAATTCTATCTGCTACTTCTTTTTGAAACATAAGAATGAGATAGTTAAACCAAATTTTTTTTTCCCTTAGGTTCAAAATCCATTTTACTAAAATTTCTGTTGAGATATTATATGGTAAATTTCCGAAAACCGTCAAAGTTTGATTGCATAAGGAATTTTCCTCAATTTTAAGAATATCATTATTTATAATTTCAATTTTCGAATTAAATTTTTGTTTAAGAAGTTTTACTAAATCATCATCTTTTTCTACAACTAGAATTTTTTTTGGATCTCTTTCCAAAATTTTTGATGTCAAATTACCAGTCCCGGGTCCAATTTCTAAAATATTTTGATTTTTTATTTCTATAATATTTACAATTTTATCAATTATATTTTGATCAATTAAGAAATTTTGCCCAAGGCTTTTTTTAGCCTTTATCATCTTTTATCCAAAAAATTTAATGCATTAATCAAACTAATTGGATTTGATTTATTTTTTCCAATCATTTTTTCATTTGGTCCATGATCTGGTGTAATTCTTAGGAAGGGTAAACCTAGAGTAATATTGATAGCATTGTGCTCAAAAAGTGTTTTGATTGGCCCTAATACTTGATCATGATACATACCAATTACAACATCAAATTTTTTTCTATTATTCCTCAAAAAAATAGTATCAGCAGGAAATGGACCTTGAACGTTTACAAGTTTTTTAAGAGATCTAATTGCTGGAAGTACTATTTTATCATCCTCATTAAACTTCAAGATACTTTCACAATGTGGATTTAAGCCAGTTATAGCTATTCTTGGTTTAAAGCCCAAAAACTTTTTATAAAATTTATTAACAATTAAAACTTTTTCTTTAATCAATCTTTTACTGATCTTTTTAGAAATTTGACTTAAAGGAAGATGTGTAGTTATTGGACAAACAGAAAGTTTCTTGTTGTAAATTAACATTGCAAATTTTTTTTGATTAAAAAAATGGGATATATATTCTGTAACTCCGAGATATTTCTTGTTTAAAGTCTTGGTTTTATTAATTGGTCCATTTATTATTTTATTAGTTAAACCTCTCTTTAATAAAGAAAAAGCATAAAGGAAACATCTTTTTATATAAGTGCTAGAATTATTATTTGGAATATCAACTAGATAAATTTTTTTACTTTTGAAATTTTTTTTATCAATCAATTTCTGATTAAGCTCCTCAACTTTTTTTTTAAATTTAAACCTTTTGATTTCTCTATTTAAAATTATTCTATCGCAAATTATTATTAAAGGACTTCTAATCTTTTGTGAATTAATTGCTTTAAAAAAAATTTCAAAAAAAATACTTCTTGGCTCACCTGGAACAATTAAAATAGGATTAGAATTCACTTATTTTTGCATTTAATTTTATTTTATTATAAAAAATATTTGAAAATTTATCTAATTGTTTTGTTGTTTCAATTAATATCATCCTATCTAATTCAGCTTTTTTATCTATTTTTTTTGGAGTTTTTCTAGTCTCATTGATTTTCAAAATTAAAAAATTATTACCGATTTTTATTGGAGAGCTATACTCACCTTTGGAAAGTTTTTCTAGCTCATTGATTATTATTATGGATAAGTTATTTTTTGTAACCCATCCTATCTTCCCACCTACTTTTGAACTATCTGAGATGCTGTAAAGATTAGCTGTATTCTCAAAACCGTTATTGATTATACTATTTTCAATATTATTTAATTTATTTTTATAGGATGTATCATTTAAATTAGTAAAAACAATTTCAGATAAATTATACTCAAAAATAAAATTGTTATTACCTAAATTTTCGACTTTCGAAATTAGATCATTCTTATTAATATTAATACTTTTATTATATTTAATATAAATCATATTTTTCCATTCATTTTCAATTTCTATTTTTTTTTTTAAATCATTTATAGAAATATTGAATTTTTCTAGATATTTTTCAAATTCACTTTCATTAGAAAAGTTTAAATTTTGAATAAGATTATTCAAAACACTTTCTATTTGAGAATTTTTTAAATTTAATTCTTTGTATTTTAATATTTCAATTTTTCTTATAACTTCTTTTGTGAGAGATTTTTTTGCTAAATTTATTAATTGTGTTTCATTAATTTCTTTTAATTTTGGATTTAGAGCCAAAAGATAATTAATTTCTTTTTCAATGTCATAAGTAGTTATAATTTCATTATTTATCTTCATAATTATTTTAAAATTGATAGATGAGAAACTAGAACTTGAAAAAAGATAAGAAAATAAAACTAAAAAAAAAATCTTTTTAAATGAAATCATCTTAGATTAGGAGTATTGAATCCACCAAAAGGCATAATTGATAGTTTAAGAAATAAATTTTCAGTTGGTTTTAAATCTTGATCATTATAATATTCTTTGTTGTATTCTATCGCTGCTGTTAAACAATCATTCTTATACTGATATATTAAATTATAAAATTCTGTAAAACTCTTTTCCTTATTTTCTCTAGTCTCAAAAATCAAACTATTTGTGTCATTAAAATTGAATTGAGTTTCATTTTTTAAATATGAGGTTTTTAATTTGCTATTATTTTCGTTTAAATATTCAAATTTTGTCGACAAATTTTTTAAATAGAATTCAAATCCATAAAGTTCATAATTTTTTTCACTTAAGTTGTTTTTTAGAGAAAAATTATAATCAAATTTCAAATTCGTATTTGGTTTGTAATTAAAAATTCCTACAAAATCAGAGACTTCATCACCCAAATTTGAGTTACTAGGTAAATCTCTATTCTCATCAAATCTTAAATTATTAGCAAATCCAAATTTTATTTTTTCTTCTGAACTTGATTTTTCTATTATAGAGTGTTCATAACCGTATGTAAGTGCAACTCCTCCTTCATTTGTATCATCCATACGTATTCTATCTAAGTCATATATATTGTTATAGTCAATTTTTCTGTCTGTCTTATGAACATCTCTAGTATGTGGAGTACTCATTCTTAATGAAATTTTTGGAGTAAGAGTATTTCGTAACTTAGAAGTTTCTTTTAATAAAGGAAGTAGATAGTTAACCTGGAAGGTTGGTACTAGGTTAAAAGAACTTTCATTCTTGAACTTTTTTGAATTTGAGGCACTTGAATTTACATTTTTTAACAAAAATTTTTTTTCGTTAGTTATACCATTATTGAAAAATTTTGGAGCAGCCTGAAACTCAAAATTATTAATTAAAACTTTTTCAGTAATATTTGTATCGTAGTTTTTATAATATCCTTTTGAATTAAGAGTATAACTTTCATTTAAAATTTTCGAGAAGCTAAAGTTAGGCACGTACTCATACTTATCACTATCTTGTTTTGCTAAATCTTCATACACATCTAAATTTGTATTAATTGATGTACTTTCATCAAATAAACTCACACTTATGGAGTTTGTGAGGTTAGATGTGTCATTAATTATTGGACTTTCAACTTTATAAGCTTTTAAGTATGTTTCATCTGAAACCTGTTCTATTCTCAAATCTAGCTCAACTTCATCAAAGTGATTATTTTCATATCCTTTATTAAAATTATAGAATAAATGGCTTTTACTATTTTCACCACTTGAAACATATTGACTTAAATCAAGTGAATGATCTGAGTTTTTATTTTTTTGTCTATATTCTGATTGTATTAAAAGCTTATCTTCAGCAAAAAATCTTGGGCTTAAAGTGATATCTTTATTTTCTGCTAGTGCGATGAAATATGGTAAGTTAAAAGATAGACCAGTTGTACTATTATCTTGTATTTTGGGTATCAAAAATCCTGATTGTCTATCAACTGTCGGGTCAGGATGAAAAAACTTTGGGAAATAAAAAACTTTTTTATCATATATTTTTAAACTTGCATTTTTATAATTGATAGTTTTTTTCTTTTTATCATGTTTTATTTCTTCCGCACTCATTTCCCATGGTGGGCATTTTTCTCTTTTTTTACAAAAAGTAAAAGTCCCTTTTTTTACAGTCGTACTTTGATCATTGCTAACAAAACTTCTTCCTTTTAACCGAGGTTCGTTCTCTGAATCTTTGGAAATTTTGAAATCTAAACTAACATCTTTTGCAATTAATTCACTTTTTTTTAAATCCAAAAAAGCTATATCAATCGCAAATGTATTATCATTGTTATCAATTACAACTAGATCGATTAATTTTATAATCTCATCCTCGATATTATACTCAAATTGACTTACTAGATAATTATTTCCAATGACATCTGTGATTTCAGACTTACTCTCACTTTTTATTTTCTTATTTAAAATGTCATAATTTATTTCTTCAGAATTTATTTTAAGATTATTTATTTTGTCATCAATTTTTACGTTATTTTTGAAATTTAAATTCGATCTTTCAATATCGTACTCAATAATTTCAGAACTAATAAAAAAATTATTATTTATTCTTTTTATATTTCCATTATTTATAATTAATAATGATTTATCTTTAAAATACCTTATAGTTGAACCTTCTACAGATATATTATCATCCTTGATTATTGCTGAACCATTGTATGCAATTGTTAAATTTCCTTCTTCTAAAACTTCTATTTCTGCAGCATTAAATTGCACATCTTTTGAGTATAATTTATTAATAAATAAAATTTGAAAAAAAATTATAAGAATTATGATTAATTTATTGTTCATTTATTCTAATTAAACCTATAATTGAGACTATACCTAAAAAAATAATTGGAAAAAATACAGATAAATAAATAGGAATTTTGTTAGTTAAACCAAAAATATTAAATATATTGTTAATATAATAAATTATTACTGATAAAGTAATGCCTAGCAGCACGTGAAAAATATATGGCTTATTTTTCTTTATATTTAACATAATAATTGATGATATAATAACCATTACACTAAAATAGATTGGTATAGTTGCAATTCTTAAAAGGTGTAAATCAATATCTTGAGATGAGTAACCTAATAGCTCATTTTCTCTTTTGGCATTAATCAATTGAAAAACATTGAAAGAATTGAGATTCCTAAATGTGCTGTTAATTTTCTTAATATTAAAATGACTTGTAATTATTAAATCACTTTCCAATTTTGTCTGAAGATTATTTCTGAATATATAAGGTTTTTCAATCACCCATTGATTAGTAGTTATGTCAACTTTTTTTGAAGATATATTTTCAATTAATTCAAAATTTGAGTCAAACTTTGATATAAAAACATTTTCTAAGAAGTTAGTTTTACCTAAATCACCATTTATAATATAAATTTCACTATTTATTTCATCTTTAATCCATAATCCGTTTTCTCCATAATGTTTTAAGTATTTTCCATCTTTTGAGTAAGAATTTTTAAAATCAAAATAAATAAATTTGAGTTTAGATGAAAATGGATAGTAAATTAGAATTACTAACATACCAAAAATAAAAGCACATAATGTTAAAATTTTTATCAAATAAAAATTATCTAGTTGATTTATCTTAATTAACTCATTTTCTTTTTTTTTTATTATTTCAAGAAAAAAAAGTTGAGTTGTTATCAAAATAATAAAGGGAAATATTTCAAGTAAAGCGGAAGGAACATCTAAAGTGGCAACCAAAAAAGGTAGATAAAATTCTGATTGTGTATCACTAAAAAAAGTTATTTCTTCAAATATAGTTAGTATAAATATTAATGAAAAAAAGATCAGTGAAAGAAATAGTAATTTTTTAAAAAATAAAAGTACAAAGTATTTGTCAAATGTTCTAACCATGATTTACCTTTTTCAATAAAAATACATAAGTCATACAAAAAATAATTATTGGAATAGCAAAGAATAAGATTAGATATATTAATGAGCTTTCAATATATCTCATGAAAATTTCAGATATAACCAAAATTAAAAATACATAAATAAAAATTTTTATTGTTTTTACTGTATAGCTGTGTTGTTCCTTCGAAAAAGTTAATAGAAAGCAACATATGAGTGTAAGTATCGGTAAATAAAAAAGGTTTAACAAATCTTTTGTATAATTCTTGATTGAAATTTTTAAGTTTATTTATTTCACATGTAAATATCTCATCTTTATAAACTTTACCTCTCATCAAACTAAATGAACATTTTATCAACTTTATAGATGATAGTTCTTGAATTTTGGGTTTTTTAATAGATCTAGAAGTAAATTTAGATAAGTCATAATCAATTTTGTCAAACTCGAAACTTATTAGTTTGTTATCATTATTGCTTATCACTTTTCCATTTAATAATCTAAATAGTTTTTTATCCTCATTTATTAAAAAACCTTCTTTTGCATAAATTATTTGATTATCTTTTTGTTTGAAATCAACAAATTGACCTTCTTGAATATAAATATTTTTAAATGAATTATTGTCTTTTTTTTGATTAATATAGATTGTTAACCCAGATATTGTGTCAATAAATTTTCCTTGTTTTATCAGGTTAGGTAAAAAATCCATATTTGAACTTTTTAGAAATAGCCGCGCTTTAAATTGATTATTAGGTGATATGACACTTCCAATTATAATTTGAATTATCATTACAACACATGTAAAATTTATAAGATTTGATATAAATTTTTTTTTACTTACACCGTTTGTCCAAAAAATTAATAATTCATTGTTTTTTTCATATTTTATCAATTCAAAAAAAATAGAGATTGTGAATACAAAAGGTAAAATTCTATGAATTATTTTTGGGAAATTATATAGATTATAAAGAAAATAAATCTTAAAATTATGTCCATCATCAATAACAAAATCAAGATAATTTACAGCTTGAATAATCCATACAATTAAACCTATTGTGAAGGTTATGATTAATGCTCTTAAGGTAATGTCAGCAATCAGTTTTCTAAATAGTAATTTTTCCATTGAAATATAATTATTTTACTCATATATAGCATTATCTCGTACAGATTGTATTAAATTTTATGAATATAAAAATTAACTTTAAAAAACAAGCAATAAATAAATCTTCTGGAAATCTAATATTATTTACAGATGAAAAATTGAACATTTCCAGTTCAAAAAAATATATTTCAAACACAGAGTATTCATACTTATCGGATTTGTTAAAGAGTAAAGACTCAAAAAAAAAGATAATCACTTTTGACATTAATTCAAATCGTAAAATTATCATAGTTTCTTTAAATAAAAATCTGAAGAAGTCAGATATCGAAAATTTAGGTGCTAAATGTTATGAAGTTTTTAGTGAATTAAAAAAAGATGAGTATTGTATTTATTCAGAAACTTTTCCCAATAAGTCAAAAAATCTTTTAGGGTATTTCTTGCATGGAATTAAATTAAAATCTTATAAATTTGAAAAATATAAAACAAAAAAAACAAAAGGAATAGTATCTTTAAATGTTACTGGTAAAAATATTCCAAGTCAGAAAGATAGAGTCAGATTTAATGCTATTGAGGAAGGCACTTTTTATACAAGAGATTTAGTATCGGAACCAGGCAATGTGTTACATCCTGATGAATACGCCAAAAGAATAAACTCTTTAAAGAAACAAGGTTTAAAAATAAATATTTATGATGATATTGAAAATATAAAAGCTCCAAAAGGCTTAAACGAAGAAGTCATTAAGTTTATTTCAAATATTAAAAAAGAACCGCAATGGATGTTAGATTTTAGATTAAAGGCTTATGAACGATTAAAACTTTTAAAAGAGCCTAACTGGCAAAAACCAAAATACCCAAAAATTGATTATCAAGATTTATATTATTATTCAGCACCAAAAAGCATGAAGGATAAGCCAAAAAGTTTAGATGAACTTGATCCAAAACTTTTAGAGACATATAAAAAACTTGGAATTCCGTTACAAGAGCAAGCAAGATTAAATGGAATTGCTGTAGATGCTGTATTCGACTCTGTTTCAGTTGCTACTACTTTTAAAGGTGAGCTGACTAAACATGGAATAATTTTTTGTTCAATGTCAGAGGCAATTCAAAAACATCCTGATCTTGTAAAAAAATATTTAGGTACAGTTATACCAGTGACAGATCATTTCTTTGCAACACTAAACTCTGCTGTTTTTACAGATGGATCATTCGTCTATATTCCTGAAGGTGTTAAGTGTCCTATGGAACTATCAACTTATTTCAGAATTAATGCATCAGAGACAGGACAGTTTGAAAGAACATTAATTATTGCTGATAAAGGAAGTTACGTGAGTTACCTTGAGGGATGCACTGCTCCCATGAGAGATGAAAATCAATTACACGCAGCAAATGTCGAATTGATTGCTTTAGACGATGCGGAAATAAAATATTCAACAGTACAAAATTGGTATCCTGGTGATGAAAATGGCAAAGGAGGAATTTATAACTTTGTAACTAAAAGAGGATTGTGTAAAGGGAATAATTCTAAGATTTCTTGGACTCAAGTTGAAACAGGTTCAGCTATAACTTGGAAATACCCAAGCTGTATTTTAAAAGGTGATAATTCAATTGGCGAGTTTTATTCTATAGCAATTACCAATAATCATCAAAAGGCAGACACTGGAACAAAGATGATTCATTTAGGAAAAAATACTAAAAGTAAAATTATTTCAAAAGGAATAAGTGCTGGATTCTCTGATATGACTTATAGAGGGTTAGTAGATATTAATTCAAAAGCTAAAAATTCTAGTAATTATACACAATGTGACTCTTTATTAATGGGAAATAAATGTGGTGCACATACAGTCCCTTATATAAAAAATAAAAATTTTGACTCAAATATTGCTCATGAGGCTACGACATCAAAAATAAGTGAAGAACAATTACATTATTGCCAACAAAGAGGGCTTAATCCTGAGGAAGCTGTGGGATTAATTGTTAATGGTTTTTGTAAGGAAGTATTACAACAATTACCAATGGAGTTTGCAGTTGAGGCCCAGAAACTTGTAGGTATTAGCTTAGAGGGGAGTGTTGGTTAATGCTTAAAATAAGTAATTTAAACGCAAATGTTGAAAATAAATCAATTTTAAAGGGTTTTTCTTTGAGTATAAATCCTGGCGAAGTTCACGCAATTATGGGTCCAAACGGATCAGGAAAAAGCACATTATCAAATATTCTGTCAGGAAAAAAGGGATACCAGGTATCAGGCGAAATCTTATTTGAAAATAAAAATTTATTTGATCTTGAAACTGAAGAAAGAGCGCACAAAGGAATATTTTTAGCTTTTCAATACCCATTAGAAATTCCAGGCGTTAATACAAATATTTTTTTAAAAACATCTTTAAATGCAATTAGAAAAGCAAGAGGCGAAAAAGAATTAGATGCAATTGAATTTTTAAAACTTGTTAAAGAGAAAGCTAAAGAATTAAAATTTGACGAAGAAAAACTAAATAGACAATTAAATGTTGGATTTTCAGGTGGAGAAAAAAAGAAAAATGAAATTCTGCAAATGTCTATGTTAGCCCCAAAATTATCTATTTTAGATGAGACAGACTCAGGCCTAGACATAGATGCACTTAAAATAGTAGCAGATGGAGTTAATACTTTAAGAAATAAGGATAATTCTTTTTTAATAATAACTCATTATCAAAGATTATTAGATTACATTAAACCTGATTTTGTTCACGTTTTAATGAATGGAAAGATAATAAGATCTGGTGGTCCAGAATTAGCAATCGAATTAGAAAAAAAAGGATACGAAAGTTTTAATTAAATGAGCGAGCAATTACAGTCAGACTTTGATAAATTAGTAAAAACTTCAAAATTTTCTAACGAAGAAATCCAGTTTAAAAAAAATTTTTTAAATAATTTCATAAAAAAGGGTTTTCCAAATAGAAAGCAAGAAGATTGGAAATTTTTAGATATTAGCCAGATCATCAAAAAGAATATTAGCAATTTAAGTTATTTCAATGATTATTCACAATCTAATAAAATTGATCCATCAATTTTTGTTGATGGTTTGGAGCATAATAAAATTATTTTTATAAATGGAATGATCGAAAAGATTGATTTTAACTTTGAAGACCAAAATAAAATTGAAATAATTGATGAAACTAAAAAAGATATATCATTTGATTATGAAAATTCGTTAATTGATTTAAATAGTGCATTTACTGATAAAGTTTTTAAAATTTTGATTAAAAAAAATTATTCTCTAAAAAAACCTTTGATAATTTATCATTCAACAGATGATAAAATAAAGTCAACTAATATCAATTTGAGATTAGATTTTAAATTAGGTGAAAATAGTTGTTTAAAGCTTATTGATTATTTTACTAATACCAAAGCGAAAAACTTTATTAATATTTTTTACAACTTCAATTTAGGAAAAGACTCAATCCTGAAAAACTATAAAATTGATAAATTTAGAAATAATGATTTAAAATACTCTTTTAACAATATTGAACAAGACAATAACAGTGTTTCAGAAACATTTATATTATCTGCTGGTTCAGATTATTTTAAAAATGAGATTAATTGTAATTTAAATGGCGAGTATTCATCAGCATTTATTAATGGTATTTTTTCCTTAAAGGAAAATCAACAACACGAAATTAGAACTACAACCAATCATTTAGTTGAAAACACAAAAAGTTATCAGCTTATAAAAAGTGTTCTTGGAAAAAATTCAAAATCTGCATATCAAGGAAGAATATTTGTAAATTCAAAAGCCCAAAAAACTGATGGATATCAATTGAGTAAAGCAATACTGCTCGATGAAACATCAGAGTTTAATGCAAAACCAGAATTAGAAATTTACGCTGATGATGTAAAATGTTCCCACGGATCAGCATCTGGTAGCTTAGATGAAAATTCAATTTTTTACTTAATGTCTCGTGGTTTGAATTATCAACAGTCAAAAGAACTTTTGATAAATGGGTTTTTAATGGATGTTGTTGAAAAGATTACTGACGTAGAAATAAAAAACTTAATTACAAATATTATTGGATTAAAACAATGAACATAAATAATATTAGAAAAGAGTTTCCGATTTTTGATGAAAAAATTCAGAATAACGATTTAGTTTACCTAGATAGCGCTAATTCATCTCAAAAACCTAAGGTAGTTTTAGATAGAATTAATGATTTTTACTCTAAACAATTTTCAAATGTAGGTAGAAGCATACATTATTTAGCTGTAGCAGCTACTAATTTGTATGAAAATACAAGAACTTCTGTCCAAAAATATATAAATGCGAAAGATAAAAATGAAATCGTATTTACTAAAGGTGCTACAGAAGCTTTGAATTTGGTTGCTAACACTTTAGGTCAAGCGATCTTGGAGCCAAATGACGAAATTTTGATTACAGAACTAGAACATCACTCAAATTATGTCCCATGGCATTTTTTAAGAAAATCCAAAAATATAAAAATAAAGTTTGCAGAGATAAATGAAGACGGAGATATTCCGATTGAAAATATAGAAAAAGAAATTACAGATAAAACTAAAGTAATTGCAATAACTCATTTATCCAATGTTACAGGTGCAGTTTTACCAATCAAAGAGATCACCCAATTAGCACATTCAAAGGGCATAGTTGTTGTAGTAGATGGGTGTCAGGGAGGACCGCATTTAAAATTAGATATGCAAGACCTGGATTGTGATTTTTACGCAATATCATGTCATAAAATGTATGGCCCGACAGGACTTGGAGTTTTGTATGGAAAAAAGAAATGGTTAGAGCAACTTCCACCATATCAAGGAGGTGGAGGAATGATAAATGAAGTTAAAAAAGATAGAATTTCTTATGGTGAACTTCCAAATAAGTATGAAGCTGGAACAATGGCTACAGCTCAAGTCATCGCGTTTGATCAATCAATAAAATTTTTAGAAAGTATTGGAATTGAAAATATAATTAAACATGAAAAAGAATTAATAGAATACGGCCAAGAAATTTTAAAAAAAAATAATTCTGTGAAACTAATTGGAAATCCAAAAGAGCGAGGTGGAGTTCTATCTTTTACGGTAGAAGGAGTTCATCCACATGACATTGCGACTATTCTGGATGAAACTGGAGTTGCTATAAGAGCGGGTCATCATTGCTGTCAAATACTTCATGACAAATTAGGTATACCCGCAAGTGCGCGAGCATCATTAGGTGTTTACAACACTAAAGATGATTTAGATAAGTTAAATGAAGGTATTAATAATTGTAAAAAAATTTTCAATTTAAAATGAACTTAAAAGAATTATATCAAGAAATAATTTTAGAGCATGGAAAGAACCCCCGAAATTTGGGTAAAACAGAAAACTTCAATAAAGATGCAAAAGGCAATAATCCATTATGTGGAGATAATGTACATGTGTATCTTAAATTAAATGACCAAAGAAAAGTTGAGGATATTTCTTTCGAAGGAAGTGGATGTGCAATATCAATGGCATCAGCTTCAATAATGACTGATTTGATTAAAGGCAAAAGTGATAATGAAGCTAAAGAAATAATTGAGGATTTTTTAGGAATGATTAAAGAAAATCCTGAACTTAAAAATAATATTTTAAAAGATGATGATAAAACGAAATTGATGTGTTTATCAGGTGTTAAACAATATCCAATGAGAGTTAAATGTGCTACTTTATCATGGCACACTTTGGTATCTGCAATGGAAAATGATGGGAAAGAAATAACCACAGAAAATTAATTATGGATGTAAAAAACAAAATAATTGAGGAAATTAGAAAAATTTATGATCCTGAATTACCAGTGAACATATATGAACTTGGTTTAATTTATGATATACAGGTAAATGGTCGTAAGGCTGAAATTAAGATGACATTAACTACACCGAATTGTCCTGTTGCAGAAAGTTTACCAAAAGAGGTAAAAGAGGGTGCAATGCAAGTAGAGGGAATAGATGATGTAAATCTTGAATTGGTTTGGGATCCTCCTTGGAATAAAGATATGATGTCAGATGCAGCGAAATTGGAGTTAAACTTATAATGAACCCTATTATTAAATTGAGTGATAATGCAGCTTTAAGAATTAAAGAAATAATGTCTAACGCTGAAAAAAATGCGATAGGTGTAAGAGTTTCTGTAAAATCAGGTGGTTGTGCAGGCATGTCATACGTAATGGAATATTCAAAAGAGGTAAATCCTAATGATGAGTTGATTGAAGATAAAGGAGTAAAAGTTTACATTGATTCGGCGGCAGTTATGTATCTTTTAGGCACTGAAATGGATTATAAAAAAGAGGATTTTTCATCATCATTTGTTTTCAATAATCCTAATGAAACCGAGCGTTGTGGCTGCGGAGAGTCATTTAAAGTATAATCCCATTTTGAACATACCAGAGTTGCAATAAACGCATAGATTGATAATATCTATATATGAACGTCTTTGAAATTAGAAATTTGCAAAACAGCGAAGACAGAAAAGAGAAGAGAAAAACTTTTTTAAGATCTCTTATAAAGTCTGTTGATACTGGAGCAAATGGAACACTTGATTACATTGTTAAAAAAGGTTCTGGCAAAAACAAAATTGCTAAAACCAGACAGTAAAAATTAACAACTGTAATACATCTCAAACTCTATAGGATGAGGTGTGTGTTCAAAATTGTGTATTTCTTCAAACTTCAATGCAATATAAGCATCTATTTGATCATCAGTAAATACATTACCTTGTTTTAAGAAATCTCTGTCTTTATCAAGACTTTCCATTGCTTCTCTTAAAGATCCACAAACAGTTGGAATCTTCTTAACTTCATCTTCTGATAAAGCATAAAGATCTTTATCAAACGATTTACCTGGATCAATTTTATTCTTAATTCCATCTAAACCAGCCATTAACATTGCAGAGAAAGTTAAATATGGATTACCAGCAGCATCACCAAATCTAATTTCACATCTAGCTGCTTTTTTACTTAAAGTGATAGGAATTCTACAAGATGCTGATCTGTTTCTAGCTGAATAAGCTAATAAAACTGGAGCCTCAAATCCTGGAATTAGTCTTTTGTAACTATTCGTCGTAGCATTTGAAAAAGCATTAATCGCTTTTGCATGTTTTAAAATTCCACCTATGTAGTGTAATGCTGTATCAGATAAGCCCGCATATTTATCACCAGAAAATAATGCAGTATCACCTTTCCAAATCGATTGGTGAACGTGCATACCTGAACCATTGTCACCTTTAACTGGTTTGGGCATAAAAGTAGCTGTCTTACCAAACGAGTTAGAAACCATGTGAACAGCATATTTATAAAGCTGTAAGTTATCCGCTTGATCCACAAGAGTTCCAAAATACATTCCAAGTTCGTGTTGACTAGGTGCAACTTCATGGTGGTGTTTTTCAACTTTAATTCCCATTTCTTTCATAGCTTTTAGATATTCACTTCTCATATCTTGTTCACTATCAACAGGCGGAACAGGGAAATAACCACCTTTAATTCCTGGTCTGTGACCCATGTTACCGTTTTCATATTCTCTTCCTGAATTGTAGGGACCTTCCTTACTATCTATTTTAAATCCGGTTTCATTCATGTCATTTTTGAATCTTACGTCATCAAAAACAAAAAATTCAGCTTCAGGACCAAAAAATGCTTTATCTCCAATTCCTGAACTTTTTAAGTAAGCCTCAGCTTTTTTAGCTGTTCCTCTAGGATCTCTTTCATAAGGATCTTTTTTAATTGCATCTAAAACATCGCAAAAAAGATTTAATGTATTATGAGATGTGAATGGATCTACGATCGCTCTAGAATTATCTGGCTTAAGGATCATGTCAGATTCATTAATAGCTTTCCAGCCAGCTATAGAAGAACCGTCAAAAAAAATTCCTTCATTCAACATATCATCATCCACCATTTTGGCATCCATGGTTACATGTTGAAGTTTACCTCTAGGATCGGTAAATCTTAGATCTACGTATTCAATATCTTTATCTTTAATAGTCTTTAATACATCACTCGAACTCATAATCTCTCCTTTATAATTCTGGACGTTGTAATAACAAAAAAAGACTGATAGATAATGCTCTTTTAATTGATATCACCTATGCATTTTTTACATAAGTTTAATGGGTAATGTGCAAATTGACTAACAATTAAAAGTTGAATAATGAGTTTATTAGACAAAGAGCCAGTTCAAAGAGTTGAAAAAATCCTCAAAGATTTTGATGAATCTCAAAATATAATTGTTTTAGAAACCTCTGCCAGGACTGCCCTTGAGGCAGCTTCATCTTTAGGTTGTGAGGTAGGAGCAATTGTAAAAAGTTTACTCTTTAAAACTGAGAATAATTATACTTTATGCTTGGTTGCAGGTGATAAAAGGGCCTCATTAATCAGGATTAAGAAGGCACTTAAAATAAAGGATGCATCTATGGCTTCAGCTGAAGATGTAAAAAATATTACAGGTTACACAATTGGAGGAGTTTCACCCATTGGTCATTTAAAAAAGATTGAAATTTTAATAGATAAATCTTTAAGTAGATTTAATTTATTGTTTGCTGCTGCAGGTCATCCAAACTGTGTATTTAAAATAGATTTTACAAATTTAAAAAAAATTACAAATGGAATTACTGAAGAGATTACCGAATGAGACAAGCTAAAATTACAGATTATCTTTTATTAATTTTGCTTGCATTAATTTGGGCTTCTGCTTTTTTTAATATTAAAATTGCAACATACTCATATGGTCCAGTTACCATCGCATTTTTAAGAGTTTTTTTTGGAGCTATTCCGGTTTTATTACTTTGTTATTATAAAAATATTAAAATAGAAGCATTCTCAAAAGATTGGCATTGGTTTGCTATGATTGGGTTTATAAATTTAGTAGCACCTTTTTATTTGATTGCTTATGGAGTTCAATCAGTTCAAAGTAACTTAGCAGCAATTTTAATGTCAACTACACCTTTAAGCTCAACTGTTCTAGGCCATTTTTATACAACAAATGAAAAGTTTAATTTTATTAAAACATTTGGAATTTTAATAGGGTTTTCTGGAATACTTTATTTATTTTCAGATAATTTATTGATCGATGAGAATAATTTTCTATCTGCTCTATTAATTCTTTTAGGTTCAACTTGTTATGTAATTGGTGGTGTTCTAACTTTAAAAATTAGTAAGAAAAAAAATGAAAATGTAACAGGATCTATATTAATTTGGGCTACAATTATTTTGATACCACTCGTCAGTTTTATAGAACAGCCTTGGAATTTAACACCAAGGTTAGACTCGACAATTTCTGTTATTTATTTAGGTCTTGTTTCAACAGGTATTGCTTGGTTATTACGATTTAGAATTTTAGTTAATAATGGTTTAATTTTCCAATCACAAGTATCATATCTAATTCCAATTTTTGGAACAATTTTAAGTTATATATTTTTAAAAGAATTAATTACCACAAAAGTATTAATTTCTCTTATAGCTGTTTCAGTTGGAATTTATTTTGTAAGAAAAGCTGATTACAAAAAAACTACTTAAGCTTTGAAAAAGCTTTAATATGCAAAGGTGTAGTTTCACAACAACCACCAATTATTGTAGCTCCTGCATCTTTGAATTTTTTTGCAAATTCTAGCATTTTTTCTGGAGTTAAATCTTTTCTTACCCCAAGAAATTCATTTGGATTTCCTGTTTTGCTTTTATTGTATGCTCCAGTATAATTTGGTTTTGGATTAGTTCTCACAAAACCGTTTAGTTTGAAACCAAATGGAATATTTAAACTTTTTATTTCTTTAAGATTTAAATCATAATTTTCTGGGGAAATGCATGATAAAATTATTCCTAGTAATTTTTCATGATTAATTTTGTTAATAATTTCAGAAATTTTTTCGCCACTGGGTAAATTTGTACCCTCTGATATATGAGCTCCAATTAAATATGGTTTATTAAATTCTTTTATACTTTCTATAGCAATTTTAAATTCTCTTACACTGCTTAAAACATCAAAATAAAAAAAATCAATATACGGGTTTAATAGCTTTGCTTGACTATAAAAATTATCCTCTATTTCTTTTTCTGATCTTGCATCAGCCTCGTAAGTTAAATATTGAGGCGGCAATCCACCAGCAACAAGAGTTTTAGGATATCGTTTTTTTGCTTTTTGAGCTATTTCACCTGCTTTAATATTTAAATACTCGTATTTATCTTCAACATTATTATCTTTTAATCTTATCTTTCTAGTTGTGAATGTAGTCGTTACAATTACCTCAGCACCAGACTTGATAAAGTCTAAATGTGTATCCAATAATAACTGATGATATTTTTCATGAAGTAACGCATTCGCACTCCACAAAGTTCCATTAGGCTCCATACCTCTTGCAAGTAATTCCTGACCCATACCACCATCTAAAATTCTTGTTTGTTTGAAAAAATTTAAATCCATAAAATCCTCACTTTTTTAGTGCTTTAGCTTTATGCAAGGCGCACAATATAGTTCAAATGCCTACAGATTGATTATTATGGGATTTCCGTTTTAGCAGTTAATGCCCGCAATAGGATCAAATCGGCAAAACCTTTATACTTAATTTTAATTAAAAATCTTTATTAATTATATCTACAAATATTAATTAATTTTCTATAGATACAACATATAGTATTTTGTTCAATTATAAGTAGTAAATAAAATTTTATAAAAATAGACACCACCCTCATTTACGAGTTTAATTGGCTATGGCTACTAAAAGAAAGAAAAAAGCTAAGCCAAAAACCAATAAAAAAAAAACTAAATTGGTTAAATCTTCTAGAAAAAAAATAAGAACGAAAAAAAAAGTTAGGACAAAAAAGTCTGCGACTAAGAAGCGTTCTAAAATATCTAGAAAAAATAATAAGCTTAAATCAATAAAAAAAACAAGAGGAGTAAAAAAAATGAGTGCAGAAGCTATGAAAGTGTCATCTGTATTAGATACTTCTCATTTGAAAGTAAAATTCCCGTTCAAAGCAAAATACGGGAACTACATTAACGGTAAGTTTGTAGAACCAAAATCTGGAAAGTATTTTGATAATACATCTCCGATTTCAAATGAAGTAATCTGTTCAGTTGCACGATCAAATGAAAAAGACGTAGATGCAGCATTAGATGCAGCTCACGCAGCTTTCCCAACTTGGGGTAAAACTTCAATTACGGAAAGATCAAACATTCTTCTTAAAATTGCAGATGTCATTGAGAAAAATCTTAATGTATTAGCAACAGCTGAATGTTTAGATAATGGTAAGCCAATTAGAGAATGTATGGCTGCTGATTTACCACTAGTGATAGATCATTGGAGATATTTTGCTGGAGTAATCAGAGCAGAGGAAGGTTCAGTTGCTGAAATCAGTAACAGTGAATATTCTTATCACATTCCAGAACCACTAGGTGTAGTTGGACAAATTATACCATGGAACTTTCCATTACTAATGGCAACTTGGAAACTTGCTCCAGCTTTAGCAGCAGGAAACTGTGTAGTGCTAAAACCAGCTGAGCAAACACCAGCATCAATCATGTTACTTATGGAACTAATTGGAGATTTATTACCTCCAGGAGTAGTTAACGTAGTAAGTGGCTTTGGTTTAGAGGCTGGAAAACCACTAGCATCATCAAAAAGAATCAAAAAGATTGCTTTCACTGGTGAAACAACAACTGGTAGATTGATTATGCAATATGCATCACAAAACTTGATACCAATTACGTTGGAGTTAGGTGGAAAATCTCCCAACATTTTCTTTGAAGACGTCATGGCAAAAGATGATGACTTCTTAGATAAATGCTTAGAAGGTTTTGCAATGTTCACATTAAACCAAGGTGAAGTTTGTACTTGTCCAAGCAGAGTACTAGTTCAAGAGTCTATCTATGATAAATTCATGGAGAAGGCTATTGCTAGAACAAAAGCTGTAAAACAAGACAATCCTTTGAAAATGGAAACAATGATTGGAGCACAAGCATCATTAGAACAAATGGAAAAAATCAAATCTTATCTAGATTTAGGTAAGAAAGAAGGTGCCAAAGTTCTATGTGGTGGAAATGTTGCAAAAATCAATAGTGGTTTAGAAAAAGGAAACTACATTGAACCAACTATTTTTGAGGGTAATAACTCAATGCGTATCTTCCAAGAAGAAATTTTTGGACCAGTTGTATCAGTAACTAAATTTAAAGATGAAGCAGAAGCATTACAAATTGCTAATGATACTCTTTATGGTTTAGGTGCTGGTGTTTGGACTAGAAATGGAAATATCGCTTACAGAATGGGTAGAGAAATACAAGCTGGTAGAGTATGGACTAACTGTTACCACGCTTATCCTGCACATGCTGCATTCGGTGGATACAAACAATCTGGTATCGGAAGAGAAACACATAAAATGATGCTTAACCACTACAGACAAGTGAAGAATCTTCATGTGTCTTATAGTGAAAAGAAATTAGGCTTCTTTTAAAAACAAACTTATATATAATGGCCCGTGAGGAATCACGGGCCATATTTTTTATGAAAGTAAAAGCAACAGACTCAGCATTAAAATTAATTGAAGAGCTCAAAGCTCAACATGGTGAAGAGCTATTATTTCACCAGTCTGGTGGATGTTGTGACGGAAGTGCACCAATGTGTTATCCTAGAAATGAGTATATGGTTGGTTCTAGCGACGTAAAGCTTGGAGAAATTGGTGGAGTGCCATTTTACATGAACGATGATCAATATGAAAAATGGAAACATACTGATTTAACAATAGATGCCGTTAATGGTATTGGTGGGATGTTTTCATTAGATAATGGTACTGGAAAAAGATTTTTGACAAAATCTGAGATTTGTCTTGTTGTGGATAACGACCCAAAGAAAAATTAATTATTCATTAATTTTTTATGTCTGTTTACTTAAGTTCTCAAAAAATTATTAAAGATTGGATAGATTATAATGATCATATGAACGTATCATATTATCTTTTGATCTTTGATAAATATGGAGCAGACACTTTAAATAATATATTCAAAATGGGAGAGCACTCAGCAAAAACAACTGGTAAAAGCACTATGATAGTAGAGTCAAATATTACCTACAATCAAGAGCTCAAAGTTGATGATGAGGTTGACGTTAATTTAGTTTATTTTGATCACGACAAAAAAAGACTGCAATACAAAATGGAAATGGTTCATAAAGAAAAAAAGTTTCTCGCATCAACTATAGAAGTTCTCGCTTTATATGTTGATTTAAATAGTAGAAAAGTTTCTGAATTTGAAGATGAAAAAGTAAAAATTATGGATGACTACATCCAAAAACATTCTTCAAAATTTAATAACGAAAATCTTAAATTTTCTTCCAAATTAAAAAAAAATTAATATAACTTCCAGTCCGCAGCCGGAAGTTATACCAAAAGATTATTGACCTGGGGCTTTGTAACCAATTTTACTAGCTTTTGTTGTAGCTTTCGTAAAATCAATTGCTTCAAGCATTGTCAAATTTCTTACAGCTCCAGATGCTTCAACAACCAATTTAATTGCTGCAAAATCATCAAAACTTGGAACGTCAGTAACAACTACAAAATCATAAGAACCTCTAACGATATCCATGCTATGCATTGTTCCACCCATAGCTTTTGTTAATTGTTCTACAACAGCTTTTCTATCACTTGTTGGATCTTTTAAAAAACCCTGAAAAGCTTTTTCAGTGTAATTACCCATTATATATGCTTTCATCTTGAACTCCTTTTTTTTATAAGAGTATCATCTAATCAGAGATAATTAATGTGTAAAAATTACATAGTAGACACAACTTATAGTAATGCTAAATTGAATTTATGTACGAAAAATTTGGACAATTCATCGATGGTAAATGGCAAAAATCATCAGATGGAGGAACTTACGAAGTAATTAATCCAGCAAATGAAGAAGTTTTGGGAAAAGCCTCTAAAGCTACGCCTGAGGATGTTGATAGAGCATTAAAGTCTGCTGCAAAAGGATTAGAAGTCTGGAAAAAAACTGCTCCTTGGCAAAGATCTTACATCATCAGAAGAATAGCAGACAAAATGAGAGAGAAACAAGATGTACTTGCTAAATGGATGACATTAGAAGTTGGAAAACCTTTTGCAGAAGCTAAAGGTGAAGTAGGAGGTGCTGCAGATATTTTTGAATGGAATGCCGAAGAAACAAAAAGAATTTATGGACAAACTGTTGAAAGTAGATTTGAGGATACAAGAGTACATGTTTATTATCAACCAGTTGGTGTTGTTGCAGCATTAACACCTTGGAATTTTCCTGCAGTTTTATCTGCTAGAAAAATTTCAACTGCATTAGCTGCTGGGTGCTCTGTTATAGTTAAACCCGATGTAATAACTCCAGGAATTGTAATGGAGATGGTTGATATATGTAGAGAATGTGGTGTCCCACCAGGCGTAGTAAATCTTTTATCAGGTGATCCACCAAGTATCGCTCAACAATTGATAGCTTCAGATATAGTTAAAAAAATTTCTATAACTGGATCATCGAGAGTTGGAAAGCTAATATTAAAACAAGCTGCAGATAAAGTTCAAAGAGTAACAATGGAGTTGTCAGGTCATTCGCCTTTTATTGTATTTGATGATGCTGATGTAAAAAAAGCAGCTGATATGGCAATTGCTGCTAAATTTAGAAATAATGGTCAAGTTTGTATATCGCCAAACAGATTTTATATTCACGAAAGAAAAAAGGACGAATTTGTAAATTTATTTATCGAGAAAACAAAAAAATTGAAAATAGGTGACGGTATGGATCCCTCAACTCAATTAGGTCCATTAACCACAAAAAAGAGGCTAAACGAAATAGAGGAATTAGTTGAAAAAACTAAGGAAGAAGGTGCAAAAGTTTTACTAGGTGGAAAAAGACCCTCTGGGTTTAATAAAGGTTTTTATTATGAACCAACAATATTTGATGACGTAAAAGATGATTTTACGATAATGAAACAAGAGCCTTTTGGGCCATTGGTTCCAATGTTATCATTTAAATCTTTCGATGATGTAATTAAAAGAGCTAATAATCATGAGCTTGGTTTATGTAGTTATGTATGTACCAACTCAATGGAGACAGCACATCTTGCATCAGAACAATTAGAGACAGGTTCAGTCGCTGTTAACACACCTATGGTAGCTATTGCTGAAGCGCCTTTTGGAGGAATTAAACAAAGTGGTTATGGACGTGAAGGTGGGTCAATGGCAATAAAAGATTATCTAAACATTAAATATACTCATCTTGGAATTAAAGGTTAATTGATGAAACTTTTAAGGGTTGGTGAGCATGGTAATGAAATACCTGCAATTATTGACAATCAAAATAATTTTCGAAATTTATCAAATATTTTAAAAGATTTTACACCAGAGAATTTGAATTTTGAAAATTTAGATAAAATAAAAAAGCTAGATTTAAATTCTCTTCCATTGATCGAAAGCACCAAAAGAATTGGACCATGTGTAATAAAACCAGCAAATTTTATCGCAATAGGTTTAAATTATAAGGCTCATGCTGAGGAAACAAATTCTGATGCTCCAAAAGAGCCAATTGTTTTTAATAAATCTCCAAATTGTATTGTCGGACCAAATGATAATATTGTAATACCGAAAAATTCAAAGTCTTTAGATCACGAAGTAGAAATTGCAATGGTTATTGGAAGTAAAGCTAAATATGTTAAAGAGGATGAAGCTCAGAAACATGTATTAGGTTATTGTATTTGTAATGATATAAGTGAGAGAGAATGGCAAAAAGATAGAGGTGGTCAATGGGTAAAAGGAAAATCTGGAGACACCTTTGGTCCATTGGGTCCATATTTGGTAACAAAGGATGAAATTGACAATTTATTTAGTTTAAATTTATCTTTAGATCTTAATGGAAAAAGAAGACAAACTGGGAATACCAGTTTAATGATATTTAATTTTAATTTTTTAATTTCACATATCAGTCAATTTATAACTTTAATGCCAGGTGATATTATCACAACAGGCACACCTGCAGGAGTGGGGATGGGAATGAATCCACCAGATTATTTAAAAAACGGTGATGAAATGATTTTAAGAGTAGATAATCTTGGGGAACAAAAATTGAAAGTTGTAGAAGAAAAATAATGATTGAATTAATTATTGCATTTGGAGCTGGATTGATAAGTTTTTTATCACCATGCGTTTTACCACTCATACCTGGTTATATTTCTTATATTTCTGGAAGTTCTATAAATGAACTTGTTGATAAAAAGAATATCAATTTATTTCCAATTATTCTATTTACAGTTGGCTTTTCTTTAGTCTTTATAACATTTGGAGCAGCCTCAACTTTTCTAGGACAAATTTTTCTGGAGAATTCTTATGAATTAAGAATAGCTGCAGGACTAGTTATAATAATCTTATCGCTTCATATAATTGGAATAATAAATTTAAAATTTTTAAATTATGAAAAGAGAATTCAAACAAATATTAACAAAAGTGTATTTAGCCCAATATTAATAGGAATGGCATTTGCATTTGGTTGGACACCATGTATTGGACCTATTTTAGGATCTATTTTAGTTTTAGCTGCAACTGAGGAAAGTTTAAGCCAAGGAATATTACTGTTATCTTTTTATTCTATTGGATTAGCTATTCCATTTATTTTATCGGGTTATTTAATACAAAGGTTCCTGATCTTTTCAAAAAATTTTAGAAAGAATATTAATTTAGTGTCAAAAATTGGTGGAATAATTCTATTAATTACTGGTATTTTAATATTAACCAATCAATTGCAAGCCTTGGGATATTATTTACTAAATATTTTTCCATTCTTACAAAATTTTGGGTAAATTAAATTATGAAAATTTATCAAATAGACTCTAGTGCTAGAAAAGATGGTTCAACTTCAAGAGCTTTAGCAAAAAAACTTTTAGATAAAATAAAAAAACCTGATGATGAAGTTATTTATAGAGATCTTAATGATGAAATGGTTTTCGTGTCTAATTTAACAGAGTCAGGGATGAAAATAGATCCAAAAGACCAAACAGAGACACATAAAAAAATGTTCAAACTTTCAGATACACTTGTAAAAGAATTGAAAGAGAGTGATATTATAATCATTTCTGCTCCAATTTATAATTATGGACCTCCAGCAACTTTAAAAGCCTGGTCAGATCTTGCAGCAAGAGTAGGGGAAACTTTTAGATTTAAACCCAATGGAAGAAGGGAAGGGTTATTAAAAAATAAGAAAGCTTATTTAGTAATTACTTCAGGAGGGACAAAACTAAATAGCAATGAGGATTTTCTAACTCCTTGGTTGAAGTTTATTTTAAATTTTTTCGGTATAGAAAAGGTAGAGGTAGTAAGTGCTGATCAAATGTCTCTAGATTATGAAAAATCAATAAAAGAGGCTGAGAAACAGATAGAAAATTTATCCTAATAATTAAATTTTCTTTTTAAATGTTTAAGCCTTCCCTCAGTACTATCATAATCAATATAACATCCCTGAAGAAAACGATTTCCCTCATTAGCATCATAAGTGGTTCTGCCATGCAATAACCTATAGTTATCCATCATTAACAGATCCCCTGGAAGAAGTTTAAATTCTATTCTAAAATTTTCTGAATTATAGAGTTCAGATATTTTTTTTCTTGCAGAATAAAATAAATCTAATTTTTCTTTTTCAATTAATGGCACAAAATCTAACCTTGGACTAAAACGTACTTGTTTGAAATTGCTGTTTTCATCTAACTGAATCATTTCAGCCCAATCCTCTAAAATCACACTTTCATCAATAAATTGAAAACGTATTTTTACTTCAGTTAAAATTTTATAATATTCTGGAAAATCTTTTTTAAGTTTCTCAGAAACAGTATATCCATCAACTAAAGTTGATAAACCTCCTGTAACTTCATTTTCTATACAATGAAGCATTTGAATACAGGGCACAGGATTTCTATATGGATTATCAGTATGAGGAGCCAAAGGTAAAGAAGTGTAAGCTAAGTCATTTGGATTTGGTTTTGATTTTACATTAAAGAATTCACCAAAGTTTGTACGTCTAACACTTCCTATAGAATTTGCAAAGTTTATAATAAAATTATTTTTTGTCGGCACATTTTTAAAAATTACAAAGCCATATTGATAAAAATTAATCAAGGCTTTGTACATTTCATCTGTTTCAAATAAATTTTCTTTGAATTTAAAAGTATTTTGATCTCTAAATGAAGAGTCCCATTTTATTTTTTCAATTTGTTTCACATCATTAATATTTGAAAATTCTTTAAAAATATCAACTATAGCAATTTTTGTTGAAGCCCCGTCATTGAATTTAATTTCTAAAAAATTACTATTTAAGCTTAAATCTTTGATTTGAATGTTTTCTGGTAATTGAGTTGGGTCAAATAATCTTTGTTGAGTAGACTTATCAACAAAGTTTTCTCCGTTAACTCTTTCTCTAAGCCAAAATGGGTGGATCTCTTTTTTATGACCCTTATTTTCAAAAAATACTTTGTTATCTTTTAACTCTAATTTCATGTATTTTTAAATCATTATTTAAAATTTTGCTTTAATCAATAGTAATAAAATAGTATTAGAGCGTTGTGCAAATTTTAAAATCATCAGATTATAAACTTTATTCTAAGTTCATTGAAAGTTTAGCTAAGAAATTAACTAGATTTTATTACTCTAAATTAAATAAACCCTTTAAAGTATCGAATAAACTTAGAAGCGGTTATGACCCTGTAACAACTGCTGACAAGGCTTTTGAAAGATTCATTAGAAATGAGATTAAAAAAAGGTTTCCAAATCACCAAATTATAGGTGAAGAATTTGGCTATAAAAAAACTAAAAGTGATTATTCATGGGTTATAGATCCCATAGATGGAACTCGATCATTTGTGATAGGAAATCCAACTTGGAGTAATTTGATATCTTTAAATTATAAAGGTAACCCAGTCGTAGGTCTTGCAAATTTTCCAATTCTTAAAAAGTTTTATTTTAATACCTCATTTAATTCTGCGTATGTTTCAGAAAATGGCAAGAAAAAGAAAATACTTGTAAACCAAAAAGCAACTTATTCTAAAATGAAATTGTCAGCAGCTTTTCACGGCAGTCTGTCATTAAATAAACAAAAAAAAATTCCTCAAATTTTAAGAAGAATGCAATTTCCCTGCTCGGATGCCTTAAGTTATTCTCATTTTGCTGAGGGTAAACTTGATGTTGTTATTCAATGTGGAAATAAAATTTGGGATATTCATGCCTTAATACCAATTATTGAGGCTGCAAAAGGGATTGTCTCGACTTGGAAAAATGATGATGCCAAGAAAGCTGGAAATATTATTTGCTCAGCTAATAATAATTTACATAAAAAAATGCTTAAAATTTTAAAACCAGTTTCTAGCTAGTTTTACCCAAAGTATTTAAAAGAATTACACCAATAATTATTAAACTTATTCCAATAATCCCATAAAGATTTGGAATTTGCTGATATTTGAAAACACCAAACAGTGTTACTGCGGTAATCGTTAAACCTCCATATGTTGCGTATGTAAAACCAACCGGGATAATATTCATAGCTTTAGATAAACAAAAAATACAAGCAACTATAGATATGATACAAAAAATAGTTGGTCCAATTATTGTAAATCCATTAGTTGATTTTAAAAAACCATTTGAAGTTATTCCAAGAAGGATCGCTAAAGCTAAAAAGATATAACCAGATAAATTTGCCATAAATTATCCTGTTTTACCCAGCAGATTAACAATTAAGACTCCTGATATAATTAATATCAAACCAATGATTGTGAATAGATCAGGCACTTGATTGAATTTATATATTCCAACAATTGAAGTCGCTACTATGCATAAACCAGCAAAAGATGCGTAGGTAATACCAACAGGTATAGTTTTCATCACTATTGAAAGAGTAAACATGCAACCAATTATTGTGATTGCAGTAATTAAACTAGGAACCAACAATGTGAAACCATTTGCACTTTTTGCAAAACTATTTGCTGCAGTTCCTAATATGACAGCAAGTATAAGAATTAGAAAAGCTATAACGTTACTCACAAATAAAAGATATTCTTATTTGGTAATTTTATCTACAAATTTTTTAATCGGGGGACCTACAAGAAGGGCAGCAATTATTGCAATTGGAAGACTTACTGACCATGCTTTAAAAAAACGGTCGACATACTCATTATCCATTCCAGTATTTATATAAGTAATTATCAGTGTCATTAAAAGACTCATCCCAAAACCCATAACCAATATAAATAAAAGGTTAGAATATTTTTTTGGAAACATTTTTTAAATACTTTGTTTCTGCAATTCAATTTGAAGCTTTTCCATCATAATCATAGGAGACTTCATAAATGGATGAACTTTGTGAGCTTCAATATAACTATCAATAGCTTTTTGGTAGTTTTTTAAAGCTGTTTGAACTAAACCTTGGCCTGTTAGTGCACCGAAATGTCTTTTTTCTATCATAAGCACCTTGTCAATATCAGCTTGTGATAGCTCGTATTTACCCATTAAATATAATACTGTTGCTCTTTTATTCCAAGCCTCTGCCCAATTAGGATCAAGCTCAATTACCTCAGTAAATTTATCATATGCAGCATCAAGTTTATTATCCATCATTGCAGATGACCCATCAGCTAATAACTTTGTTAAATTATTTTTAGTCGGGTGAGTAGTCCAAAGATCCCAAATTTTATCCTCTATTTTTTTTGAATTTTCAAAATTTAAAGCACTTTTTAATTGAACAAATAATTTATCAATTTCTTTTTTATTATCATCAGCCAATAAAGATGATGAAAATAAGAAAAAAATAAAAATGAATGAAATTTTTTTCACTTACTTAGACATTGGAGTAGCGCCAGTTTCTAAACTAACAATTTTTCCATCTTTATATCTATAAACTGCCATTACAGCTTCAACATTTCCGTCATTAAATGTAACAAAAGAATGGTGTACACCCACTTCATCATTTTCATATACAACCCTAGTTTTATCTTGATTTATATCTCCACTCATTGCCCATTTTATAACATCAGCTTTTCCTAAAGAATTCCCAGATTTATGCATTGTGAATTTAAAATCATCATGCAAAAGTTCATTCATAGTTGCCTCATCTTTTTTATCTATTGCATCAGTATATCTTTTTAATATCGACATTTTATACTCCTTTAATTATTATTCCGTTACCAATTGAGTTTTCTAAACGTATTTGTTTAATTGGTTTGTATTCATCAGAGTTATACCACTCTAAAGCTTTTTCATAACTTGGAAATTTAATAACAACTGTTCTAGGATATGCCCAAGTTCCTTCTAATACTTTTGTTTCGCCACCTCTAACAATATATTCCCCACCAAATTTTTCAGCAATCGGTTTCACTTTTTCTACGTACTCTTTATATTGCTCAGGTTTTTTTACCTCTATGTTAAATATCGCAAACCCAGACATTAAGTGTAAATTTTATCAGCTAAACCATAGCATAAAATTGCACTCATAACTGTAAATACAAACGGCGCAATAACACCCTCGTTTGTAGTTTTTTCATTCACACCCATTTTATTTATTTTAATAGAATAAAAATTACATAAAAAAATACATAGATTATTTATAAAAACTAAATTTAAGAATCCCCATGTATTTTCCAAACCTCCAGGTCTTATAAAACCTACATAGATTGACATTAAAAATACAGCAAGCATAAATGCTCCTGCCATTCTAATCATTATTGCTCCACTTGGATCTATACCAAATCTTTCCATGAAGCCTTTAGTGCCAAAAATAGTTTGAAATGCGTAAACACCAACTCCAATAAAGTGAACTAAATAAATTATTAAATAAAATATCCCATTAAATTTTTCTAACATTTTTTCTCCTTTATTAAATTAATATAAAGATTGCTTAATAAATCTTCCTCTTAAGCGTTATAGTCCATCACTTGGTCAGTACACTCAGTAAATTTATGAGGCTCAAAGAAATCATTCATTTGACCTAATTGATTATTGATATCCGCTTCACTGTTAGCTTTCCACCAGCAAAACATTTGCATTGTATCACCTGGGGTGTTCCAAGTCATTTGGCATGCTGCTTTATCACTTGTCATTGATTTAACAATATCTTCCATTTTCATTGAAGCTACTGTTTCACTAAATTTTGCTTTCATCTCTTTCGATTTGAAAGTGTGAGTTACCATATAGTTTTTCATTTTCTCTCCTTAATATAAAGTTTGAACTACTTTTTTTACTCTTTCAGCTCCATTAGGAACTAAAGCTTCAACAAACGTATGACATTTGTCAGTTTTAGCTTTGTCATATTTTGAGCCATAATGTTTATCTACTGCTTTGTTTACTCCAGCATCCCAATCTTTTTCTGGAATACCT
The DNA here is from genome assembly GCA_902572925.1 of uncultured Pelagibacteraceae bacterium. Lineage (GTDB taxonomy): Bacteria > Pseudomonadota > Alphaproteobacteria > Pelagibacterales > Pelagibacteraceae > Pelagibacter. The sequence continues at coordinate 23,138 of CACGHT010000005.1, read as the reverse complement.
ATTTCAAGAGCGTAGGTTTTTAAAACTTTCACAGTTGAAATTGATTTTTCTTTCATTCCATACTCAAATTTTTCACCTGATGGAAGAAAGTAATTAGCCATATAAATACCAACACAATCCCATGCTTTTGATTTATCTTTGTCACTCATTCCTGCATTTGCAGATGTAAAAATGAAAAAAGATAAAACTATAATAATTTTTTTCATAATCCCTCAACGTTAAATAATATTAGTATAAAAATGTAACCGTTTTGTTACATGCCTGGTATGCGTTATTATAACCAGCTAGGAATGGGAAGGTTTTTTTCCTTTAAAAAAGATTTATTAAACATCTTTGAGTTGTATTTATCTGATCTATCACAAAGAATTGTGACTATCGTTTTTCCTGGGCCTAGCTCTTTTCCTAATCTAATTGCACCTGCAATATTTACTCCACAACTAGTTCCTAAACTTAACCCCTCATGCTGTATTAAATCATAAAGCAAGGGTAATGACTCTTGATCACTGATTGAAAAAGCACCATCAATTTTAGCTTCAGCAAAGTTTTTAGTTATTCTGCTTGAACCAATACCTTCAGTTATTGATCCACCCTCAGCTTTAAGTTCACCATTCATAATATGATTATAGAGTGCAGAGCCTGTTGGATCTGATAAATAAATTTTTATATTATTATTTTTTTCTTTTAGAAATTTACTTACACCACCGATGGTGCCTCCAGTTCCTGATGCGCAGACAAAGCCATCTACTTTACCACCAGTTTGTTCCCAAATTTCTGGTCCAGTCGTTTCATAATGACCTTTTGCATTAGCAGTGTTATCAAATTGGTTTGCCCAAACTACACCATTGTTATTTGTACTTTTTAATTCTTCAGCAAGACGACCTGCAACTTTTACATAGTTACCATCATCTTTATATGGCTTGGGTGGTACCAGTCTAAGATCTGCACCAATATTTTTTAAAGTATCTTTTTTTTCTTGGGTTTGGTTATCATTCATTACAATAATTGTTTTATAGCCTAAAGAATTTCCTAAAAGACATAAACCAATCCCAGTATTACCCGCGGTGCCTTCAACAACAATTCCACCTTCTGAAATTAACTTCTTTTCTTGTGCATCTTTTATTAGCGCTAGAGCAGCTCTATCTTTAACGGATCCACCTGGATTTAGGTACTCCGCTTTTCCATAAATATTACATCCAGTGATCTCTGAAGCTGCTTTTAATTTTATTAAAGGTGTATTGCCAACCGACTCTAAAAAATTATTTTTTATTTGTGACATTAATCTTTATCTTTATCAGTAACAGCATAAGGTTGAAATCCTTTTGTAGCATCACCAACTCTTGTAGCTGGAATTCCTACCATTATTGATTTCTCAGGAACATTTTTAGTAACCACTGCATTTGCACCTATTAAGGAATTTTTACCAATCGTTATTGGCCCTAAAATTTGAGCACCAGATCCAACAACAACATTATCTTCTAAAGTTGGATGTCTTTTAGTATTTCTTTGATCATTAGTGTTTATACTTGGAGCAATTCCACCTAATGTAACATTATGATAAATAGTAACATTGTTTCCAATTTCAGACGTCTCGCCGATCACAACTCCCATACCGTGATCAATAAATAAATTTTTTCCAATTTTTGCCTTTGGATGAATTTCTATTCCTGTTAAAAATCTTGAAAATTGAGAAATGATTCTTGCAACTAAATCAAATTTTGCTATCGCAAAAAAATTTGCAATTTTATGAAAAAAAATAGCTTTAACCCCTGGGTAAGTTAATACAAGACTTAACTTAGATTTTGCCGCAGGATCTCTGTCTATTATAGATTGTAAAAAATCAGTCATATAATTTTGTCAGCTTGATAAAAATAATTAATGTCTATATAGTGCTTCTAAACAGTATTTAAAGGAGAAATAATGTACAAAAATACTAATTGTTTTCATCTAGCAATCCCATGCGGAGATCTAGAAACAGCAAAAAAGTTTTATAGTGAAACTTTGGGCTGCCGACTTGATAATTCAGCACAAGAGTGGGCTGATGTTGACTTTTGGGGAAATGAATTAACTCTCCATGCAAGTGAACATAAACTAGATAACGAAAGACACGACGTAGATATGGGTAACGTTTCTGTTCCACACTTTGGAGTTCATTTATCAAGAAAAGATTTTGATACTTTAAAAAATAGATTGAAAGAAAAAGGTGCAAAGTATTATGATGAACCTTATCTAAGATTTAAAGGAACAAAATACGAGCAAGAAACATTTTTTGTAAAAGACCCTAACGAAAATATTCTAGAGATCAAAACTTTAACAGCTAATCCAGAATAATTTTAGTTTAGATGGAATACCTGGTATTAGGTTTTATTACCGGGCTTAGTTTAATCCTAGCAATTGGCGCTCAAAATATCTTTGTAATAGAACAAGGGCTTAAAAAACAGTATGTTTTTTTAGTCTGTTTAATTTGTTCATTTTCAGACTTTATTTTAATATTTTCAGGCATTCTTTTATTTCACTTTTTTCATCAATATTTTAATATATTTGTAGAGCTAACTTTAAACATCTGTTTAATAATTTTTTTAATCTATTTCATATATTCAAAAATTAAATCTTTTAGTGTTAGTGCTAATTTCAATATTGAAAAAAAAGAGACCACTAGTGCTAAGATTATATTTAAGACACTTGGTTTCACCTACCTAAATGCACATGTTTATTCCGATACAGTTTTCTTTTTAGGAAATTTTTCAAAAAATTTTTTATTTGATGAAAAAATTTATTTTGGTATTGGCGCTTCCGTAGCATCTTTCATATTTTTCTTTTTACTTGGTTACTCATCAGTATATTTTTCAAGATATGCTCAAAGTGATAAAACGTGGAAATATATTAATGGATTCATTATCAGCTTCATGTCTTTGCTGACAATTTATATAATTAAAGAAACGGCATATTTTCTTTAATTAAAAGCATTTTGAGTGACAATTATAGCGCATGTTAAAACCTCAATTTCAAATTAATCTTATTTAATATGCTTTTAAGAAGAAAAATTTTGAAGTTATTTGGACTTTCTATACTTTTTGTATCATTGCCTTATCAATTCTTAAAATCAGCTACAAAAAAAATTATTAATCCTGATCTGACTAAAACCCAAAAAGATATAATGTTTAATGAGGGCACTGAGAGACCATTTACCAGTGAATTACTCAAAGAAAAAAGAGATGGATTTTATCATTGTGCAAATTGTGGAGCAAAGTTATTTTCATCAAAAGCAAAATTCGATAGTGGAACGGGTTGGCCTTCTTTTTCTGAAGCTTTGCCAGGTGCCTTTAAAACCAAGATCGATTATTCTTTTGGAATGAAAAGAATTGAATATCATTGTGCAAACTGTGGTGCACATCATGGTCACGTTTTTTTAGATGGACCTACTGCTACTGGAAAAAGATTCTGTAATAATGGATTGTGTTTAATTTTTGTACCAGAGAATTAATTAGAAAAACCATATTTTCTAAGTCTTACATCTCCTGTTCTCGCATGGGCTTCCATTCCCTCATATCTAGAAATTCTAGCTGCAGCAGCACCTACCAATTTGGTAGATTCTTTTGTCATTCTTTGAAAGCTTAAAGTTTTAATAAATTTTCCAACAAATAATCCGCCCGTGTATCTTCCTGCACCTTTAGTTGGTAAGATATGATTTGTACCAGAACATTTGTCTCCGTATGCAACAGTTGTTTCTTCACCCACAAACAATGATCCATAATTTGTTAATCTTTCATGAAACCATTCTAGGTTTTCGGTCTGTACTTCTAAATGTTCAGGTGCATATTCGTCACTGATCTTCACTATTTCTTCATCAGTGTCACAAAGAATTACTTCACCATAATCTCTCCACGCTGCTTCAGCACTTGTTCTTGGAACTTCTGGAAGTTCTGCAATTAATTCTGGAACTCTTTTCATTACTTTTTCGGCTAATTCTTTACTAGTTGTATAAAGCCAACATGGTGAGTTATATCCATGCTCAGCTTGTCCTACTAAATCTACCGCAACAATTTCTGGATCAGCTTTAGCATCAGCTATAATTCCAATCTCAGTTGGTCCTGCAAACAAATCAATACCAACTTTTCCATATAAAATTCTTTTAGCCTCAGCTACAAATTGATTTCCTGGTCCTACAATTATATCTGCAGGGGGATTTTTGAATAATCCATTGGTCATTGCTGCAATTGCAGGAACCCCTCCTAAATTTAAAATTACATCTGCACCGCAAAGATCAGCTGTGTATACAATAGTAGGGTGGGCACCAACACCTTCTTTAGGAGGACTACATGCAATAATATTTTTTACTCCAGCAACTTTTGCTGTAGTTACACTCATTACAGCAGATGCAATGTGAGCATATCTTCCACCTGGGATGTAGCAACCTGCTGTATTGACAGGCACTAATTTTTGACCTGCATACAAACCATCAGAAAGTTCTACCTCAAAATCTTGTCCATAATTTTTAAGTTGTGCTTCAGCAAATTTTCTAACTCTTTCAAATGAAAATTGAATATCATCTTTGGTTTTTTGATCCAACGTTTTTTTAATTTCCTCAATTTTATCTTTTGATACTATGATATCCCCATTATACTTATCGAATTTTTTAGTTAAATCGATACAGCCTTGTTCTTTTGTTATTTCAATATTTTTTAATAAATCTTGAACTACTCCAGTTGTCTTATTATCGTCAGTGGACGAAGTTTTTGGAGACTTTTTTAAATAAGTTATTGCCATTAATACATTTTTATAATTGATAAATTATTTAAGGCAAATTTAATTTTATTGCAATCAAACATTTAATCTAGCGCAACAACAGCTGCAGCTATTGATGCTAGTCTAGCAGGTGCTTCATCGGAGCGGCTAGTAATTACCACAGGCACTTTGCCACCTACAACTACTCCTGCAGCACATGCACCACTAAAATAAATCAACATCTTTACCAATGCATTACCTGTCTCAACACTTGGCACTAATAAAACATCAGCAATTCCAGCAACATCATTTTTTATGCCTTTAATATTTGCAGATTTTTTTGAAATACTATTATCGAAAGCTAAAGGTCCAAATACATCAGCATTTAAATTTTCTTTTTTTGCGAGATTTGTAATTTCTTCAGCATCTTTAGAACTTGGAACACTATCTAAAACTTCCTCTGTAGCAGACAATACTGCAATTTTTGGTCTTTCAATTCCAATTCTGTAAGAAAAATTAATAACGTTCTTTAAAATATGCATTTTTGTTTTCACATTTGGAAGTACGTTTAATGCGCCATCTGTGATTATAAGAGGCTTATCTTCTTTATCTAATGTCATATGCCAAATATGACTTAATCTGGTTTTTCCTAATAGATTATACTCTCTTTTGAGAACTTCTTTCATTAAAACGTCTGTATGAATATGACCCTTTACTATAATTTTAATTTTACCTTTACTTGCAAGTTTTGCTGCAATAGCTGCAGTATTATTTTCAACAGGCTCATCTATTATTTCATATTTAGAAATATCCCATTTTAAATCATTAGCACATTTAAGAATTTCTTTTTCATCACCAATAAATATCGGTTCGATTAAATTTTCGTTTACCGCATCTTGTACGGACTCCATAGGTAAAGGCTTTCCTGCATTAACAATACCTGCTTTTACACCTTTATTTTTATGTGCATAATTTAATAAGTTATTAGGAACAATTATTTCTTTATTAGAGAGCATAATTAGTGTTTATAAGATATTTTTAAAAAGAGCATAGTTAATTTTAATATGTAATTTTATTTTTTTTTATAAATGATCCAAGGTGAAAGGTCTTTAAATAAGTAATAGTTATCTAATATATATTTATCAGCATTTGGGGCATTCTTTCTATCTTTGAACCAATTTATATTTGATGAATAGACTATAAAATTTGGTTTTGCATCATCGAGTTCCTTCATGAAATTATCCTCAGTCCAACTCTGTATAATATGTGCATTCACAAAATATTTAGTACAAGTTGGTTTATTGACCAAGTAGGGTATTGCATTATCATCAGTAAACTGTTGGACGCATTTTTCATCTTTGATCAAATCTCTGAAAGTATCTAAAAAATTAATATAATTATTATCTAAAAATTCATCATCACTCAATTTAGTAATTTTATGAAAATTTTTTTCTGAATTAAGTATATTCTGAAGATTTGAAAAATTATTTTTGAAAAAAAATAAAAAACAAATCAGACTTGAAATTATCAAAAAAAATTTTCTATTTTCAAAAAAAATAAAAAATTTATTTAATATCTTTATCTTATTTGTTATTTTTATAAGATGATAAGATATAAAAAAGAATATCAAAAGTGTATATATTCCAGAAGTATATTTTATATGTGGAGTATCTGATCTCATTAAACCTGATTTAAAAAAAATAATCGAAGAAACAAATAGAAAGAAAAGTAAAAATTTTGATTGTAGACTTTCATTCTTTTTTTTGCTGAAAATATAATTTACCAAAAAAACACCTGCAAAAACTAAAATTAATAAAGCCTTGGTATACCTTGTCGATTTATAAGAAAAGGGCTCTGGATATTCAATACCAAGGAGGTAATCAGAAATATTAAGTATAAAAAAATATTGATTAATTAGTTCCTTAAATTCATTTTTTGGGAAAAGAATAAAAAACATTAACCAAGTTACAACGATACCAATAGATATTTGATTAAAATCTTTAAATTTTTTTAAAAAAATAAAATAAATTAAAATGATAATTAATAAAACATTAATATAAGTTCCAATATCCCAATAAAATAACACCGAAAAAAGAGAAAAAGATCCAACTAATAATCTAACAAACAGATTATTTCTCTCAGAGCAAATAATATTAAAAATTAAAAAAGTAAAAATAAGAAATAAGAATATTCTTGAATGAAAAGGTGTTATTGGTTCATAAAAACTTACTAATGTCATCGAAGATAATGTAAAAATTAAAAATAATATTTCTTTTTTATTTGAATCGTCTAAACAGTTTATTAACTGTCTACATATTAATATCAAAAATATTTTATTGATTAATATTAGAAACTTAAAAGTGTATCTTTGGATCCCTATAGAATAATTATCAAATAAATAATTAGATAATAATCCGATTGAATTACCTAAAAAACCATAATCAAAAAATGTTCCAGAATAAAAACTATTCTTTGAAATTACGTTTAATTGTGCTGTTAAAAAAGTACCTTCATGATGAGTGTCTAATGTGTTTACAAAGTAATTATAATCTAAACTATAGAACTCTAAGATTGAAAAAAAAATTAGTATTAAAGTTAAGTGAGTTATATTTTCATTTTGATAAGATTTTTTATCATTAAATATTTTTTTTGTTAATAATTCCTTATTTTGTCTTAAATAAAAAAAAACGTATAAAGATATTGGAAAAAAAATAAAAAAAATTCCTCTTATAGTGTCATTATTTGGATTTATTTTTTTTAATGAATATTCACCAATAATTGTGTTTGCATTATCATATGGAAAAGAAATATAATTCCAAATGATTGTTCCAAAAACTATACCTAATGCAAGTGCTATCCAAGGTAAAGCTTTATTCATTATTTATTTATAATCTTTTATTTCTTTTATAACATATTGATCTCTACCTTTTGTTTGTTCAAAAATTCTAGCTAGATAAATTCCCATAACACCCAACGTGAAAAGCAAAATTCCAGAAAAAAATGAAATAGAAATAATTATACTTGTTGAACCAGGTATAGCTAAATTATTAAATTTTAAAAATAGAGCGTAAATTATTAATAATAAAGAAATTATTATTGATAAAAATCCAAAAATTATACCTAGGTATAAAGGTTTCAAAGAATAACTTGTTACACCATTAATGAAGTCAGTTATTGGACCGGCTGAAAGTAATGGCATTTTAGATTCTCCTTCACCTCTTGCTTCTCTTTCATAAAAGACAAAATCTTGTTTAAAACCCACCCACACTGATAGACCTCTTACGTATGGTCTGAATTCTTTTTGCCTAAGGATTTCATTAAGTGCTTTTTTTGATATTAACTTGTAATCACCCGCTTGTTCAGGAAGGTTAATATCTGAAAGAGAATTTATAAGCCAGTAGGCAATTTTTGTCAAAAACATCCTAAACTTTCCTTCACCTTTTCTTTTTGTTCTTACGGTATGAACAATCTCATTTCCCTCCTCAAATTTTTTAAGTAGATCTGGAATAAGCTCAGGTGGGTCTTGTTGATCCGAATGTAAATAAATAATTGCATCACCTGAACAATTTCTAAATCCAGCTAATACACACGGATCTATTCCAAAATTTCTACTCATATTAATAATTTTAATCGGATATGTTTTTTGAAGCTCTAATAGAATTTCCTCTGATTTATCTGTGGAGTCATCATTTACAAAAATGATTTCATATTTCCAATTTTTTATATCATTCATTGTAGTTGAAATTCTGTTTACTAAAGGTTTAATATTTCCCTCTTCATTTCTAAAAGAAAAAACTATTGATAATAAATTTATTTTAGTATTCATGATATGTTGAATTAAATAAATTGATTATAACTATTATTAATTTAATGTGCAAACTATGAAAAATTATAAATTTATTAAGAATTCAATGATTTGAAGACTCAAAATATGAAAATTTCATCAGATAAGAATTTAAAAGAAATCAAAATTTTGAGCGCCTCAATCTTTAAAGATAATCGGGGTGAAATTTGGACGAAGTGGGATTTAAAAAAATTAAGAAATATATCTTTTAACTTGAGTAAATTAACCAGATCAAAAAAAAATGTTCTTAGAGGTTTTCATGGGGATTTGAAATCTTGGAAATTAGTTTCTTGTATCAAAGGAAAAGTCTTAAATGTTGTAGTGGATTATAGAAAAAACTCAAAAAATTTCTTAAAATGCTCATCTTTTATTTTAAATGACAAAAATAAAAAGTCGCTGTTAATTCCACCTATGTTTTTGAACTCTTGGCTTTGTATGAGTCAGGACTGTATTTATTCTTATGATTATTCTTTTAAAGGTAATTATAATGATGTTAAAAATCAAATTAGTGTAAAATGGGATGATGAAAGAATCAAATATAATTGGCCTATTAAAAAACCGATTTTATCAACTCGTGATAGATAAGAAATAAAATATATATGAAAAAAAAAATAGCTCTAATATTTGGAATAACAGGTCAAGATGGTTCTTATTTAGCTGAGCTATTGCTTAAAAAAAACTATATGGTCTATGGTGTAAAAAGAAGAACTAGTTTAATTCACACCACTAGAATTGATCATATTTATAAAGATTTTCACTTAAAGACTAATTTGATTTTAAAGTATGGTGATGTTACTGATTTTTCAAATGTATTTAACCTTATTAACGAAATTAAGCCAAATGAGATATATAATTTAGCTGCTCAAAGTAATGTTGGAGTATCATTTGAATTAGCAGAATATACTGCCCAAACTGACTCTATTGGAACTTTAAGAATTTTAGAGGCAATTAGAATTATAGATAAAAAAAGAAAAATTAAATTTTATCAGGCATCAACCTCAGAAATATTTGGGAATAGTCCAGAGAAACCTTATAACGAAAAAAGTAGATTTGAGCCAGTATCGCCTTACGGAACAGCAAAACTGTATTCTTACTGGATTACAAGAAACTATAGGGATGCATACTCAATGTTTGCATCAAATGGAATATTATTTAATCACGAGTCACCTAGAAGAGGAGAAAATTTTATATCAAGAAAAACTATAATTGGGCTTATTAAAGTTTTAAAAGGGCATCAAAAATGTCTTTACTTAGGTAATTTGAAATCAAAAAGAGATTGGGGACATGCAAAAGAATTTGTAGAGGCACAATGGAAAATTTTACAATTTAAAAAAGCTGATGATTTCGTTATTGCAACAGGTAAAAATTATTCAATTAAAGATTTAGTAAACCTAGTTCTAAAAAAATTAGGTATCAAATATTCATGGAAAAAAGATAAAAAAGGCCTTGAGTATGCTGTTGCGTTAAATGAAATTGGACAAATAAAAAAATCACAAACCATTGTAAAACAAGAAAAAATATATTTTAGACCAAATGAGGTTCATGATTTAGTTGGTGATTACAGAAAAGCAAAAAAAATACTGAAATGGAAACCAAAAATTAATTTTGAACAATTGATTTCAGAGATGATAGATTCTGATTTGAAAAACATTGTTTGATTTTTAATAAAAATAAATGAATTTTTTTAACAATTCACTAAAAGAGAGAAAATTATTAAAAATTTTAGGATCTTTTGATTTAAATAAGCTTTCAAGTAAAGAAATTAATTATTTTAAGAATAAGAAAATTTTAATCACTGGTGTTTCAGGTATTATAGGTTTAAATTTATTGTTTTTTTTTAATACAATAGTTGAGAAAAAAAAAATTTCCTTAAAAATAGATGGGACTTTTAATATATCACTATTCGATTTTGTAAAAAATTATTTCAGGAAAAAGAAATTTATAAAGTTTAAAAAGATAGATCTTGCAAAAAATAAACTAAACAATCATAAAAGTTATGACTTAATTTTCCATTGTGCAGGTTATGGACAACCAGCTAAGTTTTTAAAATTTTCATCTTCTACATATAAATTGAATTCAATTGCAATAATGAATTTAAATAGAAATTTAAAAAAAAACGGTAAATTTATTTTTATGAGTACTACAGAAATATATTCGGGAAATAACAGATTATGTAATGAAAAAAGTGTTGGATATACGACACCAAGTCATCCTAGATCAGCATATATAGATAGTAAGAAATTTGGAGAGTCGTATTTAATAAATAATGATAGAAATTTTTTAATCTACAGGATTTGTCTTACATATGGACCAGGTGCAAAACCCAACGATGAGAGAATTTTGAACCTTTTATTATTAAGATCTATTAATAACAAACAAATAGATATTTACGGTGGAATGAGTCAAGTAAGATCAAACCTGTTTATCGATGATGCAATAAATTTAATAATTAAAAGTACATCAAGACATAACAGGGAAATATTTAACGTAAGTAATCATCAAATGACAACTATAGGAGAGATGGTTCAAATAATTTCACAAATATCAGGAAAAAAAATAAAGAGGCATAAAAATACTCTTAAAGGATCGCCTAAAATAATTAAAATATCAAACAAAAAAATTTTGAAGGCAACAAATTATAAAATTTCAACTAATTTAAAAGAAGGTTTAACCAAAACATATGAATGGTATTCACATTTAATTAGATAGCCTTTAATAATTCATTAATATCAACAGAGACGTTTCTATTTAATTGAATATTTTTTTTTAAATTTCTTTTATATACATTAAATTTATTTTCACCCGGATATAAAATTTTTTTTATTCTATTAATCTTTGGTAATTTTTTGATAATTTTAATATTTTCCTTAATTCTTTTTTTATAGTTTTTCACAAAGAGATTAGGTCTAAAAACAAAAAATAGATGTCCAACATTTTGTGGACCTGTAAAATCATCAAATGGGTCTTTTACTTTTCCTCCATGGTTTGCGCCTGTTATAACACCACTTAGTATATCAACCATCCAGGCTAATCCTGAACCTCGAAATTCAGCTATTGGTAATTGAACCCCTTTAAGTGCTTTTTTAGGATCTGTTGTTGGATTACCGGATTCATCTAAAGCAACATCAGCAGGAATTTTTTGATTATTCTTTTTTGCTAATCTGATTTTTCCTCTATTAATTTTAGAAATTGACGTGTCCAAAATAAATGGAGCTTTATTTCCTGTTGGGGCACCAAAACAAATTGGATTAGTCCCAAATAAACTTTTAGATGAACCATGCGGCGCCACGGCTGGAGGAGCATTTGTATAAATCATGGCTATTAAATTTTTTTTAACTGCTTTTTCTGCATAAAAACCAGATAGTCCATAATGACTGCTTTTTTTGATACCTACAAAGCCTATACCACTTTTTTTAGCATTTTTTATAGCTTCTTTAATTCCCAAATTCGCAGACACAAAACCTATTGAATTATCTGCATCAATTAGAGATACAGAATTAGATATTTTTTTGACTTTTATTTTCGGCCTAGGATTAATTAATCTTTTGTCAATTCTGTTACAATACATTTTTAGTCTTGAGAGACCGTGAGAGTGTGCACCAACTAATTCAGCATTAATTATTGCGTCTGCGCATTCTCTGCTATGTTTTAAACTCAACCCTTTTTTTAAGAAAATTTTTTTTACAATCTTTTTTAGTTTAATAATATTTGGCATTTAATAGTTTATAAAATAGTTGATAAATAAAAACTTTTCGGTGTCTCATAATTATTTTACGAATAAACTTTTGATAAAATTTTAATTTAAATTTTTGACTAAGATTTAATAAATTAGTATTTGTCAATGATTTATTTCTAAAATTTATATTTAATTCGTTGTTATAAATATCATTAGACTCAATTTTGTGTATTAAAAAATTTTTTTTCTTTAAAAATTTTTTAAGATTAAAAAGATTATTATTTGATTTTTTGTATAAGTTGGACTCATTTTTTGCTGAAACCTCAACAACCCCGAAGTCAAGATACTTGATTTCGCTATTTAACCCTTTTAATACATTTATATCAGACCCTTGAGCATCACAGTGTAGATATCTTATTCTTCTAAATTTTTTATCTTTTAAAAAAGATGATAGTTTAATTACATTTACTCTAGTTTTTTTTTTAATTTCATATCCTTCTTGATGTCTTTTAAATTTATGTAAATTTTTATTGAAATCATAAAGTGAATGTGCGCCTATATTATTAGAAATATTAAAACTAATTTTAGTATTTCTATTTGAAATTGCATTATTAAATAATTTATAATTATTTAATTTATGGCCTATTATATTTTCCAAATTTTTTTTATTAGATCTGATGATTTTTATTAATTCTTCATTGGGTTCAAAAGCATAAATTGTGCAATCTTTAAATAATAATGAAAAGGCCAAACCATCATTTCCTTCATTAGCACCTATATCAAAAATAATATCTTTGTAATTTTTTAATAATTTTTTTTTCATCACAAATTATCAATTAGCTCTTCGATAATTTTTTTTGAATTATATTTCTGTTTCCATTTTGGATAATGTTTCTTAAATTTGGACGTATCTGAGATATACCAGATGTGATCTCCAACACGAGGTACCTTAAATATTTTTTTTTTGATTTTTATCCTTGAAATCTTTTCCACTAAATCTAACGCCTCGATTATTGAACAATTTGAGGATCTTCCACCGCCAATATTATATATTTCTCCAATTTTTGGTTTCTTGTAAAATTCCCAAAAACAATTAACAAGGTCATTACTATGTAAATTATCTCTTACTTGTTTCCCTTTATAACCTATTAAGTTGTATTTTTTATATTTTAAACTTGCTTTTACTAAATATGATAAAAATCCATGAAGGTTTGTGCCGCTATGATTTGGGCCTGTTATACACCCAGCTCTAAAACATACAGTTTTTAAGCCAACATTTTTTCCATATTCTTGAACTATTAAGTCAGCATAAGTTTTAGATACTCCAAAAAAACTGTGTGTTGCGTTATCTATAGAAAAATTTTCTTTGATACCTTTGTAGTTTTTATCAGTTAATTTAAGCTCCCATCTAGTTTTTTTTTCGATTAGTTTTAATTTATTTGGATTATCACCATATACTTTGTTAGTTGACATAAATATGAAAGAAGCATTAGGTGAGTATTTTTTTGTTAATTCTAATAAATTAAGTGTTCCAGTCGCATTAACATTAAAGTCTAGGAATGGATAGTTTTTCCCATAATCATGAGATGGTTGAGCTGCACAGTGTATAATAACTGATATTCGCTTTGAGTATTTTCTAAATATTTTTTCTAAATTATTAGAGTTTCTTATATCAATATTATAATTTTTAAAATTTTTGTTTCTTTGTATAAGTTTAGATTTTAACCAGATTGTAGAACCATTTTTCCCAAAAAAAAGTTTTCTAAGATTATTGTCAATACCGATTACATCGAAACCCTTGTCGTGGAAAAAATTAACAGCCTCAGATCCTACTAATCCAGTGGAACCTGTGATAATTGCTAAAGACATTAAAAATATTTTTTAATTATTGATTTGTTGTTTTTTAACCATAAAAATGTATCCATCACAACTTTTAATATGTTTCTTTTTGGTTTCCATCCATAATTTTTTGTTACTAAATTATTGTTAGTGATGAAATAAGGAATATCGTAAATTGATGTTTTTTTAACTTTATTAAATTTTATTTTATTTTTAGTTATTTTTTCACAAATTTTTGTAAGTTGTACTAAAGATACATAACTTTTTTTTGATCCACCAACAGTAAAAATTTTGTTATTTATTTTCCCAAACCTTTTTATTTGTAAAAAAACCAGATCACATAAGTCATAAATATGCAAAACGTCTCTTACTTGATTTCCTAACCCTCCATATCCAATATATTTCATCTTATTTTTATTTATATGTCCCCATATCCATAAACTTACAAAACCTTGGTCTTGCTTACCAAATTGCAAAGGGCCAGAAATTACTCCACATCTATTGATGATAAACTTTAGATCAAAAGCATAAGAAAATTCCTCTATAAGCATTTCTGAAGATAATTTAGTTAACCCATAAATCGTTTTTGGTCCCATGATGGTATCTTTTTCTCCAAAAGTTTTACTTATCTTAATTTTTGATTTAATAATCTTTTTTTTAATAAGATTATTAATTTCTCTAATTGGATAAACTCTGCTACTTGAAATAAATATTATTTTCGATTTGTCTTTTTTGGCTTTTTTTAGAATATTTAAAGTTCCTAAAAAATTGGTATTTATAACTTTATCGATATCTTTCTTTGAGATCTCTACTGCTGCCTCTGCACAGCAATCTATAATAAGATCATATCTGGGTAATTTTTGAATTTTATTATAATTTGATATATCAACCTTAAAATTCTTAATTCTTTTTCCTTTTAATAGATTAAGATTGTAAATTGATCCCTTTCTTGAGAGATTATCAAGACAATCTATCTTAAGCCCTTTTGAATGTAGAAACATGGCTAAGTTTGTACCTACAAAACCACAGCCACCTGTTATTAGAACTTTCATTTTTTTTTATTTAAAAAGATATATTCAAGTTTAATAAAATTTATAAGTACTTTAAAAGAAATATAAATACCACTTAAATCAAGTTCCATTAAACTTTTAAAAAATCTCTGAAAAAAAAACTTTGACTGTTTGATTGATAATTTAAAAAATTTTTTGATGGATGGTTCTTTAATTTTATATGCAAAAGAGTGATATCTCCATACTCTTTTTGATAAAGTTTCAATACTGTCGTCTTGTAAATGATAGCATTTTGCACTTGGTTGATATATTATTTGACCATCAGTTCCTGTTTTTATTTTATGAATAAAATCAATATCTTCCCCGTTAGTTTTTAATTTTTCATCGTAACCATTCACTTTTTTCCAAGCAGATTTTTTTAATAAAGTGTTACAACCAAATAAAAATGGAGGATTCAAAACTAACTTGTTACCCCAGTTTTGACTGTAATATTTTGCTCGCCACAAATTTATCTTATTTTCAATTAGTTGTTCATCCATTCTTCCACCACACATTAATATATTTTTTTTCTCAATTTCAGGTATTAAGTTTTCTAGCCAATATTTATCTAAAATAACATCAGCATCTATGGCGGCTATAATATCATTCCTAGATCTGTCTATAGCTGAATTTCGATTATATCCTAAACCCATATTTTCTTTATTAATGAAAATTTTAATATTTGGAAATTCTGACCTTGCTATTTCAACTGTCTTATCTTTTGAACAATCATCTATAAGAATAATTTCATCAGGTGTTATTGATTGATTTTGAATTGATATAATCGACTTTTTAATAGTCTTTTCAGCATTATATGCAGGTATATAAAATGAAATATTTTTTTTCAAACTTAATTATTCTGTAATTCTTTAACCAAGCTCTGCCATTTTTTACCACCATCTTTTTGTCTATCATAATTTTCATCAGCAATGGCTCCAGGATAAGTTGTAAGCTTTTCTTCATTGATGAGAGCATGTAATGGCGTTCCTTCTATTTCTGCTGTACCTGATTCTTGAACTGTACTGAAATTAGTTTCTTTTATAAATCTTTTGGTTTTAATCATATCATTTTTGGTTTCACCTGGTAAACCATAAGTAAATGTTCCATGTACTGACATATCTAAAGATCTTATATAAGAAACTACTTCTTGCACATATTTTAAATCTAAATGTTTATTTACAATTTTATCGACTACGACTTGACTTCCAGACTCAACACCAAGCTTTACACCTTGGCAACCACTATCAGACATTGTTTTCCATGTTTCTTTTTTTGAAGTATCTGCTCTACACATTGCAAACCAAGGAATTTTAAACTTAGACATTACTTCTGACATTTTTTCAGTGTGTCTATTTCCTATATTAAAAGTATCATCATCAAAATATATTGCTTTAAATTTGTATCTCCCGGTTAATTCTTTAACTAAATTATCTATGTACTCGGGAGTGTATTGCCTTACAGCTCTTTTACCATCTCCGTGAGGATCATTACCTGTCATTGCTGCAGGCCAAACACAAAAAATACATTTGAAAGGACAACCTCTGCTACTCCAAATATGTGCTTGAGGAAATAGTTTATTCATTGGTATTGGATTTCCATCAAAATATTTGTCATAAATGTATTTATCATAATAGGGCAAGGGAGCTTCATTCATTTCTTCTTTTGTTAAAAGATCATGGTTAAAAACCCCATCTTTGCCGTTCAAAACTTTCATAATATTTTTTTCATACTCGCCTTTAAGTACAGCATAAATAATATTACTATCCCATTTTTGGCCTGAAGTTGAAATTGGTCCTGACACAATTATCTTTAAATGCGGATGTTTTTTCTTTACTTCTTTAATGAGTTTATAGTCATGATCCCAAGAAGGAGTTGCGCTTTCAATTAAAAAATATTCAATTTTATTTTTTATTTCGTCTAGATATTTATAAAAACTTTCATATGATTCTGATAGAGCTATACTATCTCTAAAAAAGACCTTATTACTTCCAATTTTTTCTGAGACGTATGTAGTAGCGTAACCAAGAAAAAAAGGGTAGGGTATATAATCGTGTGCCCTTGAGTTATCAGGAGTACATCTACCTAAATATGTAAATGGCCACCTTGAGCCCGCTCTAACACCTCTCCTCCACCTTTTTTTTCTAAGAAAACCTCTACTTTCTTTACCTTCCCACCATGGCGGATTACTAAAAAATATGCCCATATTTATAAATATTAAAGTATTTTAACTTATTAATCTAACAATTTATAAAAGCAATTATTTATAAATAAAAATATGAAAATATTTGATTGTACCACATATTTTGAAGAGGATATGATGATGGAAATAAGGTTTAACATATTAAATCAATATGTTGATAAATTCATTGTATGTGAAGCAAGTTTTTCACATAGTGGTTCCAAAAAAAAGATAAATTTTGATAAGAATAATTTTCCAAAATTTAAAAATAAAATTGTCCATCTTATAATGGAAAATGAACCAGAAAATTTAGAAAATAATAAAAACTCTGATCCAAGAATTGCAAGATCTAATAGTATTAAACGTATAAATTCTCAAAGAGATTATATTATTCATAGTTTAAAAGAAGCAGATGGAGATGACATTATTATGTATAGTGATAATGATGAAATTCCGAATTTGTCAAAATTTGATTTCAAAAATAATAAAGAGGAGATTATTATTTTTAAACAAAAGTTATTTTATTATAAATTCAATCTTTCATATCCTAAAATTGACTGGTTTGGAACTAAAGCATGTAAATTTAAAAACCTTAAAAGTATAACTTGGCTAAGAAATATCAAAAATAAGAAATATAATATTTTTAGACTAGATACTTTGTTTTCTGAAATGAAATATAAGAATGTAAAAATTATTGATAATGGAGGCTGGCATTTTACTAATTTAAAAACACCTAAAGAATTATTAAGAAAATATCTAAATGATGAGATGCACTCAGAATTTGAATTAAAAAAAGATAATTTAAAAGATATTGAATATAAGGTTAAAAATAAATTTATAAACTATGATCATTTAACTGATACTAAATCAACAAATGAAAAAAAACAAAATAATAGATTTGAGTTAACAAAAACAAATTTGAATATTTTGCCAAATTATATTCAAGATAACCTAGATAGATATAAATCTTGGATAGATTAAATTAGCCTTTATTGCTTGATAAATTAATATTAAAAACTATAAGAAATTAATGTTAAATAAAAATACGATTATCGTTACAGGTGGGGCAGGTTTTGTTGGCTCAAATTTGATAAGTTATTTATTAAAAAAAACAAAATTAAATATAATAAGTATAGATAATTATTCTTCAGGTTTAAAAAAAAATCACAATAAAAATAAAAGAGTAAAGTATATAAAAGCAAATACGAGAGATATTTTTAAATTAATAAAGAATCCAAAAAAGATAAAAGCTGTTTTTCACTTTGGTGAATTTGCGAGGATTTATCAAAGTTTTATAAATATGAATGAGTGTATTGAATCTAACACAATCGGAACTAATTCTATTTTTAACTTTTGTTTAAAAAATAAAATAAAATTGATTTACTCAGCTACGTCTGCATCGTTGGGTAATAAAGGAAAAGATAAAAATCTTTCACCATATGCTTTTACAAAAGCTAAAAATTTAGAATTATTAGAAAATCTTAAGAAATGGTTTAATTTTGAATTTGAAGTAATATATTTTTACAACGTTTATGGACCAAAACAAATTTCTAAAGGAAAAATGTCTACGGTTATAGGAATTTTTGAGGAGGCTTATAAAAACAAAAAACCATTACCAGTTGTAAAACCGGGTACACAAACAAGAAGATTTACTCATATAGATGATACTGTCAGAGTTTGCTATATTGCTTGGAAAAAAAATTTATCTAGACATTATAGTATCTCAAGCAAAAAAAGTTATTCAATAATCGAAGTAGCAAAAATGTTTAAATCAAAGATAAAATACTTAAATAAAAGACCTGGAGAGAGATATGCATCTGCTCTAACAAAAATGAATCTTTCTAACAAGGTTTATAGATACTTTGGAAAAATCAAACTCACTGATTATATAAATAATTTTCTGGTAAACTGATTAATTTTATTAACCTTTTCCCCGCCAAGGTATAGTTTTGTCAATTATTTTCCTTAAAGTGATATCAAATAATAATCCCAGCATTCCCATTATAAAAATTGTTATCCAAATTACCTCATACTGAAAATATTTTTTAGCCACATTTTCAACAAAACCAATTCCAGTAGTGCCAGCTAAAAATTCTGCAGCAACCAAAGTTCCCCAACACATCCCTACTGCCACTCTTATACCTGTAAGTATCTCTGGTAATGAGTTTGGAAAAATTACATATCTTAATATTTGTCTCTTAGATGCTCCTAAAGAGTGAGCTGCATGGATTTTTGATAATTGCGTTCCTGATGCACCTGCTCTTGCAGAAATAATCATTATAGATAAAGAAACCATAAATAGTAAAAACACTTTTCCAGTATTATCAATTCCTAAGACCGAAATTATAAGTGGAGCCCACGCGAGAGGAGGAACAGGTCTATAAAGCTCGATCAAAGGATCAAAAAAACCTTTTGCGAATCTATTCAATCCCATAAATAGACCAAGTGGTACACCAATTAATATTCCAAAAACTAAACCAAGAAAAACTCTTAAAAAAGAATCCCAAATGTGCCCGTAAGGAACAGGCACTTTAAACAAATTAAAATCACCAGTTACAATTTTTAAAACTCCTCCTTTAAAGTTTTGTTTTACTAATCCATCTTTACCATGAACAGGGTACTCACCTGGTAAAATATCTGCAATCCAGTCTGGCAAAATAAAGCCAATCATTTTGCTCACATCAACCATTTGTATCCACAATAGAGGAATATCTTTATAACCTACACTGGGTTTTGACATTAATATAAATTTATTGAAGGTATCGGATGGTTTAGGTAACCATCTACCCGATCCCTGTTCTGAACAGCTTGGACCACTAGCAACGATAGTACCTGCAGGAAATAAGAAAATATCAATTAATCTCAATCCACCTTGTTCCTTTTTTTGAGCATTATCAAATTTTACAATTGCTGCCTGCATCTTATCTAATGCATTTGGAGGGTAGATACTTGCAAATTCTATTCTTCTAGCGATCTTTACAATATTTTTTGCGTATGTTGAAGCCACTTCCTCACTATCACTTAAACTTTTTCTATAAGATTTAATTTCCTCTTTAAGCTCTTTAATCTTATTTTTAAATTGAGGGTTATGATTTCTTAATTTAAAAAATTCATCACTTATTAAATTTAATTCTTGGGCAGCAGTGTGAAACTTTAAACCCCTATATGTTGCAGGCACTAAAGGTACTTCTAACGTATTTTCAATAGAACCTGAACCTGCATCTACTTTAGTTATACCCCAACCACCTTCCTCAACAACCGCTTTCAGTCTTTCATTAAGCTCTTGTTCTGTTTCAAATGGATAATCAGATTTTTGGAAATTTTCTGTTAATAGATTAATTTTTCCAGTGATATCATCTATTTTTTGTTGAGTCTCAATCTCTAACAAATCTTCATTTGTAAGTAATGGGATAAGTTGATTAGTTTTACTTATATAACTAATCAGTATCGTTTTTTGTTGGCTATTTAGTTCTGTAGAATTTTGAATCTCATTTTGAATTAATTTTAAATTTTTATTCTCTTTTTTGATTTGTGAAGTACTTTTGAACTCTCTTTCTTCAATTGGAAATTGATATTTTAATCCAAGCAAAGAGTCATTTACTTTTGCAACTTGACATAGTTCGTTGGCAGATTTTGGATAAAACCCTTTGGCAATATCCCAAGAATAATAGAGCCAAATTAAAAGTAAAAAACTACTTCCAACAATTACCCAGTGAGTACCCCCTAGTGCTCTCTCTGGATTTCCAAATACAGCATCTACTTTTTCAGTCCTTATTAATCTTCTTCCATAAAGAATACAGCCGATTACAGCAAAGAATATAATAAAAGTTATTATCTGAGTTAACATTTAATTATCTTTCCCCATAATTTCTTCTTCCATGTTCCAGATCATTTCAAGGATTTCCTCTCGTTTTTGAGAAAACTCTTTATTTTTTTTAATTTCTCTCAAATCTTCTTTTAGTCCCATTGAAGCGAATGGCAGATTATATTCTTTATGTATTCTCCCTGGTCTTGGAGCCATTACATATAGTCTTTCTCCAAGAAGCAAAGCTTCCTCGACTGAATGAGTAATCAGAATAATTGTTTTGCCTGTTTCTTTCCAAATTTTTAAAACTAGGGACTGCATTTTTTCTCTTGTGAGAGCATCAAGAGCTCCTAATGGCTCATCCATTAAAATTAAATCTGGGTTATTAATTAGACATCTTGCAAGAGCAACTCTTTGCTGCATTCCTCCAGATAATTGGTAAGTTGGAGTATTACCAAAACCCTTTAATCCAACAATCTCTAACCATTCATCAACTTTTTTCTGAGTTTCAACTGGATCTTCTTTTTTCATTCTTAATCCAAAGTTCACATTTTCGGCAACTGTAAGCCATTCGAACAAAGCACCTTGTTGAAAAACCATTCCTCGCTCAACTCCTGGTCCATCTATTTCTTTACTGTTTAGAGTAATACTTCCTGAAGTTGGTCTAATAAATCCTGCGGTAATGTTTAGTAATGTAGTTTTTCCACAACCAGACGGACCAAGAACAGTAAGAAGCTCTCCTTTTTTGAGAGTAAAGTTTAAATCTTTTAATGCGTGAACAGTTTCTCCTTTAGGAGTTTTAAAAATCATGTTTAGATTTTGTGAAACTAAATCACTCATAAAGAGACTTTATATTTGAATTTTTAATAAAAAAATAGGCACCAATTTATTACAATTGGCGCCTATTAAAATTTAAATTACCCTTAGATTATAAAGGTAAGAAACTAGTATCTACGTTTCCTCTTGGTGTTCCCATTCCTTTTAAGAATGCATCAAGATTTCCACTCTCCATAGATTGTTTAGTTTCCTCTGGTGTTAGAAATTTAAAGCCACTTAAAGTTTCTTTCATATCAGCAACTTTCATTTCAGAAGCTTTTGACATTGAGTTCATATCACTTTTACCAGCTCTATATCTCGCATTAGCCTCATGAGTTACTTCAATAAAAGTTCTAAGCATACCTGGATTTTCCTTCATAAACTTAGTAGTCACTGAAGTGATATCAATACCTAAGATGCCTGCGTCTCTAGCTTCTTGTACTGTAAGTAATCTAGATCCAACTGCAGTCGCAGCTTTAATTGAGTTACCACCAAACAAACATGCCATTACAACATCACCGCTTACTAAAGCAGCAGCACCCTCTTCAGGATCCATTTGAATGATATCCATTTT
Source organism: uncultured Pelagibacteraceae bacterium (assembly GCA_902572925.1). GTDB lineage: Bacteria > Pseudomonadota > Alphaproteobacteria > Pelagibacterales > Pelagibacteraceae > Pelagibacter. The sequence goes on along the minus strand of CACGHT010000005.1, from coordinate 634 downwards.
TTTTCTGTCTGCACCAACAACTTTCATACTTTCGTCAAAAACGTATTCAGCCATTGTACCTAGTGGAACAGCAACTTTTTTACCTTCAAGTTCTGTAGCGTTAGCTTTTGTTATACCTGAAGCATTAGATGTTACACATGTTGTACCACCCATACCGTATTCCATAGCTATATCTACAAGTTTGATAGGAGCTTTTGATTTAACAGCATTAATGAATGGAACTAAACCTTGAGAGTAAGAGATATCAATATCTCCTGCTAACATAGCATCAGTCATAGCACCACCATTAGTAAAGTTAGTCCACTTAACAGGAACCCCAAGAGCTTTGGCGAAGTTTTTCTTCATCATGTCCTCTAGATTTGGGCTTGGCCACTCTAAGAAGTATGCAACTCTAACTTCATTAGCTGCTGAGTTAGCAACTGAAATTGAAAGATTAAGAGCAACAAAACATCCAAGAATAAAACTAATTATTTTTTTCATTTTTCCTCTTCCTTGTTTATTTATATGTTCTAATTTTAAGATTAAATTGACCTAGATGTAAAACAAAAAAATGCTCATTCTAGTTACACAACTTAAAGTTGTGACAATTATTTTGGTGGTTTATTGGACTTAATTAGTCTAAGGATTCATTAAT
>CACGHT010000004.1 GCA_902572925.1 uncultured Pelagibacteraceae bacterium | reverse complement strand
AAAGAGTATTAAAATTGATATTCAAGAAAATGATCCAAAAATTAAAAAACTATTAGATGAAGTAAAAGACAGAGAATTCATTGGTTATAGTTATGATGGTGCCGATGCATCATTTGAATTATTAGCAAGAAGAATAATTGGAGAAATACCAAGATATATATCTATTAATGAATATGATGTTTCGGTAAAAAAAAATAAGTCTGGCGAAATAGTTTCCTCTGCAAAAGCTCAATTAGAAGTTGATGGAGAAAAAATTATGTGTGAGGGAGAAGGGAATGGTCCAGTCAACGCTTTAGATAATGCTATAAGACAAAATGTTGATCGATTAGCAAAATACTCAAAATACTTAAAAGATTTAAAGTTGGTAGATTATAAAGTTAGAATCTTAAATACAGGAACAGAAGCTGTTACAAGAGTATCAATTGAAAGTACAGATTCACAAGGAAAAAATTGGTTTACTATTGGTGTATCCACAAACATTATTGATGCTTCATTCAAAGCTTTGATTGATAGTTTGGATTATAAATTATTTAAAGATAATGCGCCTGCAAGTAAATAAATGAGTAAAAACAATATCTCATTTATTCTACACAAACCTCAATTATCAGAAAATATTGGTGCTTGTGCTAGAGCAATAAAAAACTTCAATTTTAAGAAATTAGTTTTAATTAGCCCTAAACCTAATTTTCCAAATGATAAAATCTTAGCCACATCAGTTGGAGCTAAAGATATTATCAAACAAAGCAAAGAGTATGATAATTTAGAAGATGCAATAAGCAAAATTGATATTGTTATTGCTACTTCTGCAAGATTTAGAAATAAAAATGTCAAACATATAAACTTAGATGGTTTAAAAAAAATAAATTTTAAAAAAAAAATTGGTTTTTTGTTTGGTTCTGAGGCATCAGGTTTATCAAACGACGAAATCAGTTATTCTAATTACACTTTGCAAATACCCACAAACCCTGATTTTAAATCTCTAAATTTATCACATAGTTTAATCATAATTGCTCAATATGTTGCCAGTCTTATTAAATTAAAAAACGTTCCATTTCAAAAATCAAAGAAAATTAAATCAGCTAGCAAGGAAGAAATTCAATTAATGTTAGATCTTTGTATTAAAAATTTAGATGAAATTAATTTTTTTAGACCTAAGGAAAAGAGACCAAAGATGCTCGAGAACCTAAGAAATATTTTTTACAAAATGGACTTATCTGATAAAGAAACACGTATATTATCTGGGGTATTTGCTAGTTTAGGAAAAAAACGTTGATTGACAAAATTAAGAGTAAGTTTATAAACCCCAATACTAAATGACTAAAAGATTAAACTCTAAACACAAAGTAGACAGAAGATTAAAAGTTAACTTATGGGGAAGACCAAAAAGTCCTTTCAATAAAAGAGCTTATGGGCCTGGGCAGCACGGACAGACCAAGCCAGCCAAACCATCAGATTACGGAATTCAATTACAAGCTAAACAAAAACTTAAAGCTTATTATGGAAATATAAATGAGAGACAATTTAGAAACATTTATAAAAAAGCTTCAATGCTTAAAGGTGATACAAGTGAAAATCTTATCGGACTTTTAGAGAGGAGATTAGATGCCGTTATTTATAGAGCAAAATTTGCAACAACTATATTTTCTGCAAGACAACTTATTAATCATGGCCATGTTAAAGTAAATGGTAAAAAAGTAAATATTTCGAGCTATCTAGTTAGAGAAGAAGATACTATAGAAATAAGAGATAAGTCTAAACAACTTGCCATAATTGATATTGCTTTAGCTAGTAAAGAGAGAGAAACACCTGAATACATTCAATTAGATCAAAAAAATAAAAAGTTTAAGTTTATTAGAGTTCCAAAGTTTGAAGAGGTTCCTTATCCAATAGTAATGGAACCAAATTTAGTAATTGAATATTACTCTAGATAAAAAATTGATTAAAAGAACATCTAAAGATTATATCCAATCAATTCTTTCAGATAAAAAAAATTGGAAAATTCTAGATATTGGCTGTGGATACTCTGCCAACGAATTTGCTACAACAATTTGTGATGTTCAAGATTTATCAGAATTCTATAAAGAAAAAAATTTTATAAGACTTGAGAATAAAGGTTTACCATTTAAAGATAATGAATTTGATTTTGTAATTGCAAGCCATGTTCTAGAGCATGTAGAAGATTTTAAATTTTTTATAAAAGAATTAGAAAGAGTTTCTAATAAAGGTTACATAGAATTACCTACTAAGTTAGAGGATAATTTAGTTTTTGAAAACAAAAAAGACCATTTATGGCATATGGATTTTAATGATGTTGATTCTAAATTGATTATTTCCAATAAGTTACAGTTTGTAGAGCCTATATTAACTGTATCTTCAGCTCATAAATTAAGAAAAAATTTTAAAAGTAGCTTCATCATAGAACTTTATTGGGAAAATAAGATTGATTATGATTATAAAAATGTTGAAGGAAGTTACGAAAAATTTAACTTATTAACTTTATTTAGAAAATTTTTCTCAAAAAAAATAAGATCTATTTTTAGTTAATCTTTTTTTGAGCTAATACCTTTATCCTGGAGTATCTTTTTTAATTCTCCATTTTCGTACATTTCTTTAACAATATCACAGCCTCCAACAAATTCTTTTTTTATGTAAAGTTGAGGTATTGTAGGCCAATCACTAAAAACTTTTATTCCTTCCCTAATCGATTGATCTTCAAGAACATTTATACCTTTATAGTTTACCTCTAAAATTTTTAAGATATTAGATACTGCCATTGAAAATCCACACTGTGGAGCATCTGGAGTACCCTTCATAAATAAACATACATCATTATTTTCAATATGATTTTCAATTACATTTTTTATTTTTTCATCCATTATTGTTCCTTTGTTTTAATAGCTAAGGCATGTAACTCATTACCCATTCTGCCTTTTAATGAATTGTAAACCATTTTATGTTGTTCAATTTTACTTTTTCCAACAAATTGAGATGATGTAACAGTAGCAGAATAATGATTACCATCACCAGCTAAATCCTGTATTTCAATTGAAGCATCTGGCATTGCTTCTTTAATGAACTTTTCAATATCTTTTAAATCCATTGCCATAGTTAATCCATATAACTCTTAAGCCAATTAGTATTATATGATTTTAATTCGTCAATTGTTAGTTTCGTCTTTTGATCAATTATCATATCTTTATCAATGATTGTACCTATTTCATCATAATGCACAGAGTTTTTATCTAAAATTTTAGAAACTTCTTTAAAATCTTTTGTATTAATTTCAATTAAATATCTTCCTTGATCTTCAGCAAAAAAGTATTCAATTTCATTAATCAAAGATTTTGGCTTTTTGAATTGTATACCTTTATTACCTTTTATACACATTTTGCTTATCGCTGTGATTATTCCACCAAGGGACACATCATGGGCACTTTTAATAAAATTTTTCTCAATCAAATTTAGTAATGTCAGACCATTATTTTTTTCATTAAATAAATTTACTTCGGGTGGAGGTCCATTATTTTCATTTAATATTAATCTTGATAATAAACTTTGATCTATATGACCCTCTGTTTTACCAATCACTAATACAATATTTTCGATTTCTTTAAAATCCATTGTGATCATTTTTTTGTAATCTTTAATTAAACCCACGCCTCCTATTGTAGGAGTTGGTTTAATCCCTATGTCTTTAGTTTCGTTGTAAAAAGATACATTTCCTGAGACAACGGGATAATCTAAATACTTACATGCTTCACTGATACCTTGAACACATTCGACAAACTCACCCATATTTTCCTCTTTTTCTGGGCTTCCAAAATTTAAACAATTCGTAACTGCTATAGGTTTAGCACCTACTGAGATTAAATTTCTCCAAGTTTCACAAACGACTTGCTTTCCCCCTGTGAGTGGATGTGCCCAACAATAAGTTGCAGATGAGTCAACCGTAGCAGCTATAGCTTTATCTGTTTTATGAACTCTTACTACACCTGAATCTCCACCAGGTTTTTGTATAGTATCACCCATTACTGTGTGATCATATTGTTGCCAAATCCATTCTTTGCTACAAACATTTGGGCTGGATAAGATTTTTTTTAACGTATCTTTGATTTTAAGATTTTTAAATATTGTTTTATTTATTTTATTTTTTTTTGGTAATTTTGATTTTTTCCATTTTCGGTCATACATTGGAGAGTTTTCAACCAATGTATTAACTGGAATATTAGCAACTTGTTTATTATCAAAAAATAATTCAATGTTTTTTGTATTGGTTGTTTTTCCAATTACCGCAAAATCTAAATTCCATTTATCAAATATTTTTTTGGCTAATTCCTCTTTGCCACTCTCAAGAACTATAAGCATTCTTTCCTGGCTTTCTGATAACATAATTTCGTAAGGGGTCATTTTAGTTTCTCTACATGGAACTTTGTTTAAGTTAATTTCAATACCTAAATTTCCTTTTGATGCCATTTCAATACTTGAAGAAGTTAGTCCTGCAGCTCCCATATCTTGAATTGCAATTATAGAGTCTCCTGACATTAATTCTAAGCACGCCTCTAATAGAAGTTTTTCTGTAAAAGGATCTCCAACTTGCACAGTTGGTTTTTTTTCCTCGATTTTTTCATCAAAACTTGCAGATGCCATACTCGCTCCATGAATTCCATCTCTACCCGTTTTTGATCCAACATATATAACTGGTTTATTCAAACCAGCTGCTTTGGAGTAAAATATCTTATCCTTTTTAACTAATCCTAAAGTCATGGCATTCACCAAGATATTTCCATTATATGATCTATCAAAAGATGTTTGTCCTGCTATGGTAGGTACTCCCATACAGTTTCCATAACCACCAATTCCATGAACAACACCTCTCAATAAATTTTTTGTTTTTTTATTTTGAGTTGAACCAAAATGTATTGAATTTAAGTTAGCAATGGGTCTTGCACCCATTGTAAAAACATCCCGCATAATTCCACCAACTCCTGTCGCGGCTCCCTGATAAGGCTCAATAAATGATGGGTGATTATGACTCTCGATTTTAAAAACTATTGCATCTCCATCCTCAATATCAATAACTCCAGCATTTTCTCCTGGCCCTTGAATTACTTTTTTTCCTTTAGTATGTAATTTTTTTAAATGAATTCGTGAAGATTTATAGGAGCAATGTTCATTCCACATTGCAGAAAATATACCTAATTCAGTGATGTTTGGTATTCTTTTTAATAATTTACAAATCTTTTTATACTCATCTGATTTTAAACCATGTTCAATTGCAATTTTTTCGTTAACCGACATTATTTAATATTATTTAAAAGATTTTTAAAAAAGATGGATCCATCTTCCCCAGATAAACTTTCATCTATCATTCTCTCAGGATGAGGCATCATTCCCAAAACGTTTTTTTCTTTGTTAAAAATACCTGCAATATTTTTTATTGAACCATTAGGATTGATTTGATCATTCGTATTGCCATTTTGATCACAATAATAAATTGCTATTTGATTATTATCTTCAATCTCTTTGAGTTGATCGTTGGTGCAAAAATAGTTACCCTCATTATGGGCTATGTGAAACTCCAAAACTTTTTTATCAAGATTTTTGAAAAAGGTATTTTCTTTATTATCTACTTTTACGTGGACATTTTTACAAATAAACTGAAGATATTTATTTCTTAATAATACCCCTGGTACCAAACCAGCCTCAACCAAAATTTGAAAACCATTACAAATTCCCATAACCAATCCACCAGATTTTGCAAAATTAATTACTGAATTCATTATTTTTGATTTTGAGGCCATGCTGCCACAACGTAAATAATCTCCGTAAGAAAAACCACCAGGCAAAACAATTAAATCACTTTTGGGCAATTCTCGGTCATTATGCCAAACCATTTTGTTTTTAAATCCAAATTTTGTGAGAGCCACATCCATATCTCTATCACAATTTGAACCAGGGAAGGTTATAACCGATGATTTCATTAATTATTGTGTCTCAATAATTTTGTAGTTTTCAATAACAAGATTAGCTAAAAGTTTTTTACACATATCTTCCACAAGATCTTTAGCTTTTTTTGGATCATTTTCTTTAACATCAATTTCAAAATATTTTCCTTGTCTAACTTCATTGACAGAATTAAAACCCATACCATCTAATGTTTCATGGATTACTTTTCCTTGTGGATCTAAAACATCCTTTTTAAGAGTTATTACGGCAGAAACTTTCATTTTCGCTTCTTTTTAATTGAGGATAGTTTAGTTACATTCACTGCAGAAACGTTTGATTGCTCATGTAGAATTCCAAGTCTTTTGGCAACTTCGGTATACGCAGGTAATAAATCTCCTAAATCTTTTCTAAATCTATCTTTATCAAGTTTTTTGTCAGTTGCAGAGTCCCACAATCTACAAGTATCAGGGCTTATTTCATCAGCCAAAATTATTTCTTTTCTACCATCAATTTTAGTTCGCCCAAATTCTAATTTAAAATCAATTAATTTTATTCCCACTCCTCTAAACATCCCAATCATAAAATCATTAATTCTAAAAATAGTTTTTTTTATCTTTTCGATTTCTTTTTTATTTGCCCAATCAAACGCGTAAATATGACCCTCTGAAATTAATGGATCGCCAAGTTTGTCATCTTTCAAACAGTATTCAATTAAAGGTTCTTTTAGTACAGTTCCGTCTTCTATTCCAAGTCTTTTAGTCAAAGATCCTGTCGCCACATTCCGAATAACAAATTCAATTGGAATTATTTCTACAAATTTAATTAATTGTTCTCTCATATTTAGTCGTTTGATTAAATGATTTTCAATACCAATTTGAGATAAATTTGTAAGAATATGTTCAGAAATTCTATTATTTAAAACTCCTTTACCCTCAATAGTAGTTCTTTTTTCATTATTAAATGCTGTCGCATCATCTTTAAAGTATTGGATTACTAAATTTTTATCAGAGGTTGAATAAATTATCTTGGCTTTTCCCTCGTAAAGTTTTTTACCTTTTTTCATTATTTGAAAACCCGCCTGAAAATTAGATTTACATTTTTAAAGTGTTTAGAATAACTAAAGATAGACTTTAACTTTTTAATTGAAATTTTACTCATTATTAACTTGTCAGACTGAATAACATTAAACAAATCTAAATTTTCAGCAAAACATTTTTTTGCATATCCTTGTACTAACTTATAAGATTTTTCTCTTGTGATACCAGTTTTTGTGAGTTCTAGCATCACTTCTTGAGAAAAAATTAGCCCTTTAGTAAGATTAAGATTTTGTAGCATTTTTTTTGGATAAACAATCATATTATCTAAAACACCTGCTAATCTTACCAGTGCAAAGTCTAAAGTAATATTTGCATCAGGACCAATATTTCTCTCTACGCTTGAATGTGAAATATCTCTTTCATGCCAAAGTGCGATATTTTCAAGCGCTGGAACAACAGAGCTTCTTACCATTCTTGCAAGTCCCGTTAAATTTTCACTTAAAATTGGATTTTTTTTATGGGGCATAGCAGATGAACCCTTTTGACTTTTAGAAAAGTATTCTTGCAATTCATAAACTTCTGATCTTTGTAAATGTCTTATTTCTATAGCAACTCTCTCTATACTTCCTGCGATAATTCCCAATACTGAAAAATAAAATGCATGTCGATCTCTAGGGATAATTTGAGTAGAGATTGGTTCAACTTTTAATCCAAGTTTTTTTGCAACATGTTTTTCAACATTAGGGTTTACATTTGCAAATGTTCCAACAGCTCCAGAAATTGCACAAGTTGATATTTGATCTATAGCGTAAACTAATCTTTCTCTATTTCTTTTAAACTCTTCATAAAAAGAAGCTAATTTTAATCCAAATGTTATTGGCTCAGCATGAATTCCATGACTACGACCTATGCAAGGAGTAAATTTATATTTTTTAGCTTGTTTTTTTAATACTTTTAAAATTTGATCTATGTCTTTTAAGATAATTTTTCCTGATTGAACTAATTGAATATTAAAACTTGTGTCTACTACATCAGATGAAGTCATGCCAAGATGGAGGTATCTAGCTTTAATTCCTGCCTTTTCTGTTATGGAAGTTAAAAAAGCAATTACATCATGTTTAACTTTACTTTCAATTTGATGAATTCTTTTTACATTTATTCTAGCTTTTTTCCTAACTATTGATGAGACACCTTTTGGAATTTGACCAAGTTTTTCCATTGCTTGAGCTGCAGCAATTTCAACATCCAACCATATTTTGTATTTATTTTCCTCAGACCAAATATCTGTCAATTCTTTTCGAGAGTATCTTTTAATCATTAATTATAAGTACGGGGGCTTTGAATAACCTTTAGCAGATTCTGTAAATATTTCATAACCATTTTCAGTAATTCCAACAGTATGCTCAAATTGTGCAGATAAAGATTTGTCTTTTGTAACTGCAGTCCACCCATCATTAAGCATTTTTACATTAAATTTTCCTGCATTTATCATGGGCTCAATTGTGAATGTCATCCCTGGTTTTATTACACTGCCAGTGTTTTTTTCACCGTAATGTAAAATATTTGGTGGTTCGTGAAATAATGTACCAACGCCATGGCCACAAAAATCTTTTACAACTGAAAAACCTTTGCTCTCAATATACGATTGAATTTCATATCCTATATCTCCTAGTTTTATGCCTGGTTTTAAAATCTTAATTGCTTTCATCATAGACTCATATGTAGCATCAATTAAATTATTAAGTTTGACTGGTGTTTTTCCTATACAAAACATACGACTTGTATCTCCATGATGATTATCTACAATTGCGGTTACGTCGACATTGAGTGCATCACCTTCAACTAAAATTCTATCTTCTGATGGAACACCATGACATACAACATGATTTAAAGATGTACATAAAGACTTTGTGAAACCACGATAATAGAGTGGAGCAGAGTGACCACCATTATCTTTTATAAACTCATAGCCAAGCTTATCTATGTAAGCTGTTGAAACACCTTCTTTAATATTTTCAGTTAACATATCTAAAGTCTGTGCAGCTAATTTTCCTGCAATCCTCATTTTTTCAAATTTTTCAGTATAATTACTCATCAATAATTTTTATTTTTTTTTCGATATAAATTTTTTTAGAACTAATTTTACATCTATAAGCCAAAAAGTTTACTCCTGCTTTTTTAGCTATTAAATAATTTTCATAGTACTTACTATCAATATCTTTTGCTATTTTAAAATACTCCATATTTTGTATTTGTACTAAAAATATTAAGTAAGATTTATAGCCTTTCTTTATGGCATCAATAAGGGTAAGTAAATGTTTGGATCCTCTAGCAGTAATAGCATCAGGAAACTCAGCTGTTTTTTTATCTCTAAAAAGAGTAACATTCTTCACTTCTAGGAAACTTTTTTGACCTTTTTTTTCAATTAAAAAGTCAAATCTAGTTTCTTTGTCAAAAAAGACCTCTGAATTTATTTTGTCATTATTTTTTAGCTCTTTAATGAGATTATTATTTAATCCGTGATAAACAATTTTATTTGCTCTATGAGTATTTACCCCAACTAAATTTTTTTTGGCTTTGATAATTTCTAGACTATATTTTAATTTTCTTTTAGGATCATCATGTTTGAATAAATGAACTTCATTACCCTCATCTAGCAAACCTTTCATAGATCCAGTATTTGGACAATGCGCAGTGACAATTTCTTTATTTAGATTTACATCAACAAAAAAACGCTTATATCTTTTGATTAATTTGCCTTTTAATAAAGACTTGGTAAATTCCATATTCGAATTATACATATAAAATGAGTAAAAACACAAAAGTAAATGCTGCGATATTAATTATCGGTAACGAAATTCTTTCTGGTCGAACTCAAGATACTAACACAAGCACATTAGCAACATGGTTAAATTCTATTGGTGTAAAAGTAAATGAAGTAAGAATAATTCCTGATCAGGAAGAAATAATTGTAGAGACACTAAACCTTTTGAGGAAATCTAATAATTATGTTTTCACAACTGGTGGTATCGGTCCAACACATGATGACATAACCGCTCAATCTGTAGCAAAAGCTTTTGGTCTTAAATACGAACTCCATAAAGAAGGATATAAAATATTAGAAGCTTATTACCAGCCAGGTGAGTTTAATGAAGGAAGACAAAAAATGATTTGGATGCCAGCAAATGCAGATTTAATTCTTAATCCAACAAGTGGAGCTCCTGGTTTTAGTGTAGAAAATGTTTTTTGTTTACCAGGGGTACCATCAATTATGAAATCAATGTTGGGTGGACTAAAAAATAAGATTGTGGGGGGTGACCCCATCTTAAGTCACACTATTAGTTTAAAAACAGTAGAAAGTGAAATTGCAAACTCTTTAACAAAAGTACAAGAGGAAAATCAAGATGTTGAGATAGGAAGCTATCCTTTTTTTCATGCTGGCAAACTTGGAGTTTCAATTGTGCTTCGATCAGAGAATCAATCTAAAATCGATCAATGTAATTCTCAAATATTAAAATTTGTTAGTGATAAAAATATAGAAGTTGTCGATAGATAAATGCTTTATTTTGCTTACGGAAGTAATCTTCATCATTTTCAAATGAAGAGAAGATGTAAAGATAGTACTTTTATTAAAAAGATTAATCTTAAGGATTTTAGATTAACTTTTAGAAGCAAGTATAGAGCTGCTGATATTGAACCAAAAAAAAATTCCATAGTGCCGGGTGGCTTATTTGAAATTTCTAAGAGCGATGAAAAAAAACTCGATGTTTATGAGGATTATCCAATTTTATATAAAAAGTATTATTTCTCACATTATGGAAAGAGAGTTATGACTTATACAATGGTTCAAAAAACCAGTTTTAGATTTCCAACTGAAAGATATTTAAATGTGGTTAAGCGTGGATACAAAGATTGTAACCTTGATCAAAAATATCTAGAACAAGCATTATCAAATAAATAAATTTTTTATATATTTGATAACCACATGGTCTCAAACGGCTTTAGTTTAAGAGATTTGTTTAAAGAGTTTATCTTAGGATTAATTATATTTTTCCACTTACTATACTTTTTGTTTAATTTTGGATACTGATCTACTGAGGAACAATTTGTAATTGATATAATTGTTTGTTTTTTATCTAGACTAGTCCTTTTAAAACAAAACAATTTAGATCCTAGATTAATATTCAATCTTTTAGCATTTGGGTGAAATGCTTTTTGTTTTCTCTTAATTTCTAATAATTTTCCTAGATTTTTATAAAAAATACTTTGTTTTGAGTTTTTATCGTTTAATTTTTTTGTAATATTTTCATAACTCCATTTATATCTATTAATGTCTCTATTATTCCCTGTAATTACATATTTTGCTTCATCATTAGATTTACCGAATAAAGAGTTGAAATAAATAGCTGGAACACCCTCAAAAGAAATCATTATTGCATGGGCTGCAATATACCGTTCTAAAAAAAATTTCCCATTAGGATCAGTATCTGATTTTTTTAATGCATCAAAAACAGTGATATTAGCTTCATAAACTTTTTTAGATTTATTTTGAACTTTTCTATACGAAAATTTTGATCCATTTTTTTTTAATCTTTTTAGAAAATTATTTAATGATTTTTCTTTCAATATTCCTTCAGTAGGCCTCATGCCAATACCATCATGTGATGCAATGAAATTTAAATAACTATTCTGGAATTTAGCATTGGGAAGTTTTTTACTCCATTTATTGAGATAAGAACTATTTTCAAATAAAAAAGCATGGATTAATAAGGGCGGAAGAGAAAAATTATAAATCCAGTTAGCTTCATCATTTTTACCAAAATAACTTAAATTTTCTTTTTCTGGCAAATTTGTTTCTGTAATGATTATAGTTTCAACGTTTAAGAGATTACTGATAAGTCTAAGTAGTTTAACTATTTCATGAGTTTGTTTTAAATTTATACAGTTGGTACCATTTTTTTTCCAAAGATAAGCAATAGCATCTAATCTGAAAATTGTGACTCCATTGCTAACGAGGTGAACCATGATTTTAATAAATCTAAGAAGTACTGATGGGTTTTTAAAATCTAAGTCTATTTGATCAGTACTAAAAGTTCGCCATAAATAATCAGATTTATTAAAGATATCTATTTTTTTTAATAATTTGTGATCTCTTGGTCTTACCACCTTAGATGTGTTAAATTTAGAATTAACAATTAAAAAATAATCCTTGCCAGGTCTTTTTTTTTTAAGAAAATTTTTAAACCACAAACCTCTAGCTGATGAGTGATTAATTACAATATCGGCCATCACATGACTAGATTTTGAAATCTTTTTTATATCAGACCAATTACCTATTCTTTTTTCAATCTTATAATGATCTTTTACAGCAAAACCACTATCACTGCTGGAAGGAAAGAAAGGTAAAAAATGAATAGCATTAAAGTATTTATTCAAATTTTTTTTAAAAAAATTTTGAAAAACTTGAATAGAACTTTTTTGATTTGAATTTATGTTATCTCCATAACATATTACTAATGAAGTTTTTTCTGAGATAGTAAGTTTTTTTTTTGAATTATTTTGATTAAATTTTTTGATTATTTGTATTATTTGATCTTTTAAATGATCAATATCTCTTTTATTTAAAGAGGATTTGTAAATAGAACTTAGTATAGAATTAATTTTTTTTTGGTTTTTTTGAAATAGCATTAAGAATGCTTTTTATTATCATCATTAACTACTTTTTCAAGTCTTCCAAGAAAATCTGGTATGGCACTTTTCACTCTGCTCCATGTAGGTATAAAAGGTGTATCCATTGGATTTTGGATAAATGCTTCTCCAGCTTTCATTATATTTATTGCAAATAACTCAACAGCTTTTTCTTCTGTATGCGAGTCCAACTCTAGACCATTCATTGCTGCATCACTTCTATAAATATCAATTAGATCTAAAGCAGATCTATAATATGTCGCTTTCAATGATCTAAATTTTTCTCTACTAAAGGTATTACCTTGAGTAGCCAATTTTTTGATAAATGTTTTTATTATATCGATTGACATTCTAGATAATCCTTTTGTCTCATCATCTAAAGATAGAACCTGATGTTTATGATCGTATGTATCAGCTAAATCAACTTGGCAAATATTCTGTGGCGAGAAACTTCTTTGCATTTCAGATAAAATTCCTACCTCAATTCCCCAATCGGACGAAATCCTTAATTCTGGTAAAACATTTCTTCTAAATGAAAACTCTCCAGCCAAAGGGTATTTAAATGATTTCATGAAGTTCAAGTAATCACTTTTACCAATAGTTTTCTCTAGAGCTGTTAATAACGGGAAAACAAGTAATCTTGCAACTCTGCCATTCATTTTGTTATTGGCTACCCTTGGGTAGTATCCCTTACAGAACTCAAAATTAAAAAGAGGATTTACGACTGGATAAAAAAGTTTTGCAAGCATTCTTCTATCATAAGTTTTTATATCGCAATCATGTAAAGCAACCGAACGAGCACTGTCTCTTGCAATACACATGCCAATGCAATACCAAACATTCCGTCCTTTTCCTAGTTCACTAGGAGCAAGATTATTTTTTTTTAATTCCTGATCAAGTTTTTTTAAATGTGGACCATCGTTCCAAAGTATAGAAAAGGGAGTTTTTAACTTTTTAAAAAATTTCCAAGCTTTTTTTGCTTGAGCTTCATTTGCTTTATCTAACCCAATAATTATATGATCTAAATATTTGGTTTTACTTATTTCATCAATAATTTTTGGTAAGGCTTCGCCCTCTAACTCAGAATAGAGACATGGTAAAATTAATTCCATTTTTCTTTGTTTGGAAAATTTTAGTAATTCGCTTTCTATGACTGATGTAGACTTAGTCCCAAAGTCATGTAAAGTAGAGATTATTCCATTTTGTGAAAAGTCACCCATGATGAATTCTTAAGCTTAATACTCTAATTTAGCTAGTGCCGTTTTGATCACATCAGCCCAGCCTTCAGGTGATGGCTTGTTTGAAAATATAAGATTATCAATGTTAATTTGTTCCTGAATAAATTGATCATTGAATACTAAACAAGGAATGTCACAACTTTTTAACATATCTAAATCATTATAATTGTCGCCAACTGCAATTGTCTTAATTTTATCTTCGGTTTTTTTCAAAATTTTTATAACTCTATTCATAGATTTAACTTTATTTATATTATCACAAAGGTTTAAAACACGCCCACCTTCTTGAAGTGTTAATGAATTAGAATTTAAAACTTTTAATAATTTATTTTTTTCATTTTTGTTTCCTTTAAATAAAAAAGGTAAAGTATATTTTCTATTTAAAGCATCTTTGAGCTTTGCATCTTTTTGTCCTAATATATTTTCTTGTTCTTTTTTACTCATTTTTGAAATTTGAAAACATTTTTCTTTTAATTTTTCAGGAACTTTATTTTCAAAAATTTTAATTAGTTCCTCTTTCTCTCTGCTAAGAACAAGTTTATCTGGAAAATTAGAGGTAATTAAATTTAATCCATGAATAGATGATCCATTTTCTGATATAAAAGGAAGATTTATTCCAAGCTCTTCATTGAATTTTTCAATCTCCCTCTCTGTTTTGCTTGAATTTGGAATAATAATTACACCTTTATTTACAAGACTTTTAATATAATCTTTGATGCTATCAAATTCAAAAGTATCTCTGTGCAAAAGAGATCCATCTAAATCAGTAAAAATTACAACTGTAAATTTTTTTTTCAATGGATCTATCTCATCCTATTTTTAGATTTGTCAAAAAATAATACTTTATTTTTGGAAAAAGAAATTTTCAGCGATTCTTCTTTTATGTTTTCTGAAGATTTAATTATGATATTAGCGTCAGATAGTTTGGTATAAATAATTTTTTCAAATCCTAAATTCTCTGTATGTTCTATTTTTACCTGTAATTGAATTTCATGATTATCTTTAAGACTTATATCTTCAGGCCTGATACCAAGATAAATCTCATCTTTAAAATTAAAATTTTCAAAAGTAATTTTATTGTTAAACAAATTTATTGTGTTTGAATTAACAATCTGTTCTTTATTAATTTTAATAATATTCATTTTTGGGGAACCAATGAATTCTGCAACAAAAATGTTATTGGGATCATTATAAATTTCATTCGGTGTTCCAAATTGTTCAATAATTCCTTTATTTAAAACTACAATCCTATCAGCTAGTGTCATCGCCTCTATTTGATCGTGTGTTACGTAAATTATATTTGATTTTAATTTTTTGTGTAATTTAGAAATTTCAACTCTCATTTCAGATCTTAAAGCTGCATCTAAATTAGATAATGGTTCATCAAACAAGAATACTTTTGGATTTCTTGTAATTGCTCTACCAATTGCAACTCTTTGTCTTTGTCCACCTGAAAGTTGTTTAGGTTTTCTATTTAGTAAATCCTCAATTTGAAGCGTAGCAGCTGCATTGTAAACTTTTTCTTTAATTTCATTTTTTGGAATTTTTTCCATTTTTAAACCAAATGACATATTTTCGAAAACATTCATGTGTGGATATAAAGCATAAGATTGAAAGACCATTGCAATTTCACGCTTAGAAGGAATTAAATTATTAATTAATTTTGTATCTAAAAATATTTCTCCTTGATCAATACTTTCTAATCCTGAAACCATTCTTAATAAAGTTGATTTTCCACAACCTGAAGGACCTACTAAAACTATAAATTCTCCGTCCTTTATATCTATGTTGAATTTGTTAATAACTTTATTATCACCAAAAGATTTTTCGAGATTTTTAATAACAATTTTCGACATTTGCAATTTTAGAGGATTTTAAATACTCATTAATTGTTGAGAAAAATTTATTACACTGCTAAATTTATAGCAATAATAAATTGAGATATAGAGAGATATTTTGAGTTATAGAAAAGAAAGAGGGGAATATGTTTAAAAAAATAATAATAAAAATATCTGTTCTAGTACTTTTAATTTCAAATACTAGTTTTGCAGATATTAAATTTTGGACTACAGAGGTCCAGCCCGCAAGAATGGCAAAGCAAGAGGAGATGGCTAAAGCTTTTGAAGCTAAAACAGGCATCAAAGTTGAAGTTATACCAATTGAAGAAAAAGATCTTGGAACAAGAGCTACTGCAGCAGCAGCGGCAGGAGATCTTCCAGATGTGATTTATCATACTTTACAATATGTTTTACCATGGGCTGAGGCAGGCATATTAGATGTTGATGCTAATAACGCTGTAGTTAAGTCTTTAGGCAAAAAAACATTTGCACCTGGTGCATTAAATATGGCTAAGAAAGGTACAAAAATTGCAGCTGTTCCAGTTGATGGCTGGACGCAAATGGTTGTTTATAGAAAAGACTTGTTTGCTGCAGCTGGTTTAGAGCCACCAACTTCATATGCAAACATAGTTAAAGCAGTGAATGCATTATCAAGCAATGATATGTTTGGTTTTGTTGCTGCAACTAAAACAGATGAAAACTTTATGAGTCAAGTACTTGAACATGTACTTTTAGCTAATGGAGTAAATTTTGTTAAAAAAGGTGGAACTAAAAAGCAAGGTAAAGCTTTAAAGAATTCTTTAGAATTTTATAAAGTAATTGCTAAAGCAAGTCCTCCAGGAGAATTATTCTGGAAACAATCTAGAGCTTTATATTTTGCAGGAAAAACGCCAATGATAATTTGGTCACCATTTATTATGGATGAGTTAGCAGGCTTAAGAGACTCTGCTCCGCCAACAATAAATAGCGATCCAACATCTCCAGAATTAGCCTCTAAAACTGGTTTCATTACAAATTTTAGTGGACCGAACAATAGAAAAGGCGCTGCTTGGGCTGATGTAAGATATTTTGGTATTACTGCGGATGCAGATACTGATGAAGCTAAAAAATTCATAGAGTACTCTATGAGTGAAGGGTATACAGCTACATTAGGAATTGCTCCAGAAGGAAAATTTCCAGTAAGAAGAGGAAATAAAAGTGATCCTAGTGCTTATACTAAAGCGTGGAGTAAATTACCAGTAGGTGTTGACAGAAAAGCTCCGTTAACAGATCTTTATTCTGCAGATGTTATTGATAACATCGTTGCTGGTTTAGATACTGCAAACAGATGGGGTGTTAAAGAGGGTGAACTATCTCGAGCATCAAAAATCATTAATTCTCAATTCTTAAACAGAATCACTAGAGAATATATTGATGATCAAATCTCAGTTGATGAAGCTGTAGCTAAGATAAACGCTGAATTGGCTAAGTTTTAAATAATAAATTTATAAAAAGCGGATAATATTTTATTATCCGCTTTTTATGTATGAGTGATTCATTATCAAAATTAGAAAAAAGAACTGCTTACACTTTAGTTTTACCTGCAGTTCTATTAGTTTTTGCCATCGTATTATTTCCTATATTTGCAAATGTATGGATCAGTTTTAAGGACATTGAATTAAAAGATATTAGAATTCCTGAACCAAGGGCAAAGAAAATTGTTAAATCAATTTCAGAGAATCAATCAGAATTAAAAATTATTTATAAATTAAGAAATAGTTCGTTAATTCAAGAAATAAGAAATGTTCAATTTCAAGATAAATTTCCAACAAATGTTTTACCGATCGATTTAGATCCAAGATGTAATTTTCAATCTAAAAAAGTTGTTTGCAATTTTGGAAATTGGCAGGCAAAATTTAGAGAAAATTTTGAGATAACTATACAGAATAACAATGGTGAAATAATTGACAAAAAAATAATCAAATCCCAAAAACCAATTTTAAGTGGAAAAGCAGATAATCCATTATTGACTACAAATTTCACTCTAGAAAATTTTAAAAAAGTATTTTATGAAAATAATTTTGTTGAATTACTTTCAACAACATTTTACTTCACTTTTTTTGGCACAGTAGGTGCAATTATCTTTGGAATTTCAGCAGCACAATTGGTTAATCAAAATATTCAAGGTCGAACATATATGCGAGGTATTTTACTTTTCCCTTATGTAGGTCCTGTGGTTGCTTTAGCATATACTTGGACATTATTGTTAGATCCAAATAGTGGAACTTTAAATGCATTATTAGTTAATTTTAATATCATAGAACAACCAATAAATTTATTAGGACAAAAATACATCACAATGAGTATTTTAGGTTTTGAATTTAAACTTAGGTTGGCTTTAACAACAGTTATCTTTTTTGAAATTTGGCGCTATTTTCCACTCGCTTTTCTTTTTATATTAGCAAGATTACAAGCAATACCACAAAGTTTGTATGAAGCAGCGGAGGTGGATGGGGCAAGTCCAATCCAAAAATTTATCCATATTACATTGCCACAAATTACAGCAATCATTTCAATTTTATTTATGATTAGGTTTATTTGGAACTTTAATAAATTTGAGGATATCTTTTTATTAACGGGTGGTGCATCAGGTACAAGAACTTTACCTATTAATGTTTATCAGCAAGGGTTTGCTGTATCAGATATTGGGATGGGCTCTGCTGTTTCAATAGTCATTGTCATTTTACTTCTTAGTTTCATGGTTATTTATTTTAGATTAATTGGAAAGAGGGCTAATGAAGTTTAAGTCTCTTACAATATTTTTGATCATTTCGTCTTTTTTTCTGACATGTATTTTGTCAATTTGGAAGATCATGGCTACATTGCAAGGTTTGAGTTTTACTAATTTAAATGTCTCATCTGTTTTCTTAATAGGTATTATATTATCTTTAGCATTTGTTCTACTTGGAAATAAGATAAATCACTTAATAAAGATATTTTCATTATCTTTTATATTTTCTATTTTATATTACTTTCTAAATGAGGCGTCCCCATATTGGTATACTCTTGGAGTTTTCTTAATCACTTTATTTTTTACGAACAAACTTAAAAAATATAGTATGCAATCTTTAAAGGAAGATTTCATATCTGAAAAAATTGTTTTTGATTTTATCACTTTGTTTGGCATTGTTTTCTTTGCATTTGTAATTCTATTTCCATTTTACATTATGCTAGTTACTAGTTTTAAAACTCAGATAGCTTTATTAGTAAATCCTTTGAACTTTAGTCTAGATTTTACAATGAGCTTAACTGAGTTGTTTAAATCTTATTTTGTAATTTTTGAAACTTACAATTTTGGCAGATACATCTTAATAAGCTCAGCTGTTTCAATTGGAACTGTTATTGTCACATTATTATTTGCAATCCCTGCAGCTTATGCTGTTGCTAGATTAAATTTCTTTGGCAAAAACTTTTTATCAACATCAATTTTAATTATCTATATGTTTCCGGCTATAGTTTTAGTGATCCCTTTATATACTGTGTTTAGTCAGCTTGGCTTAAGAAATTCAATCTTTGGTCTATTGATTGTTTATACAGCTACAACCTTGCCGGTTGCTATCTATATGTTGCAAGGATATTTCAAAAGCATTCCAAAAGAAATCGAAGATGCAGGCATTATGGATGGTCAGAATTGGTTTGGTATAATTTTAAAGATTATTATTCCTTTAAGTTTGCCAGCTATTGCATCCGTTGCACTTTATGTTTTTATGATAGCTTGGAATGAATTTCTTTTTTCACTGATGTTTTTAGACAGTCCTAAATCATTTACCTTATCTAGAGCTATCCAATATTTAAGTGGAGATGCGGAAACACCTCGCCAATATTTAATGGCGGGTTCTGTTATAGTTACTTTACCTGTTCTTTTTATTTTCATATATTTTGAAAAATACTTAGTCAGTGGTTTAACCGCAGGTAGTGTTAAAGAATAAAAAAAATTTACTTATTCATCTTGTTCAATTATAAATATTATAATAAACACTCATGAAATTCATTAATGCCCTCGTGGTGAAATTGGTAGACACAAAGGACTTAAAATCCTTGCCGCTTGCGGAGTGCCAGTTCGAGTCTGGCCGAGGGCACCATTAAAATGAAAAAAATTCAAATTATCTCAGATAAAAACTTAAAATCGAAAAAAATAAAAAATTCACTAGTTAAGATATTAAGAAAAAGTAATTTTGATAGATTAAATCTTTCTATAGTAATAGGTGGAGATGGTTTTATGCTTCAAACATTAAAAAAGAATAAGGGATCAAAAAAATTTTTTTATGGAATAAATTCTGGGAATTATGGTTTTTTAATGAATAAATTTTCTTCAAAAAATTCTGTTAAAAATCTTAAAAGAGCTAAGATGATCTCTATTTCTCCACTAGAGATGTTAGTTAAAAATAGTAAAAATCAAACAAAAAAATATCTAGCAATTAATGAAGTTTCTATTTTAAGACAAAGCAGACAAGCAGCTTCTTTATCGATCAATTATGGTTCAAAAAAAATTATCAAAGAATTAGTATCTGACGGAGTATTAGTATCAACTCCAGCTGGAAGTACAGCTTATAACTTATCAGTTCGTGGTCCCATTTTGAGTTTAAATTCAAAAAAATTATCTATTTCACCTATAAGTCCATTTAGACCTAGAAGATGGAGAGGAAAAATCGTAAGTGATAAATCAAAAATTATTATTAAAAATTTGAATCCAAGCAAAAGACCCATAAGTGCAGTAGCTGATAATATTGAAGTAAGAAATGCAAAAACAGTTTCAGTTAAAACAAATCAAAAAGTTAAATTTTATCTTCTTTATGATAAAAATAGAAGTCTTCAAAAAAAAATAAAACTAGAACAAATAAGAAAAGAGATAAACTAAATAATATTAATTTATATCACAAGTAAATAGAGACCAACTTCCGCATTATAATTTTTTATTATTTTAAAGTTTTGTTCCTTTGTGTAATTAAAATCTTCCTCATCTTTTCTCAAAAAATAAATTTTTTTAATATCTAAATTCCTAATTACTAATTCATTAAAAGTATCTATATTTATCAGAAAATAATCATCTAGGTTAGCTCCATATTTAATTAAGTACTGATAATTTTTTAAATCAAAACTAAAATATTTCTTTTGATCTTCTAAGCTTAAATTTAAAAAATTAGAAATTTTTAGAATATCTTTTTTTTCTAGTATAAGTTCGCCACCGTCTTGATAATTTTCAATAATTATAAATTTTATATTTAATTCATTTATATAATCTTTTAATTGAAGATCTTTTTTATTAATAATTTCTTGAAATAAAAAAACATTTTCATTAAAAAATAATTTTGAAGATAAAGAGAAATTTTCACTAGGTTTTGTCCCGAAATATTTTTGTGGCTTATGAATTAATGATGACGTTGGAGAAATGAATATATTTTCGTCGATATCATAATTTTCAACTACTAATTTATTTAACTCATTATTCAAACTTGATAAAGGCTTATATTTATTTTCATTTAAATTATAAAATATATTCACTATTGATAGAATAATAAAAATTGAAAAAATAAATTTTAATTTAATAAATTTTTCTAAATTAATTTTTTCGATTTCTCTACAAAGAATTAAAATAAAATAGAATTCAAAAAAAACGAACAATCTATCACTAACTCTTATATACAAATAAAATAGGGAAAAAATTAGAATTGTAAAAAGAAGATATTTAGTTTTTATATCTAAACTTTTTTTTCTTATGAAATAAAAGATAAAGAAATAAGGAAAAATTATTATTAATATTTCATTTAAATAGAAAAAGTTAGAAAACAATCTATCTATATTTTCGGGTATAATCAAAAAAGGCTCAAATGTAATATCTTGATCTAATCGGTAGTATATATTTCTTACAGGCGAACTTATCTCTTTGTCTATAACACTGAGTAAAATCGATATAATTTTCTTAAATTCAATATCTTGAAAAAAAATAAATAAAAATAAGAAATTAATTAATAGGAATCCACTTATATAAATTATAATTTTTTTAAAGTCTTTATTAATTATATATATAAATAAAATATTTATAAAAACAAAAAATATCAATTCTTCTCTGCATAATGAGCTTAATGAATTAATAATGCCTAAAATGAAATAATTAATATTATTTTCTTTTTTATCTATTAAATCAAATACGAATAATAAATTTGTTATTATTAAGAGGTTTGATATCGAGAAAGGCCCCAATAATGTATGTTGAGTTAAAATGAAAGGATTAAATAGAAAAAAAATTAAAGGAATTAATAAAGTATACTCATTAGTATAATATTTTTTACAAATTTTTATAATCAGATACGAACTTATCAAAAAAAATAAAATATTTGGTAATTTTAATCCAATAATTGTTAATCCAAATAAATTTAATGAGATATTTGTTATTAAATAAAAAAAAGGCCTAAAATAATCTAAAACTGCTTCAGCAGAAAATAAATTTAAAGACCAGTCTACATACTTAAATTCATCAATACCTATAATATGTTGATTATTGAATTTATATAGTAGTATTAAGAAAGAAAATAATAATGAGAAATATATGATAAATTTTGTTAAGTGTTTTTGCATTATGAAATTAATATACAATAACTGTTTATTTTATTTATGAAACAAAAAGAACAATTACTTGTATTAAATATAAATGAGTTTAATTATAAATTTTTAAAAAAAAAAAGCATTAAATTTGGAAATAAAAATTTAATTAATTTCTTTAGAAATTTTAAAAGATCTTTAATTTTTACAGATGATAAAATTCAACATAAAAATCTTGATCCCTGGGTTCAAGAAGTTTCAATAAATACAGGTATAAATTCAAAAAAACATAAAATTAATAATTTAGGAGAAAAATTAAATAATAAGATACCTCAAATTTGGGATCTGATAGCAAAAAAAAATACTGTATCTATTTGGGGATCTATGAATTCGCAACTTAGGGATCACAAAAACATAAAGATCTTTTTTCCAGATCCATGGAATTTTACGTCTAAAATTAAACCCAAATATCTAGAAAGTATATTTTGTTTACCAAATTATTATGCAAAAAATTACACTAAAATTAAAGCACAAAAATTTATTTTTTATTCTTTAATAATGTTAAAGAGTTTAATTTTTAATAAATCAATCTTAAAACATTTCCTTTTTAATTTTGTTTTTTACTTAAAAAATTTTTTTTTAAGTAACTTACCAATAAATTTTAAGCTTTTTGTATTATTTGATATAATATCTTTATTAATTCTGAAAGATTTATTAAATAAAAACAAATCATCCTGTTTATTTATTTTTTTAAATTCAATTGCACATTTTCAACACAATTATTGGGACGATGAAAAAAATTATAAAAAATACTTTGTATTTTTTGATAAACTATTTTTTTTACTTAATGATTTTATAGATTCATTCAATTCAACTATTGTTTACAATGGTTTTTCTCAAAAAAAAATTAAAACTGAATATTTATTAAAGCCGATTCAGTCTGAAAACTTTTTAAAAAAGATAAATATAAAATTTAAAAAATCTGAGCAAAATATGACCAATGGTGCAATTTTATTTTTTAAAAATAAAAAGGAGACATTAAATAATTATAATAAGATGAAAAATTTTATCATAGGTAACCTTTATTTATTTGAGCTTAATAAAATTAATGACACTAGTTTTTTTTATAAAATTAGAATTAAAGCCAATAACATAAGATATAAAGACTTTTCGTTTCAAAAAAACTTTCGATATTATAAAAAATTTAGAAAATCAAAAAAATTTCAATCAAATCTTTATTTAATAGATGAATTTAAATTTATCAAAACTACTGGTGTACATGTTAGTGAAGGTGAATTCTTATATAAAAATTTGAATTTAAAGCTTAAAAGAAAATTTTATAATCATCTTATTTTTAAGATAATAAAAAAAATTTTGAATGTTTAAATCAATTATAGTCATACCCTGTTATAATGTTAAAAATAAGATTCTCCATGTAACACAAAAAATTGATTTAGATAAAGTTTACAAAGTGATAATTGTTGATGATTTTTGTCCTCAAAAAACAGGTAATTTTGTTAAAAAAAAACTAAAAAATAAAAAATTTAAGATTATTTTTTCTAAAAAAAATCTAGGTGTCGGTGGAGCTTTTATCTTGGGTTTAAAATTTGCTAAAAAATTTAAACCCGATCAGATTATTAAAATAGATGGAGATGGTCAACACGATCCAAAGTATTTGGACCAATTTATTTTAAATCAAAAAAAATATCCTCATATAATGTTTAAAGGAAAAAGAGTAACAAATTTTTTTAAAACCAAAATACCTTTCAAAAGGTATATTGGAAATATTCTTATAACTTATATAATTCGAATTATTACAAAAAATTTTTTTTTGAATGATGTTGTAAATGGATTT
Source organism: uncultured Pelagibacteraceae bacterium (assembly GCA_902572925.1). Taxonomy (GTDB): domain Bacteria; phylum Pseudomonadota; class Alphaproteobacteria; order Pelagibacterales; family Pelagibacteraceae; genus Pelagibacter. Next base: position 32,893 of record CACGHT010000004.1, on the reverse strand, counting down.
CTTTCTTTACCAAAAAAAATATTTAATAAGATAAATTTCAAAGAAATAAGTAATGATTTTTTTTTTGAACAAGATTTGATCATTAATGTATCCAGAAAAAAATTTTTGATAAAAGAGATTATGATTTCGACTAAATATTCAAAGAATCAAAGTAATTTAAATGAGTTTAAAGTAATTTTTCCCTTTCTAAAAAAATATTTTCTAATTCTTTTTGGTTTTAGATAAATTGTGGTGCCCCCGCACGGATTCGAACCGCGGACCTATTGATTACAAATCAATTGCTCTACCAGCTGAGCTACAAGGGCATGCGCAATAATTATTAATAATTCTTTGATTAATCAACTCTTTTTTTTTAGATAACTTAAGTGATGAAACACAATGGCAGCACTATTTGAAATATTTAAGCTTTCAACTTTACTATCAATGTCTATCTTTACCAAAAAATCAGCATATTTTGATGTGTGTTGGTGCATACCAAATCCCTCAGAACCAAATAAAAGAACATTGTTTCCTTTCCATTCTATTTTTGTAAAATCTTTATCACCATCACCATCAAAACCATAAACCCAAAAATTTTTATCTTTAAGGTTTTTTAAAGTAGAATTAATGTTGGATACTTCAAAAATATTTACATATTCAATCGCTCCACTTGAAGCTTTATACATAAGTTTACTTTCATTTGGATAGTGTCTCTCCTTAATAATAATTCCATCGATATTGAAAGATGCTGCACTTCTTATTAAAGCACCAATATTTCTAGGATCCGTTACCCCATCTAAACAAACTAAAGTGATGTTATCTTTTTTTTTTATAAATTCTTTAAGAGTTGGTCTTTCCAAGTGTTCTATTTCAGCAACAAGCCCTTGATGTAACAAATTCTCTTTAGTGCTATATTTGTCTAGTTCTTTTTTAGTTTTAAAATAAACCTTTACATCATTCAAAAGGTTTTTGTTTGGACTTTTTCTGTGTATATTTTTTTTACTTTCCTCTGTTAAAAAAACTCTAAGTACCTTTCTTTTTGGATTTTTGAGAGCCTCGATAACAGCGTGTTGACCAACAATGAAAAATGATGATTTATTCATAAATAATCCTATGTTTTACACGTTTTTTTGAATATTTTCCTATTAAATCACGTGTTGCATTTGGATAAATAAAATATATAAAACGCTTGTTGTTTGAAGCTTTATTGAACAAGGGGACACTTCCCCAAGGGAGGGGTTCCAGAGCGGTCAAATGGGGCGGGCTGTAAACCCGTTGACTTCGGTCTTCGAAAGTTCGAATCTTTCCCCCTCCACCATTCAATATATTTAAACAATACTGGAGTGTTACTCTTGGGGTTGTGCGGGTGTAGTTCAATGGTAGAACGCTAGCCTTCCAAGCTGGATGTAAGGGTTCGATTCCCTTTACCCGCTCCAAGAAAATAAATTAAATTTGAAAAGTGAGGAAAAAAAGTAATGTCAAAAGAAAAATTTGTAAGAAATAAACCACATTGTAACATTGGTACAATTGGTCATGTCGATCATGGTAAAACAACTTTAACTGCAGCTATCACTAAAGTTTTATCTGAAACTGGTGGTGCACAAGCTATTGCATATGATCAAATTGATAAAGCTCCAGAGGAAAAGGAGAGAGGTATCACTATATCTACCGCTCACGTAGAATATGAAACCGAAAAAAGACATTACGCTCACGTAGATTGTCCAGGTCACGCTGACTATGTAAAAAATATGATTACAGGTGCAGCACAAATGGATGGTGCTATCCTAGTAGTAAATGCTGCAGATGGACCTATGCCTCAAACGAGAGAACACATTCTTTTAGCAAGACAAGTCGGTGTCCCAGCGATTTGTGTTTACTTAAATAAAGTAGATCAAGTTGATGATAAAGAGATGATAGATCTTGTTGAAGAGGAAATAAGAGAATTATTAACTTCTTATAAGTTTCCAGGTGATAAAACTCCCATAGCAAAAGGTTCTGCACTTGCTGCTGTTGAGGGAAGAGATGAGGAAATCGGTAAAAAATCAATTTTAGAATTAATGAAAAATGTTGATGAATTTATTCCTCAACCAGATAGACCAAAAGATAAGGATTTCTTAATGCCTGTAGAAGATGTGTTCTCTATTTCTGGAAGAGGTACTGTCGCAACAGGGAGAGTTGAGTCTGGTGTATTAAAGACTGGTGACGAACTTGAAATAGTTGGTATCAGGGAGACAAAAAAATCAGTTTGTACAGGTGTAGAAATGTTTAGAAAACTTCTAGACTCAGGTGAAGCAGGTGACAACGTTGGTGTACTTTTAAGAGGAGTGGAAAGAACTGATATTGAGAGAGGTCAAGTTCTTTGTAAGCCAGGTTCAGTCACACCACACACAAAGTTTGAAGCGCAGGCTTACGTATTAAAGAAAGAAGAGGGTGGTAGACATACTCCGTTCTTTACTAAGTACAGGCCACAATTTTATTTTAGAACTACAGACGTAACAGGTGAAGTTGAATTACCAGCAGGTACAGAAATGGTTATGCCAGGTGATGACGCTAAATTTACAGTTAAATTAATAACTCCTATTGCAATGTCAGAAAAACTTAACTTTGCAATCAGAGAAGGTGGAAGAACTGTAGGTGCTGGAGTTGTAACTAAAATTATAGAGTAAACTCTATATAGGAGTGTAGCTCAATTGGTAGAGCGCCGGTCTCCAAAACCGGAGGCTGAGGGTTCGAGTCCCTCCGCTCCTGCCAATAGATTAAGTAAATTATATTATGAAAAACCCGATTAAATTTATTCAAGAAGTAAAGCAAGAAGCTTTTAAAGTTAGTTGGCCTACTGGAAAGGAGACAATACAAGGTGCCTTAATGGTATTTGCTATGGCAGTAGTAATGTCACTATTTTTTCTTTTATTAGATCAAGTTTTAAAGTTTTTCTTGGAGCTTCTACTTAAAGTGAGTTTATAATGAAAAATTGGTACATAGTTCAATCACACTCAAGCTTTGAGAATAAAGTAGCTGGTTTAATTAAGGAGGAGGCAGAAAAAGCAAAAATTTCAGATAAATTTGATGAAATAATTGTCCCAACTCATGATGTTACTGAAGTTAAAAGAGGTAAAAGAGTACAAAGAAAAAAGAAATATTTTCCAGGATATGTGTTAATTAAAAGTGAAATGGATAATAGCATTTATCATATGATTAAAAATATAAAGAGAGTTAGTGGTTTTTTAGGTACCAAGGGCATTCCTGTTCCAGTCTCCGATAAAGAAATTGAAAAGATTTTAGGACAAATAAAAGATGGTGTAGCACAACCAAAATCTGGTATAGAGTACAGCGTTGGAGAAAAAGTACAGGTAGTAGATGGACCTTTTGCTTCGTTTAGTGGAATGGTTGAGGACATAGATGAGGAGAAGTCTAGACTAAAAGTTTCAGTCTCTATCTTTGGACGACCAACACCAGTTGAATTGGAGTATAATCAAGTAGAGAAAGTAAGTTAATGGCTGCAAAAAAAGAAATAAGTGGATTTATAAAATTACAAATTAAAGGTGGTCAAGCAAATCCAGCTCCACCAGTTGGACCAGCTCTTGGACAACGTGGTGTTAACATTATGGAATTTTGTAAAGCGTTTAATGATAAAACTAAATCACTTGCAGGGAAACCTGTGCCAGTGGAAATAACGGTTTATAAAGATAAAAAATTTGATTTTAAGATTAAATCTCCCCCAGCTTCATTTTTCATTAGAGAGGCAGCCAAACTTAAAAGTGGATCAAAGGAACCAGGAAGAAATATAGTTGCTTCAATTACAAAAAAACAAGCAGAAGAAATTGCAAAACAGAAAATGAATGATCTAAATGCTATTGATCTAGAGCAAGCAGTTAAAATAATTGCAGGCTCAGCTAGATCTATGGGAATTGAGGTTAAAGATTAACAATGTCCAAGAGATACAAGAAACTACCTGAAAAAACTTCTGAACTACCCTCTGAAGGTATTGAAAAATTAATTCCTATAATTAAAAAAAATTGCACAACAAAATTTGATGAGTCAGTTGATTTAAGTTTTCAAATTAACAATAAACAAAAAAAAAATGAAATTAATATTAGAACTGTAGTAAATCTTCCAGGTGGCTCAGGAAAAAAAGTTAAAGTTGCAGTAGTTTGTGAAGATGCAAAATCTGCTGATGCAAAGTCAGCTGGTGCAGATATTGTTGGGAGTGATGATTTTATTGAAAAGATTAAAAATGGAGAAATAAATTTTGAAAAATTAATTTGTACACCTTCTATGATGATTAAATTATCTAAATTAGGAAAAGTGCTTGGTCCAAAGGGCTTGATGCCTAACCCAAAACTTGGTTCAGTAACTGAAGATTTGAAAAAAGCCATAACAGATGCAAAATCTGGTCAAGTAGAAATAAGAAATGATAAAGATGGAAATATTGGTGTGAGTATTGGTAAAAAATCTTTTGCTGATGATAAACTAATTAAGAATTATAATGCAATAATTGAAACTCTTGAAAAAGAAAAATCTAATAATACAGTTAAAGGTGAATTAGTTAAGTCAGCCTTTGTAACTTCAACAATGGGTGTTTCGTATAAATTAAAAATAGGAAAAAGCATTTAAATTTTATGATGAACAAAGAGCAAAAAAAAAATTATATAACAGAAATGACTGCACAATTTGAAAATAGCAAAGCAGTTATGGTGACTCATTATCAAGGTTTAACAATGCCTCAACTTGATGAATTAAGATCAAAAATGAGAGAACATGGAATAGTTTTTAAAATTACAAAAAATAGAATTACAAAATTAGCTTTAGAAAAAACTAAATGTAAGGATTTATCAAAATTATTTACAGGACCTACAGCAGTAGCATTTGGAGAGGATGCAATTATGTCTGCAAGAATTTTATCAAAATTTGCTAAGGATAATGAGAATCTAAAATTAATTGGTGGAATCATGGACAATGAGGTTTTAGATCAAGCTGGAGTATTAAATGTAGCAAGTTTACCAACTTTAGATGAAGCAAGAGCAAATATTGTGGGTATTTTGAATGCTTCTGCATCAAAATTAGTCAGTATTTTGCTTGCACGATCGGAAAAAATGAGTAGTTTACCTCCAGAAAATTCTGAAACACAACCTAAAGAGTAAATAATGCCTGACCTAAATAAAATTATAGAAGATTTATCAAGTTTGACTGTTGCTGAAGCAGCAGATCTTTCAAAACAATTAGAAGAAAAATGGGGCGTTACCCCAATGGCAGCAGCAGCACCAGCAGCAGCAGGCGCAGCGGCAGCAGCAGAAGATAAAGATGACTTTACTATCATGTTAGTTTCTGCAGGAGATAAAAAAATTAACGTTATTAAAGAAGTAAGAGCAGCAACTTCACTAGGCCTAAAAGAGGCTAAAGATTTAGTTGAAGGTGCACCTAAAGAAGTAAAAACTGGTGTTCCTAAAAAAGAAGCTGAAGAAATTAAGACTAAGTTAGAAGCTGCTGGCGCTAAAGTAGAACTTAAATAAATTAAAAAAGGATTTTTTAGCTCTGATTAATTTTATTAATCAGTGTTAAACATTGATGCAAATATCTTTTACTGAAAAAAAGAATATTAGAAAAAGTTTTGGTAAACTTAAAGAGAGTTTATCAATACCGAACTTAATTGAAGTCCAAAAAAATTCTTATAAAGAATTAACTGATTTTAATACTGAAAATTTAGAATTAACAAAAGGTTTTGACAGAGTTTTTAAAAGTATTTTTCCAATTGAAGATCTTAATGATAAGGCAACTTTAGAATATGTTTCTTACAGATTAGAAAAACCAAAATTTGATGTAGAAGAATGTATCGCTAGAGGATTGACCTATTCTTCTGCACTAAAATGTACTCTCAGATTAGTTGTTTACGAGATAGATCAAGAAAATAATACTAAGGATATTTTATCTGCAAAAGAGCAAGAAGTTTACATGGGAGAAGTTCCAATGATGACTAACAGTGGAACTTTTATTACTAATGGTGTTCAAAGGGTAGTAGTTAACCAAATGCATCGAAGTCCTGGAGTGTTTTTTGATCACGACAAAGGTAAAACTCATGCGAGTGGCAAATTATTATTTAATTGTCGTGTAATTCCAAACAGAGGTTCGTGGTTAGATTTTGAATTTGATGTGAAGGATTTTTTATATTTTAAGATTGATAGGAAAAAGAAAATTTTAGCTTCAACTTTGTTGCTTGCTCTTGGATATACTAAGTCTGACATGGTAAATGAATTTTATGAAAGTGAGAAATTTACTTTTGATATTAATTCTCAAAAATGGAAAACTAAATTTAATCCAGAGAACTATAAAGCAAAAAACTTTTCTGAGGAAGTTGTTGATGCAAATACTGGAAAAGTTGTAATTAAGTTAGGCGATAAGATTAATTATTTAAATGCAAAAAAATTATCAAATGATGGTTTAAAAAATATTTTAGTTTCTAAAGAATCTTTATATGGAAAATTTTTACATAGTGAAATTAAAATTAATGAGGAAGAAGACGGAAACTTAAAGATAGGCACTGAATTGAATGAGACTATCATAAATCAAATTTTAGATGCTAAGATTTATTCTTTAGAAATTTCAGTAACTAACTCCATTAATAAAGGTGGTTACATGTTAACTACAATTTTTAATGATAAAAATAATTCTAAAGATGAGGCGATTACAGAAATATATAAAATGTTAAGACCTGGAGAGCCTCCAACAATTGAAATTGCTACTCAAATTTTTAATAATTTGTTTTTTAGCTCTGACAGATATGATTTGTCAGACGTTGGAAGAGTAAAAATGAATTCAAGATTAGATCTTGAGTGCTCTGATAAAATCACAATCTTAAGAAATGATGATATTTTAGCGATAATACATAAAATGCTTGATCTAAGAGATGGAAAAGATGACGTAGATGATATTGATCACTTAGGTAATAGAAGAGTTAGATCTGTAGGAGAATTAGTTGAGAATCAAGCCCGAATTGGTGTGTATAGAATGGAAAGAGCTATCAAAGAAAAGATGACAACACTTGATATCGAGTCCGCAATGCCACAAGATTTGATAAATGCAAAACCATTAACTGTCTCATTAAAAGATTTTTTTGCAAGCTCGCAACTTTCCCAGTTTATGGATCAGACCAATCCTTTATCTGAGATAACTCATAAAAGAAGAGTTTCAGCTCTCGGTCCAGGTGGATTGACTAGAGAGAGAGCCGGCTTTGAAGTAAGAGATGTTCATCCAACACATTATGGAAGAATTTGTCCGATAGAGACTCCTGAAGGTCCAAATATAGGTTTAATAAACAGTCTATCAACTTATGCTAAAATAAATAAGTACGGCTTTATTGAAAGTCCTTATAAAAGAGTTAAAGATGGTGTGGTTCAAGATAAAGTAGAATATCTTTCTGCCATGGAGGAAACCAAATACACTATTGCACAGGCTAACACTAAACTTGATAAAAATAATAAAATTGTAGAAGAACTGGTTTCCTGCAGACAAAACTTAAATTTTTTATTATCTAAACCTGAAACTATAGATTTTATTGATGTCTCCCCCAAACAATTAGTTTCTGTAGCAGCTTCATTAATACCTTTTTTAGAAAATGATGATGCAAATAGAGCTCTAATGGGATCAAATATGATGAGGCAAGCAGTCCCATTACTAAAACCAGAAGCACCATTGGTTGGAACAGGTATAGAAAGCGACGTTGCTTTAGACTCTGGCGTAACAATAGTAGCAAAAAGAGATGGTATTGTTGACAAAATAGATGGTAAACGTATTGTTGTAAAAGTTACTGAGGAAACTGATTTTACAAAGTCTAGTGTTGACATTTATAATCTACAAAAATTTAAAAGATCAAATCAAAATACATGCATTAACCAAAGACCTTTAGTCAGAGTTGGGGATAAAGTTAAAACAGGAGATATAATTGCTGATGGTCCATCAACAAGATTAGGTGAGCTAGCTTTGGGTAAGAATGTTACAGTCGCATTTATGCCTTGGCAGGGATACAATTTTGAAGACTCAATATTAATTTCAGAAAGATGTGTTACAGATGATGTTTTCACTTCAGTTCATATTGTTGAATATGAAATTATGGCTAGGGATACTAAGTTAGGTGAGGAAGAAATTACCAGAGATATACCAAATGTAAACGAGGAAGCGTTAAAAAACCTGGATGAGTCAGGGATTGTTTACATAGGAGCAGAAGTAAATGCAGGTGATATTTTAGTTGGAAAAGTCACTCCAAAAGGTGACTCAGCATCAGGTCCTGAAGAAAAATTATTAAGATCTATTTTTGGAGAAAAAGCAATTGATGTTACCGATACTTCGTTAAGAATGTCCAGAGGCAGCAGTGGTACAGTTGTAGATGTAAAAGTTTTCAATAGACATGGTATAGAAAAAGATGAAAGATCAATTACAATTGAGCGAGCTGAAATAGATCAAGTTCAACAAGATAAAATTGTTGAGGAAGAAATTTTAGAGAGAAGTATTAAACAAAGAGCTTCTCAGATATTGACAGGATCTTCATTGACAAAAAAAATTAAGAATTATGATGTAGGAACAAAACTTGATTTTGATACAATAGACAATTTATCGATTAATGAAGTTTTTAAAATTACAGATGGTAATCCAAAAAATGACACATTGATTGATCAACTTAAAGATCAATATAATAAGGCAAAACAAGACATTGTTGACAGATTTGAGGATAAAGTTCTTAAAATAAGAAGTGGTGATGATCTTTTACCAAGTGTGATGAAAATGGTTAAAGTTTTTGTTGCAATTAAAAGAAGATTAAGACCAGGCGATAAGATGTCTGGGAGACATGGAAACAAAGGGGTTGTAAGTAAAATTGTGCCGGTTGAGGACATGCCTTACAGAGAAGATGGAAGACCTGTTGATATAGTTTTGAACCCACTAGGTGTTCCAAGTCGTATGAATGTGGGTCAAATTTTAGAAACACATTTAGGATGGGCGTGCAAAGAATTTGGGGAACAAGTTAAAAATTTGGTTAATGAAAACCATAAAAAGATCGAAAAAACAGAAAAAATCTCAAAGTTCCTTAAATCTGTATATGGAGAAGATATTTACGATCAAAAAGTCGACAAATTAAATAAAACTGAGTTTGAGGATTTATGTGAAAATCTTCAAAATGGTATTGCTATATCAACACCAGTTTTTGATGGGGCTAAAGAAAAGGATGTTACTGAAATGTTAGAGTTGGCAAAGTTACCTGGATCAGGACAAACTTATTTATGGGATGGAAGAACAGGAGAAAAATTTGATAGACCAGTAACAGTTGGAATAATTTACATGCTTAAACTACATCACTTAGTTGAGGATAAAATACATGCAAGATCAACTGGTCCCTATTCTTTGGTAACCCAACAACCGCTTGGGGGGAAAGCTCAATTAGGTGGACAAAGATTTGGAGAGATGGAAGTTTGGGCATTAGAAGCCTATGGTGCTTCGTATACTTTACAGGAAATTCTTACAGTAAAATCTGATGATGTTGCGGGACGTGTCAAAGTTTATGAAACAATTGTTAAAGGCGAAGAGAACTTTGAGTCAGGTATACCCGAGTCTTTCAATGTATTAGTTAAAGAGATTAAATCATTAGCATTAAACGTGGAGCTTAATTAGTCATGAAAAAAGAATTAACAGATCTCTTTAAAAATTCAGAAATTTCTGAGGCACAAAATTTTAATAGCATAAAGATTTCTTTAGCGAGCCCAGAAAAAATAAAATCATGGACATATGGTGAAATAAAAAAACCCGAGACTATAAATTACAGAACATTTAGACCAGAAAAAGATGGTTTATTCTGCGCAAGAATATTTGGACCTATAAAAGATTATGAATGTTTATGTGGAAAATATAAGAGAATGAAGTTTAGAGGAATAATTTGTGAAAAATGCGGTGTTGAGGTAACAAAATCAAATGTTCGAAGAGAAAGAATGGGTCATATAAACCTTGCAACGCCCGTAGCACATATATGGTTTCTAAAATCTTTACCAAGTAGAATTGCTCTAGCAGTAGATATGAAATTAAAAGAAATAGAGAGAGTTTTGTACTTTGAGAATTTTATTGTAATTGAACCTGGTTTAACAGGACTTCAAAAAAATCAACTTTTAAATGAAGAGGAACTTGCAAAATACCAAGATGAATTTGGTGAAGAATCCTTTTCTGCGGGAATAGGAGCTGAGGCAGTTCTAGAAATGTTAAGAAATTTAGATTTAGAACTCGAGAAAAAAAATTTAATTAATTATATAAAAGAAACTAAATCAAAAGTTAATGAAGAAAGAGCGATTAAAAGACTTAAATTAATTGAGTCATTTATCGAAACTGGTCAAAAACCTGAGTGGATGATAATGACGGTTGTTCCAGTAATTCCACCAGAGTTAAGACCTCTAGTTCCCCTTGATGGAGGAAGATTTGCGACATCTGATCTAAACGATTTGTATAGAAGAGTCATAAATAGAAACAACCGTTTGAAAAGACTAATGGATCTAAAAGCTCCAGACATTATTGTTAGAAATGAAAAACGAATGCTTCAGGAATCTGTTGATGCTTTATTTGATAATGGAAGAAGAGGACGAGTGATAACAGGAACTGGGAAGCGACCACTTAAATCATTAGCAGAAATGTTAAAAGGTAAACAAGGAAGATTCAGACAAAATTTATTAGGTAAACGTGTAGATTATTCTGGAAGATCTGTAATAGTTGTTGGACCAGATCTGAAATTACATGAATGTGGATTACCAAAAAAAATGGCTTTAGAATTATTTAAACCATTTCTTTATGCTAGATTAAACAAACTTGGTTTAGCCTCGACAATTAAACAAGCCAAAAAGCTGGTTGAAAAGGAGACAAATGCTGTATGGGATGCCCTAGAACTTATTGTAAGAGAGCATCCAGTTCTACTGAATAGAGCCCCTACTTTACATAGATTGGGAGTTCAGGCTTTTGAACCAAAATTAATTGAAGGTGATGCAATTGAACTTCATCCACTTACTTGTGCAGCCTTTAACGCTGACTTTGATGGTGATCAAATGGCCGTACACGTTCCATTAAGTTTAGAAGCTCAGTTAGAAGCAAGAATATTAATGTTATCAACTAATAATATTTTATCACCATCAAATGGAAAACCTATAATTGTTCCAAGTCAAGATATGATATTAGGAATTTATTATTTATCACAAGAGCCATTGACTGATAAACCTATGGGATATTTTTTGAATGCTGATCAAATAGAATATGCATTATCATTAGGTCAACTAAAGGTTCATAGCACTATTGTTTCTAGATATGAAACTGTAGACGAAAGTGGAAATAAAAAATTTGAGAAATATACATCTACAGCTGGAAGATTCCTACTGGCGAACCTATTACCAAAAAATAAAGATATTAAATTCTCTTTAGTAGATAGATTATTACCAAAAAAGGTTGTTTCAGAAATTATTGATATTGTGTTCAGATTTTGTGGACAAAAATCAACTGTAATATTCTGTGACAAGTTGAAAGATCTGGGTTTCAAACATGCATTTAAAGCTGGAATTTCTTTTGGTAAAGATGATCTAATAATTCCAGAAAACAAAACTCAATTGATAGAGGATACTAAAAAACTCATTTCAGACTATGAGACTCAATACGCTGAAGGTTTAATCACTAGAGGTGAAAAATATAATAAAGTTGTTGATGCTTGGTCAAAATGTACTGATAGAGTAGCTGGTGAAATGATGAAAGGTATTTCTGCTACGGAAAAAACTTCTGATGGTTTGAAGATAAATTCTGTATTTATGATGGCAGATAGTGGCGCAAGAGGTTCAGCAGCTCAAATGAAACAATTAGCAGGAATGAGAGGTTTAATAGCAAAACCATCAGGTGAAATTATTGAAAGTCCAATTACATCAAATTTTAAAGAAGGTTTGACGGCTCTTGAATATTTTAACTCCACTCATGGTGCAAGAAAAGGTTTGGCAGATACCGCACTAAAAACAGCAAGTTCTGGATATTTGACTAGAAGACTTTGTGACGTTGCACAAGATTTAACAATAACAAAAAAAGAGTGTGATTGTAAAAATCCTGGATTTATAGAGTTGTCTGAAATTTTGGAAGGTGGAAATGTTGTTGTGAGCTTATCTGAAAGAGCTTTAGGAAGAGTAACTTTTGATCACGTGAAGCATCCAATAACTGGAGAAGTTATAATTAAAAAATTAACTATGATTGATGAGGCAGGTTGTGATAAAATTGATGCTGCCGGTATTAAATCAGTTAAAGTTTATTCTGTTATGACATGTGGTTCAAAAGAAGGAGTTTGCTCAACTTCTTACGGAAGAGATTTATCAAGAGGAAAAATGGTTCATGTTGGAGAAGCTATTGGAATGATATCTGCTCAGTCAATCGGAGAGCCAGGAACTCAACTTACTATGAGAACTTTTCATGTTGGTGGAACTGCTTCAGTGAAACAAGACTCTCAAATTGTAACTAAAAATGAGGGAACTTTAAAGATTATCAATTCAAATATTTTAGAGGACTCAAAAAAGAATTTAATTGTAATGGGTCGAAATACTCAGCTTTCAATTGAAGATGATAATGGAGTGCAAGTTGCAGTGTATAAAGTAGCGTATGGTTCAAAATTATTTTTTAAAAATGGTGATAAAGTTAAAGCTAATACAAAAATTTGTGAATGGGACCCTTATACAACACCTGTTATAGCAGAAAAAAGTGGTATTGCGAGTTATGTAGATTTAATTGATGGTGTTTCGATACAGGAGACTACTGATGATGCAACAGGAATTTCATCTAAATCAGTTGTTGATTGGAGATCACAATCAAAGAGTACTGATTTAAAGCCAAGAATTACACTAAGAGATGAAAAAGGAAATGTCATTAAAAAAGCTGATGATAATGAAGCAAGATATTATTTAGTTCCAGACTCAATTTTATCTGTAAAAGATGGACAGAAAGTTACAGCTGGTGATGTCGTAGCAAGGCTTCCTAAAGAGACAACTAAAACGAAAGATATTACCGGAGGTCTTCCTAGAGTAGCTGAATTGTTCGAAGCTCGAAAGGCAAAAGATAGTGCTATAATTGCTGAAAATGATGGTCAGGTTATATTCGGCAAAGAGGTAAGAGGAAAGCAAAGAGTTTCAATAGTCCCAGAAGACGGAAATGAGCCATCAAATTATTTAATTCCTAAAGGTAAACACATCAATTTCAATCAAGGAGAAAAAATAAAAAAAGGAGAATATCTTCTTGATGGTCAACCATTACCACATGATATTTTAAGGATTATGGGTATAAAAGACTTAACGGAGTATTTTGTGAACCAAGTTCAAGAAGTTTATAGACTTCAAGGTGTAATAATAAATGACAAACATATTGAAACTATTTTGAGACAGATGCTTAAAAAAGTCGAAGTTAAATCTTCTGGAGAATCATCATATTTACCTGGTGAAATTGTGGACAGAATTAAGTTTGAAAATATGAATGAAAAACTTGTAAAAGATGGAAAAAAACCAGCTGTGGGAGAAAGAGTTTTAATGGGTATTACTAAAGCATCACTACAAACTGAGTCATTTATTTCTGCAGCATCATTTCAAGAAACAACAAGAGTATTAACTGATGCAGCAATTAAAGGAAAAATCGATCCATTAAATGGACTAAAAGAAAATGTAATAGTAGGGAGACTAGTGCCTGCTGGAACTGGAAATATAAAAAATAGATGGAATAAAAAAGCCTTGGAGGATGATAATAAATTCTTATCAGAACAGGACAAGATTGAGGCATCAGAAACCCAAGCAAATCAATAAAAAACACCCTACAAAATCATTTGTTTTAGTTTGACAAAATGAGATTATTAAGTAATTTGTCGATGTTTTTGGTTGGAATGTAGTACTAACTAGAAGTACTAAACGCTGCCATGATAACCTGTCAGTTATTTCATCAAAAATAAAACTAACTATAAATTTTATGCCAACAATTAATCAATTGTTAAAAAAAAAGAGAGTGAAACAAGTAAAAAGGAACAAAGTTCCAGCTTTACAAAAACAACCTTTAAAAAGAGGTGTTTGTGTAAAAGTTTATACTACAACGCCCAAAAAACCAAACTCTGCTCTTAGAAAAGTTGCTAGGGTAAGACTATCAAATGGTTTTGAAGTAACAGCATACATTCCAGGCGAAGGGCATAATTTACAAGAGCATTCTGTAGTTTTAATTAGAGGTGGAAGAGTAAAAGACTTACCAGGTGTAAGATATCATATACTTCGAGGAAATCTTGATACACAAGGTGTAGCAAATAGAAAAAAAAGAAGATCTTTATATGGAACAAAAAAAGGTAAATAACTATGTCTAGAAAAAAATCTCAACCTAAAAAAGATGTTATTCCAGATCCAAAATTTAATTCCACTATAATTCCAAAACTTATTAATAACATAATGTATGATGGAAAAAGAGGGATAGCTGCTAAAATTGTTTATGATGCAATAGAAAAAATTAAAACTAAATCTAAAGATGAACCAATTAATATTTTTAATGAAGCAATCAATAATATTAAACCTACTGTTGAAGTAAGATCAAGACGAGTTGGTGGTGCAACATACCAAGTTCCAGTGGAGGTAAAAAATAAAAGAGCACAAGCATTGGCTATTAGATGGCTGATAGACTCTGCTAGAAAGAGAAAAGATAAACATATGTCTGATAAAATTTTTAATGAACTTTTTGATGCTTATGAAAAAAAAGGTGCTGCTGTTAAAAAAAAGGAGGATGTTCATAAAATGGCTGAGTCAAATAAAGCTTTCGCACATTTTAGATGGTAATAAATTATGCCTAGAACTCACTCATTAGATAAGTATAGAAACATTGGTATCATGGCTCATATTGATGCTGGTAAAACAACAACAACAGAACGAATTCTATATTACACAGGCAAAAGTCACAAGATTGGTGAAGTCCATGATGGGGCTGCGACTATGGATTGGATGGAACAAGAACAAGAAAGAGGAATTACAATTACATCTGCTGCTACTACATGTTTCTGGCAAGATCATAGGATAAATATAATTGATACTCCTGGTCACGTTGATTTTACAATTGAAGTCGAAAGATCTTTAAAAGTTCTTGATGGTGCAGTGGCTGTATTTGATGGTGTTGCAGGAGTGGAACCTCAATCAGAAACAGTTTGGCGTCAAGCAGATAAATATAAAGTTCCAAGAATTTGTTTTGTTAACAAACTTGACAGAACAGGTGCTGATTTTTTTAGATGTGTTGATATGATAAGAGATAGATTAGGTGCTAAACCGTTAGTAATTCAAGTTCCTATTGGCATAGAGTCATCTTTAACAGGTGTAGTAGATTTAGTTAAAATGAAAGCTCAAGTTTGGAAAAATGAAGCTTTAGGAGCAGAATGGGAGTACAAAGATATCCCTGAAGATTTAAAAGAAATTTCACAAAAATATAGAACTGAGTTAGTTGAAGCAGCTGTTGAGCTGGACGAGAAATTAATGGAGTCATATTTAAATGGGGATGAGATTAAAGAAGAGGATCTAATTAAATGTATTAGAAAAGGAACTTTAGATTTTAGTTTTGTTCCAGTTATGACTGGTTCGGCTTTTAAAAATAAAGGTGTTCAACCTTTATTAGATGCAGTTGTTAATTATTTACCAAGTCCAGTTGATATTGGATCAATAAATGGGACTAAATTAGGTGGTGAGGATGAAATTGAGATGAAATTTGAAGATAATGCTCCATTCTCAGCTCTTGCTTTTAAAGTTGCTAATGACCCATTTGTTGGATCTTTAACTTTTATTAGAGTTTATTCAGGGACAATTAAAACAGGTACTGCTGTTTATAACTCCTCAAAAGAAAAAGAGGAGAGAGTTGGAAGAATGTTATTAATGCATGCTAACTCAAGAGAAGATATTAAAGAAGCGAATGCTGGAGATATTGTAGCATTGGCAGGATTAAAAAATACAATAACCGGTCATACATTATGTGATAAAGAAAATGGTGTTTTATTAGAACCAATGGAATTTCCAGATCCTGTGATTGAAATTGCAGTTGAACCAAAAACAAAAGCAGATCAAGAAAAAATGGGAGAAGCTTTAGGTAGATTAGCAAAAGAGGACCCATCTTTTAGAGTAACTTCAGATGAAGAGTCTGGTCAAACAATCATAAAAGGGATGGGTGAATTACACTTGGATATTATTGTTGATAGAATGAAAAGAGAATTTAAAGTTGAGGCGAATGTTGGAGCCCCACAGGTAGCTTATAGAGAAACAATAGAAAATTCATCAGAGGTTGAATATACACATAAAAAACAAAGTGGTGGAGCTGGCCAATTTGCTAAAGTTAAATTATTAGTAGAGCCTCAGGAGCCTGGCAAAGGCAGAGAAGTTGAAAGTAAAATTAAAGGTGGAGCAATTCCAAAAGAATTTATTCCTGGTGTGGAAAAAGGTATAGAAACTGTATCTGATGGTGGAATTTTAGCCGGATTTCCAATGATCGATTACAAAGTTACAATTATTGATGGATTACATCACGATGTAGACTCTAGCGTCTTAGCTTTTGAGTTAGCAAGTAGAGCTTGTTTCAAAGAAGCATGTACAAAAGGTGGATTAAAATTATTAGAGCCTGTTATGAGAGTTGAGGTGGTAACCCCTGAAGATTATATGGGTGATGTTATTGGTGATTTAAATAGTAGAAGAGGTCAAATAAACACACAAGAACAAAGAGGCAATGCAACAGTTATAACCGCAATGGTTCCTTTAGCAAATATGTTTGGATATATAAATAGTTTAAGATCTATGTCTCAAGGTAGAGCTCAATATTCAATGTTTTTTGATCATTACTCAAAGGTTCCTCAAAATGTTCAAGACGAAGTAACTAAAAAGATAGCAGGTTAATATGGAAAAACAAAACATTAGAATAAAATTAAGAGCCTATGACAACAAGGTTCTGGATGCATCTACAGAGGAAATAGTTAACACTGTTAAACGAACTGGAGCAACCATTAAGGGACCAATTCCTTTACCAACTAAAATAGAGAGATATACGGTTCTGAGATCACCGCATATTGATAAAAAAAGTAGAGAACAATTTGAGTCACGAACTCACAAAAGATTAATAGATATCGTAGAACCAACACCCCAAACTGTAGAGGCTTTAATGAAATTAGATTTAGCCTCTGGCGTTGATGTGGAGATTAAAATTTAAAAATGAATGAAATAGCTTTAATTGGTAAAAAGATCGGAATGACTCGAGAGTTTTATAAGACAGGTCAACTAGTTCCTGTAACTGTTTTAAAAATGGAAAAAGCAAGAGTTATCCAAATAATCAATATTGAAAAAAGGGGTTATAAGGCGGTCCAATTAGGATATGGCAAAATAAAGAACTCAAAATTAACAAAGGCAATGAAAGGCTATTTTGCAAAGAAAAATACTGAAGCAAAAAAAAAATTAAAAGAGTTTAGAGTTGATAATTTAGAGAATTTTAAAGAGGGAAATGAGTTTGGTCTAGAAATTTTTAAAGATATTAAATTTGTTGATACTAAATCAAAAACTATAGGAAAAGGTTTTGCTGGAGCAATGAAAAGACATAATTTCGGGGGCTTGAGAGCAACTCATGGGGTATCAATTTCTCACAGATCACACGGTTCAACAGGGCAAAGACAAGACCCTGGTAAAGTTTTTAAAGGTAAAAAAATGGCAGGACATATGGGTGATAAATTAAGAACTATGCAAAATATTGAAATCATAAAAACAGATTTAGAAAATGAATTGCTTTACCTAAAAGGTTCAATCCCAGGTTCTAAAAATTCTGAGGTTTTAGTTAAAGGATCTGTAAAAAATATAAGTAAACTAACTATTGTAGAAAAAATTAAAGCTGCAGAGCTCGCAAAAAAAACTCCAGATAAAAAGAAAAAATAATGAAAATAGATAAACTAAACTTAGACGGAAAAAAGACTTCAATGGAGGTTTTGGACAAGATCTTCTCAGCAAAAATAAATAATAAGCTCGTAAATGCAGTTTTATATAAAACTAATGCAAATTTTAAAGGTAGACATGCAAAAACAAAACAACAAAATGAAGTGTCTGGACCTACTTCTAAAATTTATGCACAAAAAGGAACAGGTAATGCTAGACATGCTAGTAGAAAAGCACCAATATTTGTTGGAGGTGGTATTGCACATGGACCGAAGGGGGAACTATCTTATAAAAAAAGAAAATTAAACAAAAGTGAAAAAAAACAAAGTATTGCATCTTTAATAAGTGAAAAGATTAAAAATAAGAATTTGTTAATTTTCAGTGATTTTAATAATGAAATTAAAAAAACCAAGGAAATGAACTTAATTTTAAAAAAATTTGAGATATTAAATTCCTTGATAATTCTAGACAAGTCCTCAAAAAATAAAGTCGAAAAATCAATAAGAAATATTCCAAATATCAAAGTAACAGACATTAATCATTTTAGTGCTTTTGATATAATTAAATTTAAAAAAGTAGTTTTTACAGAAACCTCAGTTAAAGAGTTAGAAAAGAGATATGCTTAATATGGAAAAAATACATTTATACGATAAAATATTGTCACCTCTCTTAACTGAGAAGTCTACTAATTTATCAAGTCAAAATAAGATTATTTTTAAAGTACACAAAAACGCAAATAAAAAAAATATTAAAAATAATATTGAAAAAATTTTCAAAGTAACTGTCACTAAAATAAATATTATCAATAAACAAAACAGAACAAAATTAACGCGCGGAAGAAAAGTAAAAGTTTCAGGTTTTAAAAAAGCAATAATAACACTTAAAAAAGGTCAAAGTATTGATCTAACCACAGGAATTTAATATGGCATTAAAAACTTTCAAACCTTACACAAAATCTACTAGAGGTACAATATTAGTTGATAGAACTGGTCTCTGGAAAGGTAAACCATTTAAAAAATTGGTCTCTCCTAAAAATGCAATGAAAGGAAGGAATAATAACGGTCACATAACTTCAATCAATAGAGCTGGTGGACATAAAAAAATGTATAGACATGTAGATTTTTATAGAAAAAAATTTGATATGTCAGCAAAAGTCGAAAGAATAGAATACGATCCTAATAGATCTTGCTATATAATGTTAGTTAAATTTGATGATAATTCTCATGCATATTATTTAGCACCACAAAAAATTAAAGTTGGTGACTCTGTAGAAAATGGATCAAAAAAAGAAATTAAGATAGGTAACTGTATGCCGTTACAAGATATACCTGTTGGAATTGATATACATAACGTTGAAATTCAACCTGGTGGGGGTGGTAAGATAGCTCGCTCTGCAGGAACATCTGTAACAATTAGTGGTCTTGATGGTAATTACAGTTTAATAAAATTAGCCTCTGGTGAAGTTAGAAAAATTGACTCGAGATCATTGGCTACTATCGGAGTTTTAAGCAATCCTGATCAAAAAAATATTAAAATTGGTAAAGCTGGAAGATCTAGATGGTTAGGTAGAAGACCTCATACTAGAGGCGTTGTTAAAAATCCAGTGGATCATCCTCATGGTGGAGGAGAAGGTAAGAGTGCTGGAGGTAGACATCCAGTTTCTCCAAAAGGTCAGTCAGCCAAAGGTCTTAAAACTAGAGATAATAAGAGAACAGATAAATTTATAGTTAGAAGAAGAAATAAAAGAAAGGACACTAAATAATGGCAAGAGCAGTTTGGAAAGGTCCTTTTGTAGAGGAAAGTTTGATGAAAAAAGTGGATAAATATAAAACTGACCCGAAAAAAATACCAATAAAAACTTGGTCAAGAAAATCAACGATTTTACCAGATTTTGTGGGAGTAAGTTTTTTAATTTACAACGGTAAAAAATTTGTGCCAATTACCATTTCTGAGGACATGGTGGGCCATAAACTTGGTGAGTTTGCTCCAACAAGAACTTTTTTTGGTCACACACCAGCAGATAAAAAGGCTAAACCAGCTGAAGCAGGGGAAGTGAAAAAATAATTATGGGTAAAAAAAAGAAAAAAGAAGTTAAAAAAGATAAAACAGTAAGATCAATTAATAATAATATTAGATCTAGTGTAAGGAAACTTAATCCTATTTTAAAGGGTATAGTAGGAAAGAAAGTTGATGTAGCAATTAGAGATCTGGAATTTTCAGAAAAAAGAATAACCAGAGATATTAGAAAAACTATAAGCTCAGCTGTGGCCAATGCGGAAAATAATTTCCAGTATGATATTGATAAGCTTATTGTTAAGGAAGCTTATTGTGGAAAAAAAATAATTATGAAAAGATTTAGACCTAGAGCTAAAGGAAGAGCAGCACCAATATTAAAACCTTACTCTAGTTTAACAATAATATTATCTGAGACAACAAAAATGGAGAGCCATGGGACAAAAAGTTAATCCAGTAGGTTTTAGACTAGGAGTCAACAGAGGCTGGGACTCTGTTTGGTACGCTAAAAAGAAAGATTTTGGAAACTATTTAATCGAAGACTTTAAAATAAGAGAATATATAAAAAAAAATGTTATTAATTCTGGAGTTTCAAAAGTCATGATAGAGAGAACTTCAAATAAATGTTACGTCACAATTTATACATCTAGACCAGGATTTGTTATCGGAAAAAAAGGAAGTGATATTGATAAGATAAAAAATAACTTATCTAAGTTAACTAAAAATGAGGTTAACCTTAACATTAAAGAGGTAAAAAAACCTGAGACAAATGCATATTTAGTTGCAGAGAATATAGCTCAACAACTTGTAAAAAGAATTTCATATAGACGAGCAATGAAAAGAGCTATGCAGTCATGTCTAAGACTAGGAGCAAAAGGAATTAAAGTTTCTGTTAGTGGAAGATTAGGTGGAAATGAAATAGCAAGAACCGAATGGTTACGAGATGGAAGCATTCCTTCTCATACATTACGAGCTGACATTGATTATGCTGAGGCCGAAGCGTTGACTACTTACGGTATTATTGGAATAAAAGTTTGGATTTATAAAGGTGAAGTTTTTGCAAAAGAATTTAGCCAGGAAACGAATAAGGTTATTTCAAGGGAGAGTAAAGAATAAATGTTACAACCTGTAAGAACAAAGTGGAGAAAGGCTCATAAAGGAAGAATTCACGGCAAAGCCTCAAGAGCTAATTTTATTAATTATGGAGCATATGCTCTTAAAGCTCTAACTCCAGAGAGAGTTACAGGCAAACAAATTGAAGCAGCCAGAGTTGCTTTAACGAGGCACATGAAAAGACAAGGAAGAGTATGGACAAGAATATTTCCTAACATTCCAGTTTCAAAAAAACCTATCGAAGTTCGGATGGGTAAAGGTAAAGGATCACCTGAATATTATGCTTGTAGAGTCAAACCTGGAAGAATTTTATTTGAAGTTGATGGTGTTTCAGAACAAATTGCAAAAGAAGCACTATACAAAGCTTCAGCGAAGCTGCCTATAAAAACAAAAACAATTAAAAGATTTATATAATATGAAAAAACAAGAGATTAAAAAACTATCAAAAGACGAGATTTTGAAAAATATTGATAAATTAAAGAAGGATTTATTTAATTTTAGATTTCAAAAAATAAACTCTCAAATAACTAATCCTTCAAAGATCGGAGAGACCAAAAGATCAATAGCGAGATTAAAAACTATGTTAAAAGGAAAAATTAATGCCTAAAAAAATTTTAACGGGAATAGTAGTAAGTGACAAACCTAATAAAACAATCACAGTAATGGTTGAGAGAAAATATTCTCATCCTATTTTAAAAAAGGTTGTAAAGGTAAGAAAAAAGTATAACGCGCATGATGAAAACAATAAATATAAAGCAGGTGATAAAGTAACTATAATTGAGAGTAAGCCATTTTCAAAAAATAAAAAATTTCAAGTAATGGAGAATTCAAAGTAATGATACAAGTTCAAACAGAATTACTAGTAGCTGATAATACTGGTGCAAAAAAAATTGAGTGTATAAAAGTTTTAGGTGGTTCCAAGCGAAGATATGCTAGCATAGGTGATACAATTGTAATAGCAGTTAAAGAAGCTATTCCAAAAGGAAAAGTTAAAAAAGGTTCAGTGCATAAAGCTGTAGTAGTAAGAGTTAAAAAGGGCATTCATAGAGATGATGGATCAAAAGTAAAATTTGACAACAATGCAGCTGTTTTAGTTGATGATAAAGGGGAACCTGTTGGGACTAGAATTTTTGGCCCTGTTACTCGTGAGTTAAGGACTAGAGGACAAATGAAAATAATTTCATTAGCACCAGAGGTATTATAATGATTAAAAAAGGTTTAAAAGTAAAAATTTTAACAGGCAAAGATAGAAGCAAAGAGGGTGAGGTGATAGAAATTGATAGAGCTAATAACAGGGCAAAAATTAAAGATCTTAATATTATAAAAAAACATGTAAAAACAACTAAAGAAAAAAAGGGTGGAATTTTTTCAAAAGAAAACTTTATACATATGTCCAATTTAAAATTAGTTGGTGAACAAAATAAAAAAAAAAAAACTACGGTTAAAAAATAATGATTCCAAGATTAAAAGATATGTATTTAAAGGAAATTCAACCAGCATTGAAAACTGAGTTTGGATTAAAAAATTTAAATATGGGACCTAAAATAGAAAAAGTTGTTATAAATATGGGGTTAGGTCTTGATGGAAATGATACGAAAGTTTTAAAATCATGTGAGGAAGATTTAGCGAAAATTACTGGTCAAAAACCTGTAACAACTAAATTCAAAAAGTCAGTTGCTAATTTTAAAACAAGAAAAGGTACTACAGCGGGATTAAAGGTGACTCTGCGAAAAAATAGAATGTATGAATTTATTGATAGACTTGTAAATGTAGCATTACCAAGAGTAAAGGATTTTAGGGGGCTATCATCAAATGGTTTTGATAAATTTGGTAATTATACGTTTGGAGTTAAAGAACATATAATATTTCCAGAGGTGAGTTTTGATAGAGCAGACAAAGTAAGAGGATTAGATATTGTAATTGTAATATCATCTAAAAGTAAAGAACATAGTTTTGCTTTATTAAAAAAAATGAATTTCCCATTTGTTAAAAAAGGAGAAAATTAGAATGGCAAAATTAAGTTCAATTAATAAAAACAATAGAAGAATAAAACTTTCAAATAGATTATTTGATAAAAGAGCTAAATTAAAAAAGATAATTATGGATAAAAAAATTTCTTTAGAAGAAAGATTTAAGGCTCAACAAAAACTTTCAAAATTACCGAGAAACTCAGCCAAAATAAGAGTTATGAATAGATGCCAAATCACGGGAAGACCTCATGGTGTTTATAGAAAATTAAAAATATCAAGAATTGCATTAAGACAACTTGGATTACAAGGAAAGATTCCAGGTTTAGTAAAATCAAGTTGGTAGAAAGGAATTAATATGAGTTTAAGTGACCCAATTGGAGATATGATAGCAAGAGTTAAAAATGCTCAAGCTAGAAATCATAAAAAAGTAGATTTACCTTCATCGAATTTTAAAAGTAAAATTGCAGATATACTTAAAAATGAAGGATTTATTAAAGATTTTAAAGTTTCTGGTGAAGAAAAAAAAAGTATTTTATCTTTAGAACTGAAATATCATTCAGGTAATCCGGTAATAAATAATTTTGAAAGAGTTTCGAAACCTGGCAGAAGGATATTTTCTAGTGCAGACAGTCTCCCAAAGATTAATAATGGTCTTGGAATTGCTATATTGTCAACTCCAAAAGGTGTAATGACAGATATTGATGCGAGAAAACACAGAGTTGGTGGTGAAATAATTTGTAAGGTATTTTAATATGTCGAAAATTGGTAAAATAAACATTTCAATTCCTGAAAAAGTAAAAGTAGCATTAGCTGGCAACATGCTGAACATTGAGGGACCTTTAGGTAAAAAATCTTTAAATATTGATTTAGAAATGTTTAATTTAGACATTAAAGATGGCAAGGAAATATCGATTAAACCTAAAAAGATTGATCAAAATACAAAAAGATTATGGGGAATGAATAGAAGTCTTATTAATAATGCAGTTTTTGGCTCAATGAATGGTTACGAAAAAATATTAGAACTTGTCGGTGTTGGATATAGAGCAGCTTTAAAAGGTAATATATTAAACTTACAGTTAGGTTATAGTCATGACATAAATTTCAATATTCCTGATGGAATAAAAATAACTGTAGAAAAACAAACAACCTTAAAGATTTCTGGATTTGATAAGCAATTAGTCGGTTCAGTGGCATCGAAAATTAAAACGCTGAGAAAAATTGAGCCTTATAAAGGAAAAGGTATTAGAGAAAAAGGACAGTATATCTTAAAAAAAGAGGGTAAGAAGAAATAATGAAACTTAATACAAGCATAAGAAAAAAATTTAGGGTCTCTAATAAGTTAAAAAAAGTTGCTAAAGCCGGAAGATTTAGATTAAGTATATATAGATCAACAAAAAATATTTCAGCTCAAATTATTGATGACTCAAAAAATATCACTCTTTTATCAGCATCTTCTGTTGAAAAAGATATAAAAGGAGTAAAAGTAAAAAATAAATCAGAACTTTCGAAAATCGTTGCAGAAAAATTAGCAAAAAAAGCTCAAGAAAAAAAAATCAGTAAGATATATTTTGATAGAGGTATTTATAAATATCATGGAAGAATTAAAATTTTTGCTGATACATTAAGAAAAAATGGATTGGAATTTTAATTATGGATAATTTTAAAGAAAAAAAAACAGATGATATTTTAGAAAAGCTAGTTCATATAAATAGAATTACTAAAGTAGTTAAAGGTGGTAGAAGGTTTGGTTTTTCGGCTCTTGTAGTTGTTGGAAATCAAGCTGGTAAAATTGGAATTGCACATGCTAAAGCTAAACAAGTTCCTGATGCAATAAAAAAAGCAAATGAAATAGCTAGAAGAAAATTAATACATATCCCTTTGAGAGAGGGAAGAACGATTCATCATGATGTTAAAGCCAAGGATGGATCTGGCCGAATTGTTTTAAGGTCCGCTTCAAAAGGCACAGGAATAATTGCTGGAGGTCCAGTTAGAGCCGTATGTGAAGTTTTAGGAGTAAAAGATATAGTAGCGAAATCTATGGGAACTTCAAATGCTCATAACGTTATTAGGGCAACTTTAAAAGCTCTTATGAAACAAAATTCACCAAAACAAATTTCATCGATAAGAAATAAAAAAATTTCTGAAATCATAGAAAAAAGGGGACAATGATAGAGCTTAATAATAGAACAAAACTAAATAAATCAAAAATAAGAGTTGGAAGGGGTATAGGCTCAGGAAAAGGCAAAACTTCTGGACGAGGTGTAAAAGGACAAAAATCCAGGTCAGGAGTAGCAATTAAAAGTTTTGAAGGTGGTCAGATGCCTTTATATAGAAGACTACCAAAGAGAGGTTTCAACCCAATTCAAAAAATTAATATTGCAATTCTAAATTTAGAAAAAATTCAATCTTTTATAGATAAAAAAACAATCGATACAAAAAGTGTATTAAACTCCTCTCTATTAAAAAAGTTAAAATTAATAAATAAGAACTCAAATAAACTTAAAATTTTGGGCACTGGTGAAATTAAAGATAAAATAAATATCGAGGCAGATTTAGCATCAAAATCAGCACTAGAAAAACTTGAAAAAATTGGTGGATCAATACAATTAAAAAAATAACTTCCTTATCTAATGAGTTCTTCATCTTCAAGTAGTGATTTAAGAAACAGAATAATATTTACAATAGCAATTCTCGCTGTTTATAGGTTTGGTACTTTTGTTCCTTTACCTGGTATTGATCCAGAACAATTAAAGGTTTTGATGGAGGGTAATCAAAAAGGTTTACTTGGGATGTTTAACGTGTTTGCTGGTGGTGCTGTAAGTAGAATGGCTATCTTCGCATTAGGAATAATGCCATATATTTCATCCTCAATCATTGTACAATTATTAACTGGTGTATCTGATTATTTTAAGAATCTAAAAGCACAGGGTGAAACCGGAAGAGCAAAGATCACTCAAATTACTAGATACGGCACAGTTTTATTAGCCACTGTCCAAGGTTACGGTCTATCTGTTGGTTTGGAGTCCTCAGCTAATTTAGTTATTAACCCTGGAATGTTTTTTAAAATATCTACAGTTACAACTATTGTAGCTGGTACAATTTTTTTAATGTGGTTAGGTGAACAGATTACGCAACGAGGAATTGGAAATGGAATATCATTAATTATTTTTGCTGGAATTGTTGCAGAAATTCCTAGAGCTTTAGTGACAACATTTGAATTAGGTAGAACTGGAGCAATTTCAACTCTGATGATAATTGCTATTTTTATTTTATTAATTTTAACTATATTATTTATTGTCTTTATGGAAAGAGCTTTAAGAAAAATATTAATAAATTATCCTAAAAGACAGATGGGCAACAAAATGTATGGTGGAGAGTCGTCTCATTTACCTTTAAAGATTAATCAAGCAGGAGT
The DNA here is from genome assembly GCA_902572925.1 of uncultured Pelagibacteraceae bacterium. Taxonomy (GTDB): domain Bacteria; phylum Pseudomonadota; class Alphaproteobacteria; order Pelagibacterales; family Pelagibacteraceae; genus Pelagibacter. The sequence continues at coordinate 6,467 of CACGHT010000004.1, read as the reverse complement.
TATACCAGCTATTTTTGCATCAGCCTTACTACTATTACCTGTAACTTTTTCAAATTTTGATGTTTCTGATAATGAAACTTTTTTAAATTTAAGTTCGTATTTTACTCAAGGACAACCTCTTTATATGTTACTTTATGCATCAGGAATTATTTTTTTTACTTTTTTTTATACTTCAATTACCTTTAATCCAACAGAGACGGCTGATAACCTAAGAAAATATGGTGGTTTTGTTCCAGGTATAAGACCAGGTGAAAGTACAGCTCTTTATATTGAAAATATTTTAACAAAATTAACTACTATTGGAGCCTTATACCTTACTTTAGTTTGTTTAATGCCAGAGTTTTTAATTGCTAATTATCCAATTCCTTTTTATTTAGGTGGAACGTCTATATTGATTGTTGTAGTTGTTGCTATTGATACAGTAACACAAATTCAAACTCGACTTATGAGCTCACAATATGAGCAATTAATTAAAAAAACTAAATTTGGTAGATAGTTAAGAAAAGTGAATGTAATTTTGTTTGGACCTCCTGGAGCTGGTAAAGGCACACAAGCTAAAAATTTAGTTAAACAATTAAACAGTTTTCAAATTTCCACAGGTGAGATGTTGAGAGATGAAATTCAAAAAAACTCTGAAATAGGAAAAAAGATAGTCGAAGATATGAATGATGGAAGATTTGTTAGTGATGAAATAGTTAATTCTCTAATAGAAAAAGTAATTTCTGATCCTGGTAAGAAAAACAAATTAATCTTTGACGGATATCCAAGATCACTAACTCAAGCTAAAAATCTAGATAAATTATTAATAAAAACAAATCAAAAAATAAATTTTGTATTCTTTCTAAATGTAAATAAGGAAACAATAATTAAAAGAATTAAACAAAGAAAAACTATAGAAAATAGATCTGATGATGATCTAAATACTATTGTAAAAAGGTATGACAAATATATGGAAACGACCAAACCTGTTCTAGAATTCTATTCTAAAAATTCCAATTTTTTTGAATTAGATGGTAGTACTAAAGTTGAGGAAATAACCGCAAAAATTAACACTTTTATCAATGTTTAACCCGTTGACTTCTTAAGATCATCTTATATAAAAGGCTGAAAATTATCACAAATATATGGCTCGTATTGCAGGTATAAATATTCCACAGAACAAGCTTGTTCACGTAGGTCTTACCTACATTTATGGTATTGGGGATAAGTTTTCTTCACAAATATGTTCATCCTTAAAAATCCCAAAAGAAAAGAGAGTTAATCAACTCACTGATGAGGAAATTCTAAAAATTAGAGAATATATAGATCAAAATTTCAAAGTTGAAGGTGATTTAAGAAGAGATTATTCTTTAAGTATTAAGAGATTAATAGATTTAGCTTGCTACAGAGGATCTAGACATAGAAAAAAATTACCAGTTAGAGGTCAAAGAACAAGATGTAATGCAAGAACAAGAAAAGGTAAGGCAATTGCAATTGCAGGGAAAAAATTAACTCCACTGAAAAAATAAATATGGCTAAAGTTGACAAGGTTGAAAAGATAGACCAAAAAAATGATAAGAGTGTAAGTAAAGTAAAAAAAAGCTCTTACTCTAAAAAGAAAAAAGTTAAAAAAAATATTTTGAATGGTATCGCTTATGTTCAGTCAACTTTCAATAATACTATTATTTCTATCGCAGATACAAATGGGAATGTAATTTCATGGGCTTCAGCAGGTCAAAAAGGTTTTAAAGGTTCTAGAAAATCTACACCCTATGCTGCACAAATTGCTGCAGACGCAGCTGCTTCAAAAGCTTTAGAATTTGGTATGAAAACATTATCAGTTGAAGTTAAAGGTCCAGGTTCAGGTAGAGAAACAGCATTAAGAGCTTTACAAGCAAGAGGATTTAAAATTTTATCAATTAAAGATACGACGCCAATGCCACATAACGGCACTAGACCACCAAAAAAAAGGAGAGTTTAATGGAAACTGAAAACGTAAATATTAAAAACTGGAAATCTCTTATTAAGCCATCAAAAATTGATGTGCAAATGAGCGATGATTTGTCAAAAGCAAAAATAGTAGCTGAGCCTCTAGAGAAGGGTTATGGTTTAACGTTAGGTAATTCATTAAGAAGAATTTTATTGTCTTCAATAAGAGGTGCAGCAGTTACATCTATACAAATAGACGGTGTGCTACACGAGTTTACTTCTATAAAAGGTGTAAGAGAAGATGTTACTGACATAGTTTTAAATGTTAAATCTTTGGCGTTAAAGTCATCTTCTGAAGGTACAAAAAAACTTGTTTTAGATGCAAAAGGACCTGGTGAAATTAAAGCCTCAGATATAACTCCAGTAACTGATGTTGAAATTTTAAATCCTGAATTAGTAATTTGTAATTTAGATGAAAATACAAGTTTTCATATGGAAATGAATGTAAACACTGGAAAGGGGTATGTTCCAGCAGAATTAAATAAACCAGAGGAACCACCTTTGGGATTGATTGCTATAGACTCCTTATATAGTCCCGTCAAAAAAGTTTCTTATTCTGTCAGCACAGCAAGAGAAGGTAAAGCTTTAGACTATGACAAACTTACAATGGAAGTTGAAACAGATGGTTCAATATCAGCTGAGGATGCGGTAGCTTATTCTGCAAGAATTTTTCAAGATCAATTAAAAATGTTTATTAATTTTGATGAACCTGTAGAAGCACCAGTCAAAGAAGTATCAACAGAACCTGAATTCAATAAAAATTTATTAAGAAAAGTTGATGAATTGGAACTATCTGTGCGATCAATGAATTGTCTTAAAAATGATAACATAATTTATATTGGTGATCTTGTTCAAAAATCTGAGGGTGAAATGCTTAGAACACCAAATTTTGGAAGAAAATCACTCAATGAAATTAAAGAGGTCTTAACAGGAATGTCTTTGTATTTAGGTATGGAGATACCAAATTGGCCACCAGACAACATTGCTGAAATGTCGAAAAAACTAGAGGAAGCAATCTAAATGAGGCACGGATTTGCAAATAAGAAGCTTAATAGAACATCTGAGCATAGAAAAGCATTGTTAAAAAACATGCTAAATTCTCTAATAAAATATGAGCAAATTAAAACAACGTTACCAAAGGCGAAGTTTTTAAAGCCTCAAGCTGATAAGATAATTACATTAGGTAAGAGAGATACTCTTCATAACACAAGAGCTTTAGTTTCACAGTTACAGGATATTAAATCTACGAACAAAGTTAAAAAGACATTATCAAAAAGATACGAGAAAAGATCAGGTGGTTATACAAGAATAATTAAAGCTGGTTTTAGATATGGTGATAATGCACCAATGGCAATTATTGAGTTTGTAGACAGAGATGTTGAGGCAAAAAAAGTAGATAAAAAGAAAAAAATTACCGCAAAAGAGCCTGAAAAAAAAGAAGACAAAAAACCAGTAACTGTATCAAAATAATATTCTTTTATGTTAAAAAGTTACATCGTTGGATCAACGTGTAATAATATGCGTGTTGATAGATGGATACGTAATACAATAGGGAGAATTCCTCAAGGACTAATTGAAAAATCTCTAAGATCAGGCAAAATCAAAGTTAATAAAAAAAAAATAAAAAGTTCTCATAAAATAAAATTTAATGACAAAATTGATTTTTATGACTTTAAATTTGAAGAAAGAATTCAACAAAAAAAAATAAGTTTTAATCCCTCTAATCAAATAATCAAAGCAAATGAGGATTTAATAATAGATAACAACGAAAATTTTGTCGTTTTAAATAAAAGTGCTGGTATTTCTGTTCAGGGTGGAACAAAATCAAAAAAAAACTTAATTGATATTTTCAAAAAAAGTGAAATTTTTTCAGACTCAAAACCTTTTTCTGTTCACAGATTAGACAAAGATACATCAGGTGTTTTTTTAATGGCTAAAAATAGAGAGACAGCACAATTATTAACATCATTGTTTAGATTAAGAAAAGTGCATAAAACTTATCTAGCTATCTGTCATGGTGAACTTGAAAAAAATTCAGGAGAATGGAATGATGATCTAATACGTTATGATAACGGAAAAAAGATTATTGAAAAAGCAAAAACAATTTACAAAGTCATTGATAAAAATTCTAATTCTACTTTTGTTGAGATGAAACCTGTTACTGGTAGGAAACACCAATTAAGAAAACAACTTTTTAATACTGGTCACTCAATTTACGGAGATAATAAATATAAATCTTTCAACAAAACAATTGGTATTAACAAAGAATTAATGCTTCATGCATACGAAATAAAATTCATGATCAAAAACAAAAAATATACTTATAAAGCTTTACTACCTGATTATTTTAAAAAATTATTAAAAATTAAAAGACTTACTTATTCAAATTTGAAATAAAGACTTCAACTAGTTTTTTGTCTAATTCTTTATAATCTTGATCTTTGATTTGTTTTAGATTTGTAACTCCTTTATCTTTAATACCACATGGAATTATCCCTCTATATTTATCTAAATTGTTATTTATATTAATTGAAAAACCATGATAAGCTATCCATTTACTAATTCTCACTCCAATCGCGGCCACTTTTTTTGTTTGTTCGTTATCTTTGTACCATATTCCAATATTTTCTTTATCAGAAAAACTTTTAATATTAAAAAAGTTTAGTGTTTCAATTATTGTTTTTTCTATTATAGAAATAAAATTTCTAATATCTTTATTTCTTTTTTTTAAGTCTATTACAAAATAACAAATTAGCTGTCCTGGACCATGATAGGTAATTTTACCACCTCTATTGGTCTTCAATATCTTAATAGATTTATCTAAAATATCATTTTCATTATAGCTAGTCCCTGCTGTATAAATCTCTGGATGTTCTAAAGTCCAAATTAATTCATTTGATTTATTTTGATCCACATTTAACAATCTTTCTTCCATCATTTTTTTTGCATCCTCATAAATGACAGGTTTTTCAGACTTTTTAATTTCTATACTCATTTAAAAATTGTAATCTTTTGATTATGTATTAAAAGATCGACCTTAATAATAGGAAAATTTATGGCTTTAATTAAAAAAATCAAAGATAAAAAAGTCAATTTTGAATTTAATAAAGAGTACATAAAAGTAGTCACTGATAAAATTTCAAATAATGATGCAAATTTTATCACGAATTCTTTTAAAGAGATGCACCCTGCTGATGCAGCTGATATCATAGAACACTTGGGGCAAAATGATAGAGAAAATTTAATTAAATTAAACAATTTCAAAATAGATCCTGAAGTTTTTGTTGAGTTAAATGAGTCAGTTCAATCTGAAATTATAAAATATCTTTCCTCAGATGCAATTGTTAGCATATTGAAAAATTTGGAATCTGACGATGCTATAGCTATACTTGAGAATGTAGATGAAAAAAATAAGAATTCTATTTTAAGTTTACTACCACCTAAAGATCGTTTCGCTTTATTGGAAGGTCTTAGTTATCCTGAGGATAGTGCAGCTAGAATTATGCAGAGGGAATTTACTGCAATACCTAGTAACTGGTCTGTTGGTCAAACTATCGATTATTTAAGAGAAAATAAAGATTTACCAGAACAATTTTTAGAAATTTATATTGTTGATGAAAATTTTAAACCTATTGGTGCTGTACCATCATCCAAAGTTCTAAGAACATCAAGAGAAACAAAAATGTCATCAATTATGGATGACTCTATTTTTTTAGTTCCTGTAGATATGGATAGAGAAGAAGTTGGTAACTCTTTTGAAAATTATAATTTAAATTCTGCATGTGTTATTGATAAAAATAATAAATTAGTTGGAATGATCACGTCAGATGATGTTCTAACTGTTTTAAAAGAAGAGGCAGAAGAAGATGCATTAAGATTAGCTGGTGTAGGTGATGAGGAAATTACAGATGGAGTAATTACAAAAACGAAAAGAAGATTTAATTGGTTATTATTAAATCTTTTCACCGCATTTTTAGCTACATATTGTATTAGTTTATTTGGAGCAACTATTGAACAAATGGTTGTTCTAGCTTTCTTGATGCCAATAGTTGCATCAATGGGCGGTAATGCTGGAATGCAAACATTAGCTGTAACAGTTAGAACTCTTGCCACTAATGATTTAACAAAAAATAATTTTAATCACAATATTTTTAAAGAATTCAATATTGGGATTTTAAATGGAATTATTTTTGCAATTATAAGTTCTTTTATTGTTCAGTTATGGTTTCAGGACATTATACTCTCTTTAATAATTTCAATCTCAATGATTTTGACAATGATCGTTGCAGGATTGTTTGGGATATTGGTGCCTGTCACATTAAAAAAGATGAATATAGATCCAGCTATAGCATCAAGTGTTTTTGTAACAACTATAACTGATGTTATTGGGTTCGTATCATTTTTAGGTGTTGGAGCTTACTTTTTGTAAATATTAAAAGTTATCAATAAGTCTTACCTTATTAATATAATATGCAATAAAAATTTTGGCATTTTTAATT
>CACGHT010000003.1 GCA_902572925.1 uncultured Pelagibacteraceae bacterium | reverse complement strand
TCATTTTCCTCACTTGAATTGTATTGTTGTTCTAGATATTGATCTTTCATCTCATGGTCACGATCTAAGAGGGGCTGAAAAGAATTTACAACTTTATCATCAACTTTCAGGAAGAGCTGGTAGAACTGGAAAACCAGCGACAGTTTATTTTCAAACCTATGAAAATAATTCTAAAATGATCTCTGAAATAACAAATGAAAATCCAGATATCTTTTTAGAAAGAGAGTTAGAAATAAGAAAAAAAAATAAACTTCCTCCTTATCAAAGATTTATTTCTTTAATCCTCACAGGAGAAAATGAAAAAAAATTAGAAAAAGAAGCTTTTAATTTCAAGAATTTTATTGCAAACAAAATTAACGGAAAAATTTTGGGTCCTGTGAATGCACCAATATTTAGAATAAAAAAAAAGTTTAGGATAAGACTTTTGATAAGAGGATCAAAATCCATGAAAATGCAAAATTCTTTAGCTAAAATTATTCCAAAATATAAATTTTTTAAGGGAATAAAACTTTCAGTTGATGTTGATCCAATAAATTTCAATTAACCAATAAAAAGAGGCATTTTTGACATATCAGTCACTTGAAGACACAAGGGTCATATGTTAATTAAAGCCTGAATTTTAAATAATCTTCAACATTATATAGGAAACAAGTTGAGCAAAGATACAGGATTTTCAATTTCATCAGCTGAAAGGTATTCTCTCGCACTTTTTGAGCTTTCAGAAGAAAATAATTTATTGAGCCAGATAGAAGAACAATCTTTATCTGTATTAAATCTAATTAATCAAAGTAAAGATTTTTTTAATTTGATTAAAGATCCCACTACTAGCCAAGAGGATCTCTCAAAGGTGATAAATAAAATAGCTGCTAGTAATAAATTTGATAATTTATTTAAAAATTTTTTAAATTTCTTAATTCAAAAGAGACGTTTCTTTTTTATAGAACGAATTCTTAAAAGTTTTATTGAAATTTGTTCCAAAAAAAGAGGTGAGCTTATAGCTGAATTGAAATCAGCAAAAAAATTATCAAGTGATGAAATTAAAAAAATTACAGATGAGTTATCAATGAATTTTAGCTCTAAAATAAAATTAAACTATAAATACGATGAAAGTTTAATAGGAGGTCTGGTAGTTCAAGTTGGAAGTACTATGGTTGACTCCTCAATTAAAAATAAATTACAGCAAATTGAAAATAAAATGATAGAGGCATAGATGGAAATAAATCCTTCAGAAGTTACAAAAATATTAAAAGAACAAATCAAAAATTTTGGTGAAAAAGCCGAAGTTGCAGAAGTAGGGCAGGTATTATCAGTTGGAGATGGTATCGCAAGAATTTACGGTTTGGATAATGTACAAGCTGGTGAAATGGTGGAATTTGCAGATGGATCAAAAGGAATGGCTCTTAACTTAGAAAGTGAAAATGTTGGTGTTGTAATTTTTGGTGACGATAGAAATGTAAAAGAGGGGGATGTAGTAAAACGTACAGGTAACATTGTTGATACTCCTGTTGGAAAGGAATTGTTAGGAAGAGTTGTAGACGGTTTAGGTAATCCTATTGATGGAAAAGGTCCATTTGATAAAAATATTAAAAAAACTAGAGTAGAAGTAAAAGCACCAGGAATTATTCCTCGTCAATCAGTCAATGAACCAATGCAAACTGGATTAAAATCAATCGATAGTTTGGTTCCAATTGGAAGAGGTCAAAGGGAATTAATTATTGGTGACAGACAAACGGGTAAAACTGCAGTTGCTGTGGATGCAATTATTAATCAAAAAAAAATAAATGAATCCGGTGATGAAAAGCAAAAATTATATTGTATTTATGTTGCAGTTGGACAAAAAAGATCAACGGTAAGACAAATTCAAAAAACTTTAGAAGAGGCAGGTGCAATGGAGTACACAACTATTGTTGCAGCTACAGCATCAGATTCCGCGCCATTACAATTTTTAGCACCATATACAGGATGTGCTATGGGTGAGTATTTTAGAGATAATGGAATGCATGCACTTATTATCTATGACGATTTATCTAAACAAGCTGTGGCGTACAGACAAATGTCTCTATTATTGAGAAGACCTCCAGGCCGTGAGGCTTATCCGGGAGATGTATTTTATCTACATAGTAGATTACTTGAAAGAGCTGCAAAGTTAAGCGACGAGCACGGTGGTGGTTCATTAACAGCACTTCCAATTATTGAAACACAAGGAGGAGATGTTTCTGCATTTATTCCTACTAATGTAATTTCAATTACTGATGGTCAAATATTCTTAGAAACAGAATTATTCAATCAAGGTATAAGACCAGCAATTAACGTTGGGTTATCAGTATCTAGAGTTGGATCATCAGCTCAAACAAAAGCTATGAAAAAAGTTTCGGGATCGATGAAACTAGAATTAGCACAATACAGAGAAATGGCAGCATTTGCTCAATTTGGATCTGATTTGGATGCATCTACACAACAACTTTTAAATAGGGGCTCAAAACTAACTGAACTTCTAAAACAAAAACAATACTCACCACTGACTGTTGCTGAACAAGTAATATCAGTTTTCTGCGGTGTTAAAGGATATCTCGATGATATTGATTTAAAAGATGTATCAGAGTTTGAAAACAAAATTATTAATAAATGTAAATCAGATAAACCTGAAATAATTGAAGCAATTCAAAGCACTGGAAAACTTGATGAAGATAAAGAAAAGCTATTGGTAGAAGTAATTACTCAGCTGAAAGGAACCTTTAAATCTTAATTTAATATGGCAAGTCTAGATGATCTCAAAAAAAGGATAGCTAGTGTAAAGTCTACACAAAAAATCACGAAAGCTATGAAAATGGTTGCAGCAGCAAAATTAAGAAGAGCTCAAGAAAGCGCTGAGAGAGGGAGACCTTATTCAGAAAAAATGAACAATATTATTTTAAACTTATCCAATGGTATATCTGATAAGGAAAATGCCCCAAAATTATTATCTGGGACAGGCGAAAATAAAGTTCACCTATGTGTAGTAATGACATCAGACAGAGGCCTTTGTGGTGGTTTTAATTCTAACATAATTAAAAAAGCGAAAAGTTATTTTTCAAAAATTTTGAACGAGGGTAAACAATTAAAGATTATTACTGTAGGGTCGAAGGGAAATGACCAACTAAAAAGAGTTTATGGAGATAAAATTATTGAAAATATATCTTTTAAAGAATCTAAAAATGCAAATTATTTTGATGCCGATAAAGTTGGAAGGATCATAATTGAAAAATTTGAGGCTGGTGAGTTTGATATATGTACTATTTTTTATAATCAATTTAAAAATGTAATCACTCAAATACCTCAAGCTCAACAGATTATACCCTTAAATAATGAAGAGGATCATAATAATTCAGATGAAAGTTATGAATTTGAGCCAGATGAAGATGAAATTTTAAGTAATTTACTACCAAAAAATATTTCAACACAAATATTTAAGGCAATGTTGGAGAATTCAGCTAGCGAACAAGGGTCCAGAATGAGTGCAATGGATAATGCTACCCGTAACGCAGGTGAAATGGTTGACAAACTTACTATCGAATATAATAGAAGTCGTCAGGCAGCAATTACAAAAGAACTAATAGAAATCATATCAGGAGCAGAAAGTTTATAATTATGAGCAAAGGAATAATTACACAGGTTATTGGAGCAGTAGTAGATGTTAAATTTGATGGAGAACTTCCAGAAATTTTAACAGCATTGGAATGTAAAAATGGAAACAACAGATTAGTTTTAGAAGTAGCGCAACACTTGGGTGAAACTACAGTTAGAACTATTGCAATGGATGCTACTGAAGGTTTAAAAAGAGGTGATGAGGTAATTAATACCAATGCTCCCATACAAGTTCCAGTAGGACCTGAAACTCTTGGAAGAATTATTAATGTTATTGGAGAGCCAATAGACGAAAGAGGAGAAGTAAAAACTAAAGAAAGCTGGCCAATTCATAGAGGTGCCCCTGAATTTAATGATCAATCGACTGAAACTGAAATACTTGTTACTGGTATTAAAGTAATTGATTTACTAGCTCCTTATGCAAAAGGAGGAAAAATTGGTTTGTTCGGCGGTGCTGGTGTTGGAAAAACTGTTTTGATTATGGAGTTAATCAATAACGTTGCAAAAGCACATGGTGGCTTTTCAGTTTTTGCAGGCGTAGGAGAAAGAACAAGGGAAGGAAACGATCTTTATCATGAAATGATTGAGTCTGGTGTTATCAAACAGGACGGACAAGGATCTAAAGCAGCATTAGTTTATGGACAAATGAATGAACCCCCAGGCGCTAGAGCTAGAGTGGCACTTACTGGATTGACCGTAGCAGAATATTTTAGAGATCAAGAGGGACAAGATGTACTTTTCTTTGTTGATAATATTTTTAGATTTACTCAAGCTGGCTCAGAAGTTTCGGCTCTTTTGGGTAGAATTCCATCTGCAGTTGGTTATCAACCAACATTAGCAACTGATATGGGTAATCTTCAAGAGAGAATTACTACTACTAACAAAGGATCAATTACTTCAGTACAAGCAATTTATGTACCTGCAGATGATTTAACTGACCCTGCTCCGGCTACATCTTTTGCTCATTTGGATGCAACAACTGTGCTTTCAAGACAAATAGCTGAAATTGGAATATATCCTGCTGTTGATCCGTTAGACTCAACTTCAAGAATACTAGACCCTAGAATTGTTGGTGATGAACATTATAGAGTAGCAAGAGATGTGCAAAGAATATTACAATCTTACAAATCATTACAAGATATCATAGCCATTTTGGGTATGGATGAATTATCTGAAGAGGATAAGCTGGTTGTAGCTAGAGCGAGAAAAATTCAAAGATTTTTATCTCAACCATTTTTTGTTGCAGAGGTTTTCACAGGATCACCAGGAAAATTGGTAGATTTAGACTCAACCATCAAAGGCTTTGATGCTATTTGTAAAGGTGAATATGATCATTTACCTGAAGCAGCGTTTTATATGGTGGGCACGATTGAAGAGGCAATTGAGAAAGCTAAAAAAATGGAACAAGAAGCTGCTGCTTAATGGGTGAAGAGTTTAAAATTGAAATTGTAAACCCAGAAAAATCTTTTTTAGTAAAAGAGGATGTTTTAGAGGTTGTTGTACCTGCATTTGAGGGAGAAATGGGGATTTTAAAAGATCACATATCTATTATTTCTTTTTTAAAACCTGGGATAATTAAAGTATTTTCGAAATCAGGTGATGAAAATTATTATGTAGAAGATGGAATTATTGAATTTAAAAATAATAATTTATCTATCTTAACAAGCACAATATTCTCTGTGGCAGATTTAGATAAATCTAAACAAGGGGATTTACTCAAGAAAGCTGAAGCGGAAGCAAACAAATCTGAGATTAGTGATCAGGCTAAATATTTAGCGGATCAAAAAGTTGAAGTTCTAAGATCGATTAACTAATAATAACTCTAATTTTTTTTTAATTTCTTGATAGACATGTAATTTAAAATCTACCACAACTTTTGTTAAGGATTCTAAATCAATCCATTTCCATTCAAGAAATTCAGGTTTTTTTGTTTTAATATTTATTTCACTATCCTCTCCAGTAAACTTCATTATAAACCATTTCTGTTTTTGTCCTTTATACTTACCTTTCCAAATTATACCCAATAAGTGATCTGGTAATTCATATGTTATAAAACCATCTAATTCTTTAATTAGCTCTACTTTTGTAATACTAGTCTCTTCCTTTAACTCCCTGTATGCGGCGGAAAGAAAATCCTCACCTTCATCAATACCTCCTTGTGGCATTTGCCAAAAGTTTTTTGGGTTGTCTATTCTTCTTGCAACGAAAATTTTATCTTCTTGATTAAGAACAACAATGCCTACACCACTACGGAGTGGTAGATGTTTATATTGTTCTTTCATTTAACCGTTTAAAAGTTTTAATGCGTAGCTTAGTTGATTATCAGTGTCTGTCTTAATCCTAAATTCATCCGTATCTTCATCAATCTCAATGTCAGGACTTACTCCAACCTCAGAAATTGATTTGCCTGACGGTAGGTAATATTTTGCAACAGTGAGTCTTATTGCTCCTTTATTCTTTAGTGGAATAATTGATTGCACTGAACCCTTTCCATAACTATTTTCGCCTAAAATAATTGCTCTTTTATGATCTTGTAGTGCTCCAGCAACTATTTCTGAAGCAGATGCAGAACCGTAATTAATTAATACAACCAAAGTTTTGCCACCTATCAAATCTCCTTTTTTGGCAAACCATTTTCTATTTTCAGAGGCCTTTCTACTTTTGGTAGATACAATCTCCCCATTATCTAAAAAAAAATCTGATATCTTTATAGCTTGTGATAACAACCCTCCAGGATTATTTCTTAAATCTAGTATATATGAATTTATATTATCATTTTTTTCAAATTCTCTAATTTGCTCTCTTATTTGATCACCACTATTTTCATTGAAAGAAGTTAATCTTAGATACCCAACGTTATTTTTTAAAAGATCAGCTTTTACTGATTTAATTTGAATTATTTCTCTTACGATTTCAAATGTTAAAGCTTTTTTTTGTCCAATTCTTCTTACAGTTAAAATAATTGATGAACCCACAGGTCCTCTCATTAAATCTACAGCTTCACTTAGAGATTTACCTTGTACCTGAATATCATCTATCTTTATGATGTAGTCACCAGCTTTAATTCCAGCTCTAGACGCTGGAGTATCGTCAATAGGAGAAATTACTTTTACAACTCCAGACTCCATATTTACCTCTATTCCCAAGCCACCAAATTCACCACTTGTTTCAGTCTGCATTTCGTTGAAAATTTCAGGTGACATATATGCTGAGTAAGGATCTAGTGATTGAAGCAGACCATCTATTGCAGCATCCATACTTTCAGATTGATTTATTTCATCGACATATTCTTTATTAATTTTTTCTAATACTTCTCCAAATAAATCTATTTTCTTATAAACATCATTTTCAGCTGCAACGACAGGATTAAAAGTTGAAAACTTCAGGAAAAATATACTGATAATAAAAAAAATTTTTCTCATATTATAAGTTTTTCTTTTGGGATAAATTCTGACCACATTTTTTCTAGTTCATAAAATTTTCTTTTTTCCGGATGAAATATGTGGACAATTAGATCTATTCCATCTACCAGTTTCCACTCAGTACTATCTTTTCCCTCGATTTTTGAATCTTTCATTCCATAATCTTTGAATTTTTCTAAAACTTGCTCAGAAAGTGACTGGATATGTCTAGATGACGTACCACTTGCAATAATCATGTATTCAGCCATTGAACTTTTATCCTTAAGATCGATGCTAACAATGTCTAAAGCTTTATTGATATCTAAAGTTTGAATTATGATTTTTTTTAAATCAGAAATTTTGTCCATTAATTATTTAAACCATATCAAATTTTTCTCAATTGAGAAGAAGAAATATTGACCTTTTCAAATTCAATAAATTTCAAATTTTCACTATTTAATCTTTTATATGTAGTTGAATTTAATGATTTTTTTTTATATCCATGCCTATCAAATACTATTATTTTACATTTCTGTGAAATTAATTTCCATTTATACCATTTGTGAAATTTTATTAAATTATCAGCGCCCATTATAAAATAAATTTTGTTTTTTTTGTTCTTTGAAATATGATTTATCAAATCAAAAGTTTTATTAGATTTAATTGTGTCCTCATAAAATTTTACTTTGATCAATTTACTTGACCCAATAATTTTTTTGCAATGCTTGATTCTATTATCCAAACTTGTATGTGTTTTTTTTTTAAAAGGATTTTTTTTTGTTATTGCCCAAATAACATTTTGTAATTTAAATTTTTTAATTGCTTCTTTTGAGATTATTAAGTGACCTTTGTGTGCAGGATCGAAGGATCCACCTAGGATCCCAATTTTATTTCTTTTTGTAACCAATTTACTTTCTAATTTTACCATTACTTGTTACTTGATATTTGTAGGAAATTAGTTGTCCAAGTCCTACAGGGCCTCTTGGAGGAAGTACATTTGTCGAAATTCCAACCTCACCACCAAATCCAAATTCACCACCATCTGCAAATTGTGTAGATGTATTGTGCATCGCTATTGAACTTTTAACTCCCATTAAAAATTTTTTAGCAGTTTTTTTGTTTTTAGTAATAATACAATCAGTATGCATAGTTCCATATTTATTAATATGAGAAATAGCCTCTTGTAAGTTTTTGACAGATTTTACAGAAACGGTAGCAGATAAATATTCTTTTGACCAATCTTTGATTGATGCTTTTCTGATTTTACCTTTATAAATTTTTCGTATTTTATTATCACCAATAATCTGACAACCTTTTTCCTCTAATATCTTTAATATATGAGCTCCAAACTTTTTGATTATACGCTCATTAAGCAAAATTGTTTCAGTTGCTCCACAAATCGCTGTATTTCTTAATTTTGCATTTACTATTACTTTGGTAGCAATTTTGGGATCCGCATCTTTATCTACATATGAATGACAAACACCCTCTAAGTGACCAATAGTTGGAATTTTAGAAATGTTTTGTACTTTTTTAACTAAATTTCTACCCCCTCTTGGTATGATTACATCAATAAAATTAGTCATTTTAGTGAGTAAAAAATCTACCACTTTTCTATTCTTTATATCGATGAATTGAACAAAGTTTTGATTAACTTTATTAATCTTCAAAGCTTTTCTGAATAAATTTGATAAAATTTTATTAGAATAAAAGGCTTCAGAACCACCTTTCAAAATAACTGGATTTCCAGATTTAAAACATAATGATGCTACATCCGAGGTTACATTTGGTCTACTTTCATAAATTACACTTATTACTCCTATTGGGATTGATATTTTTGAAAATACAAGTCCATTAGGTCTTTTCCATTTTTCAATAACATTATAAATTGGATCCTTTAACTTAATTATTTTTTGGATTGAATTAATAATACCCAAGATTTTTTTTTCATTTAAAATAAGTCGATTTATTAAATTATCTCTAAGCTTAATTTTGATAGCCCGATCTACATCTTTTTTATTTTCTCTAAGAATTAAATGCTTATTTTTTTTTATCATTTTAAGATAATCACTTAAAACTTTATTTTTTTTATAAGTATTTATTGGTTGAGCAAACGCTTGTTTTGATCTTTCTCCAATATTAATTAATATCTTTCTCATTAGATTTCTACCATATCATCTTTATGCACAACCTCAGATTTCGACACGTATCCTAAAATTTTTTGTATTTCATTCGAATGACAGCCCATAATTAAATTTATTTCTTTGGATGAAAAAGAGCTAAGTCCACGAGCAAACTCTTTTTTTTTATTATCTAAAATTTTAATATGATCTCCCTTATTAAACCTACCGACCACTTTTTTAATTCCAGCCGCTAATAAACTTTTTCCACTATGAAGAGCTTTTTTTGCTCCATCATCAATTATTAGTTCACCCTTAGGAGAAATTGAGCTGATTATCCACTTTTTCCTTGCATGCATTTTAGATATTTTAGAAATAAACCAAGTGCAGTTATTTCCACTCTGGATACGATCGATAGGATTAAGACTTAACCCATTTGCTATTACCATATTGCAACCAGCCAAATTACAAATTTTAGCAGCTTCGATTTTTGTATTCATACCACCACTTCCTAATTCTGTCATACCTTTGATATTTATACTTTTAACAACTTTGTCTAAATCAATCACTTTCTTAATTAATTGAGCATCTTTGAATTTTTTTGGGTTTTTTGTGTATAAACCATCCACATCCGAGAGTAATATTAAGGTATCTGCATTTGTAATTTGAGCTACTCTAGAAGCAAGTCTATCATTATCTCCATACTTAATTTCAGATGTTGCAATCGTATCATTTTCATTAACAATAGGGATGAAATCAAGATCGAATAAGTTTTCAAAGGTTCTTTTTGCATTAATTGATCTTCTTCTTTCCTCGGTGTCATCAAGAGTAAGTAAAATTTGAGAAATATCTAATTTATATTTTGAAAATGTTTCTAAGAACAAATTCATCAATTCAATTTGTCCTATAGATGCAATGGCTTGACTTTTATCTAGCTTAAGATTTTTTTTATTATAATTCATTTTTTTACATCCAAGGGCTATTGCGCCTGAAGAAACAATTATAATTTTTTGATTATTCAATCTTAATTTTTTTATATCTTTCGCAAAGCTAGAGAGCCATTTTTTTCTTATTTTCTTTTCATGGTCAACTAAAAGTGAAGATCCGATTTTGATAACAATTTTTTTTGAGTTTTTAAGATACATAATTCAATAATTTTGATTTGATTTTTGATACTGAAGATTTATTGAATGTTGATAAAGCAATAACTTCTGATTTAATATTCTTTTTAAAATCTTTAATTATGTGATTAACCTCTTTTTCATCAATAAGATCTATTTTGTTCAACACGATTAATTCTTTTTTTTTAGTGAGTTTATTACTATATTTTTTAAGCTCATTTTTAACTTGTTGATAGCTTTTTTTTAAATCTTCACTTGTAATATCAATTAAATGTAAAAGAGATTTACATCTCTCAATATGTTTCAAAAACTGAATTCCAAGGCCTGTACCTTTATGAGCCCCTTCTACTAATCCTGGTATATCTGCGATCGTAATTTCTTTATCATCATAACTTGCTACCCCCAAATTTGGATTTAAAGTGGTAAATTGATAGTTTGCAATTTTAGGATTTGCATTAGTAACTGATGCTAATAAACTTGACTTACCTGCATTAGGTAATCCTATAATCCCAATATCAGCTATTGTTTTCAATTGAAGCCAAATTGTAAACTCTTCTCCTTGAGTTCCTTTTGTAAATTTTCTTGGAGCCCTATTGGTAGAACTTTTGAATCTTGTATTACCCAATCCGCCTTTACCACCAGCAGCAGCGATAAATTCCTCACTAATTTTCGTAAAGTCGTAAATTAATGTTTTATTGTCCTCTTCAAAAACTTGCGTTCCTAAGGGAACCTTTAAAATTAAATCTTCACCACTCTTGCCTGTTCGGTTTTGTCCTGCTCCGTTTTCACCCCTCTTTGCTTTATGATGTTGTTGATATCTAAAATCAATCAAGGTATTTAAATTTTGTTCAGCTTTTAAAATTACTGAGCCTCCTTTTCCACCATCACCACCATCTGGGCCACCATATTCTATAAATTTTTCTCTTCTGAAACTCGGAGAACCGTCTCCGCCGTTTCCAGCTTTAATATAAATTTTAACTTGATCTAAGAATTTCATAATACAACAATAGTTTAAGTTGTACTATTAATTGGGTTTTACTGAAACAAAAGTTCTATCTGACTTTGTTTTTTTAAAAACTACTTTACCTTTTATTACTGAAAAAATTGAATGATCTTTACCCATTCCTACGTTTTCTCCAGGAAATATTTTTGTTCCCCTCTGTCTTACAATAATATTTCCAGGTATAACAGATTGTCCGCCATACTTTTTGACACCAAGTCTCCGTCCAGCACTATCACGTCCATTTCTAGAAGATCCACCTGCTTTTTTTGTTGCCATAATTAATTCCTAGTTATTTACTAGCCTCTTTTTTTGTTTCTGTTTTTTTTGTTACCTTAGAAACTTTTTCAGCCTCTGAAAGAATTTTTCCATCTTTTGAAAAAATTTTATTTATTCTAATCATAGAATATTCTTGTCTATGTCCATTTTTTCTTCTTGAATTTTGTCTTCTTCTTTTTTTAAATATTAACACAGTCCTGTTTTTACTATTTTTAATTAAGTCAGCTTCAACTTTTGCACCATTTAACATTGGAGCTCCAACCTCTATTTTACTGTCGTCTCCATAAGCTAATATTTCATTAAATTCTATTTTTGAATTAGCTTCAACATCTGTTAATTTCTCAATTTTCAAAATCTCTCCAGATTTAACTTTGTACTGCTTACCACCTGTTTTTATGACTGCGAATGACATATAAATACTCTAAATTTTGTTAAGGCAATATAGTCTGAGCAAGCCCATAGTCAAGTTTTATAAATCAAAAATTGTCCTTTAAATCTCTTAATTTTGAAAAACTTTTAACATCTTTAGCTTTAAGAAATATATTGCATTCTATTTCATCAGATAAAATTGATGGAATGGTGGGTTGGCCATTTTTTATTTTTTCTTTAATTTCTTTAATTTTATTCTTTAAATTTGAATTATCAGGATCGTTTGACTCACAAAATTTTGAATTTTGTAATGTATATTCATGGCCACAATATATCTGAGTATCTTTTGGAAGCTCTTTTATTTTTTTTAACGAATTGAACATCTGTTCATAAGTTCCCTCAAAAATTCTACCACATCCTAAAGAAAATAAGGTATCCCCAGTAAAAATTTTTTTTTCCAAATAAAAATGAAAGGCAATATGCCCACTTGTATGACCTGGTATGTGATAAATCTTCGCCTCAAAATTTTCGCTTTTCCATTTTTGATTATCTTCCACAAGCACATCAATTTCTGGAATACGTTCTTTATCTTCTTTAAATCCAACTATTTTAGAATTATATCTTTTCTTTAATTCTAAGTTGCCACCTATATGATCATAATGATGATGAGTATTTAGAATATATTTTAATTCAATATTATTACTTTCAACATATTTAATAATTGGAGCTGCCTCACCAGGGTCAACAACACATCCAATATTTTTAGTGTCATCGATTAATAAGTAACTATAATTATCTTGTAAACACTTAATTATTTCTATTTTCATCTTATTTTTCTATTAAGAATATACCTAATTCTGCAAATAAATTTTTATAAAATAAATTAGAATTATTAATATTTGATATATTTTTATTTGTCAGAGCTAAAGATTTAAAGATTTTAAAGTTTATAATTTTTGAAAATTTAACAAAATCTTTAATCGTACACATATGAATATTTGGGGTGTTATACCAATCATTTGGTAATGATTCTGTGATTGGCATTGTTCCTTTGATAAGCAAATTTAATCTTACTTTCCAATGACCAAAATTTGGAATTGTTATGATTGCTTTCTTTCCAACTCTTAAAAGTTCTTTTATGACAATTTCAGGATTTACGAAAGCTTGTAAAGTTTGCCCTAGGACAACATAATCAAAAGAATCATTTGGAAATTGTTTTAAATCCAACTCCGCGTTTCCCTCAATTACGGTAAGTCCTTTTGATACGCAGGTTTGAACTTTATCCTTTGAAATCTCAATCCCTCTCGCATCAACATTTTTATTTTTTTTTAATGACTCCATTAATGTTCCATCATCGCAGCCAACATCTAAAACTCTTGTTTTTTCCTCTATTAAATCGACTATTATTTTATATTCTGTTTTCACTATTATCTCTCTATGTAAGATTTATCTAAAAAATTTTTGAGGGTTTTCAAAAAGTCTGGAACATCTAATAAGAAAGAGTCATGACCTTTGTCAGATTTTATTTCAACAAATCCAACATCAGCACCAATTGCATTAAGAGCGATAACTATATCTTTATTTTCTTGAGTTGGATAGAGCCAGTCTGAGGTGAAAGATATTACAAAAAACTTAGCCTTAGTTTTTTTAAATGCATTAGATAAATTACCATCAAATTGTTTAACTAGATCAAAATAATCCATTGCTCTTGTAATATAAAGATAACTATTAGCATCAAATCGATCTACAAAAACGGACCCTTGATATCTTAGATAACTCTCTATTTGAAAATCTGCATCAAATCCAAATTTAAGAGCATCTCTTTCTTGAAGTTTTCTTCCAAATTTTTCTTGTAAACCTTTTTTAGACAAATAAGTTATATGAGCAGCCATTCTTGCCACTGATAACCCTTTATCAGGAAGAGTATTATTAGATAAATATTTTCCGTTTGACCAATTATGATCCGATGCTATCGCTTGTCTACCCAACTCATTAAAAGCAATATTTTGAGCAGAATGACTAGAGGTACATGCAATCGGCACTACTGTACTAGCTTTATCCGGATAATTACTAATAAATTGCAAAACTTGCATTCCTCCCATTGATCCACCAACAACTGAAAAAAGTTTTTTTATCTCAAAATGATCTAATAAATTTACTTGTGCATTGACCATGTCATTAATAGTAATTACAGGAAAATCAGTTCCGAAAATTTTATTTGTATCAGGATTTTTATGGCTTGGACCAAATGAGCCCATACAACCACCTATTACATTTGCACAAATAACAAAATATTTATTTGTATCTATTGATTTGTTAGGACCTACTGCATAAGACCACCAACCATCTTTTTTGGTAACGGGATTAATACCCGTAACAAATTGATCACCAGTAAGCGCATGAAAAACAAGGATTGCATTATCTTTATTTTTATTAAGCGAACCATAAGTTTCATACGCGAGTGGAAAATTATTAATAGTTTTACCACAGTCAAGTTTCAATGGTTTTTTAATAACAAGCGTTTTTATGTTCTCTTTAATATTCATAATTATTAATGCTAATTATTGAATTGTGAGAAAAAAAACTTTTTTAGCGGTTTTTTTAAAGCGCTCGCAATTCAGGTAAATCAGCGCATAAATTTTGTACAAGATGTTATTTAGTATGTCAATTTTTAAAATATTTGAACTAATTCTATATGAAAAATTGTTATTTTATTTATAAAGAGGCTAAAATTTAAAAGATGACAACTATAAAATTTAAAAAATTTAATATTGAGGCTTATCAACCTGGCAAATCAACTATTAAGAGTTTTAATAAAATCATTAAACTTTCAGCAAATGAATCAGCCTTAGGAGTAAGTATCAGGGCCAAGAAAGCAATATCAAATAAAAAATTAAGTCTTTTCAGATATCCTGATGGAAAGTCTAAAAAATTACGAAGTCAGATCTCAAAAAAATTTAGTTGTGACAAAGAAAAAATCATTTGTGGAGCTGGTTCAGACGAAGTTATTCAAATGTTATGCCAACTTTTCCTTAAACCAAAAGATGAAGTAATTCTTCCTCAGTTTAGTTTTTTAATGTACAGAATATATGCAAAAATAGTTGGTGCAAAAGTTGTTTTTGCAAAAGAAAAAAATTTTAAAGTTTCTGTCTCAGAAATAATTAAAAAAGTAAGTAATAAAACTAAAATTGTATTTCTTGCTAATCCAAATAATCCGACTGGCACTTACTTGAACAGTTCTGAATTAATTGATTTAAGAAAAAGATTAAGAAAAAATATCTTACTTGTTGTAGATGATGCTTATGCAGAGTACATGCAAAATAGAGACTATAAATCTGGTTTAGATTTATTCAAGAATAAGCAGAATGTTTTTATATTAAGGACATTCTCAAAAATCTACGGACTATCATCTCTAAGAATTGGTTGGGGATATGGTTCAAAAAAAATTATTGATGCTTTGAATGTTATTAAACCTCCATTCAATGTTAATGAAGTAGCTCAAAAAGCAGCTATTGAGTCACTTAAGGATAAAAAATTTATTTCACGTTCAGTAAAACATAATCATATTTATGCGACAAAACTGAAAAATTTTTTGAGCAATTATGATATTAGCTCAAATAAAGTTTCTGCTAACTTTCTATTATTGAATTTTAATAAATGCAAACTAAGAGCTAATAGTTTCCATGAAAAATTAAAAAAAAAGGGAATTATTTTAAGGTCTACTGAAGAAGGTTATAAAATAAAAAATATGCTAAGATTAACGATTGGATCAAAAGAGGAAAATATGAAATTTATCAAAGCAACGCAAAATATATTTAGAAAATGAGAAATATATTAATTATAGGCTGTGGGTTATTAGGCTCTTCTTTAGTAAGAAGGATTTCAAAAAAAAAAATAGCAAAAAAAATATTTATTTATGAAAAATCAAAATCTAATATCGCTAAAATAAAAAGTCTTAGATTACCCGGAACAATTGTTAAGTCTCTTAAAGATGGTTTGGTAAATTCAAACTTAGTAATTGTTTGTACATCAACGAGTGAATATAAAAAACTTATTATTAAAATTAATAAAACTATTTCGCCAAAGACACTGATTACTGATGTGGGATCTTCAAAAATAGAGTCATCAAAAATTATTAAAAAATTTTTGAAGCGTGGTATAAATTGGATAAGGAGTCATCCTATCGCTGGATCAGAGGTGAGTGGACCAGAATTTGGAAAAGCTGATATGTTTGAGGATAAATGGTGTGTATTAATTAAGGATAAAAAAACAAGTCCTAAGAATTTAAAATTTTTAATTTCTTTTTGGAAAAAGATGGGCTCAAAAACTGTTATTATGAACTCTGAAAAACATGACAAAGTTTTTTCTATCACAAGTCATTTACCACATTTAATTGCCTATAATTTGGTTAAATCGGCTCAAGATTTTGAAAAAATACTTAAATTTGGGCTTATCAAATACAGCGCTGGGGGGTTGAGAGATTTTTCAAGAATAGCTGCTTCAAATGAAATTATGTGGAGAGATATTTTCTTTGATAATAAGGTTAATGTTACAAAAGCGATAGACTTATTTATCAAAAACTTAAAATCTTTCAAAAAAGATATAAATTCTAAAAATAATAAATCAATTTTAAAAAAATTATCTCAGACTAAAAAAGTTAGGTCTAAAATTATTAAATTAAAACAGGATGTAAACAAACCTGACTTTGGTAGAGATTAAATATTACTAATATTACTCACTTTTTTAACTTTCAGATTTGCAGTTTTATCAATTAATTTAATTGTTTGTCCTGTTGGCATTATTATTACTTTCTTTTTTGGTCCATAAGCATGAATAAATTTAGACTTATTTAGACATATACCAACATGTCCTTTCCAAAATACGATATCTCCTTTAAGTCGATTTTTACTTCTTTTTCTTTTACAAAATCTTATTTGATCTTTTGTATCTCTTGGAAAAAATATTCTGTTGTAATAAAAATAGATTTGAATTAATGCTGAACAATCAATCCCACCACAGGTTTTTCCACCCCATAAGTATTTTGTGTTTAAAAAGAATTTGAATATTTTGATATAATTTTTCTCATGATGATCAATATTTTTGATATCACTTTTTTTG
Source organism: uncultured Pelagibacteraceae bacterium (assembly GCA_902572925.1). Taxonomy (GTDB): domain Bacteria; phylum Pseudomonadota; class Alphaproteobacteria; order Pelagibacterales; family Pelagibacteraceae; genus Pelagibacter. The sequence continues at coordinate 48,329 of CACGHT010000003.1, read as the reverse complement.
ATCCATTTATTTTTTTCAAATTCTATATACTTTTTATTTTCATTTCGTTTATACACACCAGATCCATAATATAGATAATGGTTTGAAGACAAAAATCTCTTACCCTTTTTAAAGAAAATTCTAGATTTAATTTTTGAAATTTTATATGAGGGTTTAAAATTTTCTAAAAATTTATCTTTTTTTATATATCCAATATACTTGTCATAATGAGTTTTTATTTTTATATATTTTTTTCTTTTCAATAGAATCTTAAATTTCTCTCCATATAAAATTTGTGAAACTACCTCAGAATTACGAGATGGTTTTAAGTGAATATTAGCTACAGGTTTATTTAAAAAATTATTTTTCACTTAGTTGTAGTTTATTTTTCATGATCCAAAGGATTATTAATGAAGGAATTACCATTAGCGCAGTCAAAATGAAAAATATTCCCCAATCACCATTTAACCAATCAACAAGGGCGCCAGAGGAGGAGGCTAAAGTTGTTCTACCAGCGGTGCCTATTGAGGCTAAGAGCGCATATTGAGTTGCTGTATAGGCTCTGTCTACGAGCATAGATATAAAGGCTACAAAAGCTACTGTTGCAAATGCAGCAGCTATATCATCAAAAATAACTGCAATAGCAAATAAAAATTCTGATTTATCGCTCCAGGCCAATACACTGAACAAAAGGTTTGTACTTGCCATCATAACTCCAGCAAAAAACATTGCTTTTAACACCCCGGATCTTATTACAAAAAGCCCACCTAAAAGAGTAAAAGTCACAGTAGTAATCCAACCTAACGTTTTAGAGTAAATAGCGATATCCGATTTACTAAAACCTATTTCTTTATAAAAAATTATAGACATCCTTCCAAGAAATGCCTCTCCCACTTTAAATAAAAAAACAAATCCTAAAATTCCTAAAGCAATTGAAAAGCCATTTTTTTTAAAAAAACTAATGATTGGGCCACTTATTGTTCCAGCAACCCAGGTTATCAATTTTGTAAATATATTTTGATTTTTAAATTGAGATGATATCAATTTGTCATTTTCTTTTTGTTGATCTTGTCTCTCTAAATTTCCAGACTCGTCAATGAACATTAAGCCAATGTTCATTAAAATTACTAAAATCCCCAAAATTAAGAAAGTTAGTTGCCAATAATTTTCAAAACCAATGTTTTGAAGAATATCTGCTGCAAATAATGATAGTACCCCACCTAACTTATATCCTGTCCACCAACCGACAACCGCCATTGCGGCTCCAGCAGCCATGGATTTTCCTTCATTTTCACCAATCTGTTCAATTCTTAAAGCATCAACTGTTATATCTTGAGTTGATGATGCTATAGCAATTATTAAGCCTACTGAAACAACTAAAGCTAAATTTTCAGATGGATCAAGTAAACTCCAAAGAGCAAGTGAGAGTAAGATGATAATTTGCATCAAAACAATCCATCCTCTTCTGTGACCTATTTTTTTTGTTAAATATGGTATTTGTATTCTATCTATTAAAGGTGCCCACAAATAATTAAATGCGTAAACTGCAAAAATTAATCCAGCCCATCCAACAGTTGATCTACTTAGTCCATCTTCTTTTAACCATAAACTTAGACTACTTCCAATCAAAACCCATGGAAAACCTGATATTGCACCAAGCAATAAAATTTTGAGCATTCTTTTGTCAAAATAAACCGAGAACATTTCAGACAAAGAATTTTTTTTAATTTCTATCAAATTTAATTCCTCCAAAAAGATGGTAAAAATAATACAAGGATTGCAAATAATTCCAATCTACCCAAAATCATACCAAAGCTTAAAATCCACTTAGAGATATCAGGTAGTGATGAAAAATTTCCGTTTGGCCCAATAGTTGAACCTAGGCCAGGTCCTACATTTGAAATAGATGTTGCAGCACCAGAAATTGAGGTAATAAAGTCAAGACCTGTCAAAGATAATAATGCTGTAATCGCAAAAAAAATTACCAGGTACATGTAAATGAAAGAAATAATTGATGCAGTAAATTTATCATCAACAGGACTTTGATTATATTTTAGAACAAAAATTCCCTTAGGATAAATAATTTTTTTAAGTTGATTCAAAACAAATGAATAAAGTATTTGAAATCTAAATATTTTTATACCACAGGTTGTTGAGCCAGCACATCCACCGATAAACATTAGACCTATAAATACAATTAAAGGAAATCCACCCCAGTTATCAAATTGTGCATTTACATATCCAGTTCCTGTCAAAATTGATATTACATTGAATAAAACTGTTCTGAAGTTTAGTTCAGACGATTTATCTAAAAACAAATAAATTGATAAGATCAGAATACTTATTAAGATTATTTTCAAAAAAGTTCTAATTTGAATATCTGAAAAAAATATTCTTCTATTACCGTTTAAGAATTTGATATAAGCGATAAAAGGTAAACTCCCCAAGATAATAAAAATCATTGCTGAAATTTCTATTGAAAAACTGTTAAAGAAACCGATTGACTCGTTATAGTTTGAAAAACCTCCAGTTGCTATTGTTGTCATAGAATGGGTTATGCTATCAAAAGTATTCATCCCAAGAATTTTATATGATATTGCGCAAAGAGTAGTGAGACCTGAATAAATATAAATTAATCTCAATGCAATTTCTTTTGATTTAGGAAGAATTTTTTCCGATGAGTCACTGTTAGAAATTTTGAATAATTGCATACCACCAACATTCATTATTGGCATCAAAGTGATCGCCATAACAATTATTCCAATACCACCCAACCATTGAAGAATTGCTCTCCAAAGCAAAATTGCTTTGGGCATCTCCTCTAGGTTTGGAATGATTGTTGAACCAGTTGTTGTAATGCCTGACATACTCTCAAAAAATGCATTGGTAAACGAAAAATTGACTTCAGAAAATATTAGAGGAAGTGAGCCAAAAATTGCGATACTTAGCCAAGATAACGCGGTCAATAAAAAAGCTTGCTGTAAATTTAACTTCTTATCATGATCAAGATTAGATAAAAAAAATAGCGTACCAAAAATAATTGTAATAATTGAGGCACCAAAAAAAGAGGAGTCAATTTCTTTAAAAAAAAATTGAACAAATATTGGAACCAACATAAAAATTCCAAGAATTATTTGAAGAATTCCAAGTGTAAAAAAAACAGTTTTATAATTAGACATTTTGATAGAACATTATTTTATGGTAAATAAATTTCAACTCTATAAGAATAAGTTAAAGCGTTAATTTAAGATTTTATTTGAATTAATCATGATTAAAAAAGAGAATTTTGATAAAACAAGTGCATGGCCTTTCGTTGAAGCAAAAAAAATGCTTCGAGAAAGAAAATCTTTTATAGAAAAAAAAGGCAAAATAATTCTCCAAACAGGTTATGGTCCCAGTGGTCTTCCACATATAGGAACTTTTGGAGAAGTTGCAAGGACATCAATGATTGTAAATGCATTAAAACATTTGACTGATTTACCAACCGAAATCATTACTTTTTCAGATGATATGGACGGTCTAAGAAAAGTACCTGACAACGTTCCACAAAAAGAATTATTAGAAAAAAATTTACACAAACCGCTTACTAATGTGCCTGATCCCTTTCAAAAATTTAATAGTTTTGGTGAGCATAATAATGAAATGCTAAAAAAATTTTTAAACAATTTTAAATTTAAATATAATTTTAAAAGTTCAACATCACTTTATAAATCAGGTTTCTTTAACTCTTCTCTCCAAGTTATTTTAGAGAATTATGATGGTATAATGAATATAATACTTCCTACACTAGGAAAAGAGAGACAAAAAACGTATAGTCCATTTCTTCCAATTTGTCCGGTTACAGGTCATGTTCTAGAAATACCTGTAAAAAATATTAATAAAGAAAAATCTATTATTGTTTTTGATAATAATGGAAAAGATTTGGAAACAAGCATTTATGATGGAAATTGTAAATTACAGTGGAAAGTCGATTGGGCTATGAGATGGTATGCACTAGATGTTGATTTTGAAATGTATGGAAAAGATCTTATAGAGAGTGCAATACTTTCAACAAAAATTATCAAATTGATTGGAAAAACAAATCCCTCAGGGTTTGCATATGAACTATTTTTGGATGAAAAAGGAGAGAAGATTTCAAAATCAAAGGGAAACGGCATTACTATTGATCAATGGCTAGAGTATGCTTCCCCTGAAAGTTTGTCGCTGTATATGTATCAAAATCCAAAAAGAGCAAAAAAACTTTATAAAGAAATAGTTTCAAAAACTGTCGATGATTATTTGGATCTGATTGAGAAAGCAAAAAATCAAAATGAGTTGCAGCTACTTATGAATCCTGTGTGGCATGTTCATAATAGTTTGGTGCCTAAAGAAAATATGATTATGTCGTTTTCGATGTTATTAAACTTGGTTGAAACAAGTAATGCTGACAGCAAAGAACTTCTTTGGAAATTTGTTAAAAAATATAAAAAAGACATTTCTGAGAAAGATAATCCTATCTTTGATAATTTAGTAGGCTATGCAATAAAATATTTTAACGACGTAATAAAATTGAAAAAAAAATATAAAAAGCCTAATGGTGAAGAAAAAAAAGCTTTAGAAGCTCTGGTAAAAACTTTAGATAAATGTGACGACAAAATGAAACCAGAAGATATTCAAACAATGATATATTCGACTGGTAAAGAAAATGGATACACTGAGAACCTTCGAGATTGGTTTAAATTAATTTATGAAGTAGTTTTTGGAGACGAAAATGGACCAAGGATGGGTTTTTTTATAAGTTTTTTTGGTGTGAAAGAAACAAAAGATCTTATATTAAATAAAATTAAATAATGTTTTCAAATTTAAGATCTTTAATTTTTAAATTAGATCCCGAGACGGCTCATAGTTTAGCGATAAAGTCATTAAAATTTAATTTTATTCCAAATATTTTAGATGAAGAAAAAAATAATCCTCTTTTTAAGACTAAATTATTTAATAGAGAAATAGAAAATCCAATTGGTATGGCAGCAGGATTTGATAAGAATGCCGAGGTATATAATTCATTGTTCAATTTAGGGTTTGGTTTCGTCGAAGTAGGAACTGTTACACCATTAGAACAATACGGAAATCCCAAACCTAGAGTTTTTAGACTAGTAGAAGATGAGGCCCTGATAAATAGACTTGGTTTCAATAATCTAGGTTCAAAAAATATTGCAGATCGAATTAAAAGAAATAATCCAACTGGATTACTTGGAATAAATATTGGACCTAATAAAGACTCAGAAGATAGAACAAATGATTATATACAGTGTTTAAAAATGTTTAATGGGGTCTCTGATTATATCACTGTTAATATTTCCTCACCAAACACCGAAGATTTAAGAAACTTTCACGATCAAAAAAAATTAGATGATCTTTTAAAACTTATAGAAAAAGAGAAGAGAAATCTTAACTCTAAAACACCTATAGCGGTAAAAGTATCACCTGATATTAATGATAAAGAAATTATGAAAATTTCTGAAGTGCTTTTAGATAACAAGATAGAAGCTGCTATAATTTCTAACACATCTGATACAACAAGAGAAAATTTACAAAATACTCAAAGCCATCAAAAAGGAGGATTATCCGGGAAACCTATTGAGTTAAAGTCCTCAGAGTTAATCAGAAAATTTTATAAAGTTTTAAAAGGCAGAATTAAAATTATAGGCGTAGGTGGTGTGGACTCTGGCAGATCTGCTTATCAAAAATTTTTAGCAGGAGCTGATTATTTACAACTTTATACAGGCATGGTTTTTAGAGGTCCAAATATTGTTGGTCTAATTAAAAAAGAACTAAAGGAAATATTGTTAAAAGATGGTGTAAAAAACTTTAATGAAATAGTAGGAAAAAAGGATTAGAATAATCTAATAAACTTGACGCCATCAATATCTCACTTTATATAGTCGAACAAATTATGACAAAAAAATGTGAATTAACCGGGAAAAATCCAATGAAAGGTCATAACGTTAGTCATGCTAACAATAAGACAAAAAGAAGATTCTTACCTAATTTAAAAAAAGTAAAATTTACAAGTGAACTTTTAAAAAGAAGCTTAAAATTAACGGTGAGTAATGCAGGGGTTAGATCAGTAGATAAAAAAGGTAGTTTTGATGAATTTCTAAAATCTGTAAAAAATAAAAATTTATCTCCTAGATTAAAAAAACTAAAAAAAAGTTTATTAATTAAATCTCCATTTCAAAAAAAAACTGCACAATCTAAAACAGCTTAATGAGTAAATCATTTTTACTTCTATCATTTTTGATGGGTGTTGTTGTCCTATCCTCAAATTATCTTGTTCAATTTCCAATTAATTATTATGGTTTAAATGAAATATTAACCTACGGAGCTTTCTCTTATCCGATCGCTTTTTTAATTACAGATTTAGCTAATAGATCTTATGGAAAAAGAGTTGCAAGAAAAATTGTATATTTTGGCTTTGTACTAGGAATTGGTTTTACAGTTTTATTTTCTACTGATTTTGCAGATCTTATATCTATTCGTATAGCTATTGGGTCTGGAATTGCATTTTTAACTGCACAATTATTAGATGTCCAAATATTTGACAGATTAAGAAAGAAAGAATGGTTTGTTGCACCATTAACATCTTCAATGATTGGCTCAACAATCGATACATTTTTGTTTTTTTCAATATCATTTTATGGGACTGGCGTGCCATGGGTTACACTTTCTCTCGGAGATTTGATTGTGAAAGTAATAGTAGCTTTGATCATGTTAATACCATTTAGATTACTCTTAAAAACTTTTAAGCCAATTAAAGCTTAAATCAAAAACTTATAAGACAATATTTTATAAGCGAGCTTTGCAACAAGAAAGTTATATGAATTAAAACCTTTAATAGGTGCTAATTCATTGATATCAGCACCAACAATGTTTGAATTTTTTGCAGCAATTTTAATTATATTGAGTGTCTCATCCCACAATAATCCACCAGGTTCAGGAGTCCCAGTGGCTGGCATAATACTTGAGTCAAAACCATCGACATCAAATGTTAAATAAACTGTCTTATTTTTTATAAGTTTTTTAAATTTTTTTAAATCCCACTTTGATTTATCTTTTGCCCAAAAAATATTTATTCTTGATTTATTCTTTTTTAAAAATGGAATTTCACTCTCTGAAATATTTCTGATTCCAAAAGATATTAATGATATATTTTTATGGTCTAAGCACCTTCTTATTGCTGATGCATGAGAGAACTTCTCACCATTGTAACTATTTCTTAAATCAGCATGGGCATCGAAATGTAAGAGACAAATTTTTTTGTATCTTTTAACAAATGGATAAATACATCCGGGTGTAATTGAATGTTCACCTCCAAACGTGATTGGAAAAAGTCTTTTATCTAGAATTTCTTTATTTATATTTGACATTTGCTCGAGAGCCTTTTTGATATTTCTATCAATCTTAAAGGGCTTTAATGTTTTAATCCCAATTTTTTTATAAGGTTCACAATTTAGCTCTTCATCATATAATTCCACTTGATGAGAAGCCTTTATAATTTCTTTAGGTCCGTTTCTGGTGCCACCACCATAACTAACAGTTTTCTCAAGTCCAAATGGAACCACAACAACCTTTTCTTTGAAATTAAATTTATTGTCGACTCCTAAAAATCCATTTTTATTTGATAAATATTTCAATTTTTACTCAAAAATTTTTGTGAATTTTTTCTTATCCCTATTTTTCCACTCACCTCTGTGATAAGCGTCGCTAGCTATTAGTGGTAGTACACTAGTGGCTTCAGCAAATACCATTTGTTCTTTTGTGACATCAACTTTACCCCATGAACTTGCTTCCTTTAATGTTGAACTACTGCATGCACCATCTCTAGAGTCGGCAACTGTGATTTGCACCGCATATTTATGCATGTCAACTTCCTTGCCTAATAATTCAGCACAAATTACGGTGTCTTGAATAAAATTTTTTGGAACACCACCACCAATCATAAATAAACCTGATCCCTTTGAGCGTATTTTAATTTCAGTCAATTCTCTAAATTCTCTTATAGAGTCGATTGTCATATGCTTTTTTGGATTTTTTTCTTGATGTATAACTAAACCAAATCCAGCACTGGAGTCGGTGAAAGCTGGGCAAAAAATTGGAACATCATTATCGTATGCTGTTTCAATCAAAGAGTCTTTTTTAGTAGAATTTTTTTTTAAATATTTACCCATTTCTTTAATAAATTCTCTTGATGTATAGCTTCTAGGTTCCAAGGTATCCGCGATTTCACATATTTTTTTGTCACAAATCTGCAACTCATCTTCGTCTATGTATGTGTCGTAAATTCTATCGATATAATTTTTTCTTAATTCAGTATCATCTTGGAATTGAGACCCTTGATAGTGTTTAAAACCAAGAGCTTCAAAAAAATCCATGTCAATTATTGAAGCGCCAGTCGCCACTATTGCATCTACCATATTATATTTAACTAAATCTTTATAAATATTCATACAACCGGCAGCAGATGTTGAACCTGCTAATGTTAAAAAAATTGTACATTCTTTGTCTTTCAACATTTCATTATAAATATTGGCTGCGTTTGCTGTTTCTCTTGAAACAAAAGACATTTTTTCCATGGAAGAGATAATTTTTCTAGAATCGAAAGATGTAATATCAATATGCTCTACAGGTTTTTTTAAGAAATCTTTTTTACTGTTGTGACCAAGATTTTTATTTTCTGACATTAAGCAACTAGAGTAGCTTTGTCTGAATTCTTATCATACATAGACATTATTGGTTTATCCTCAACTTCATAAATCTCATTAGAGTAATAACCATTAAATTGAGTTCTAAAAGTTAAACCATATGATCCTAATTGACCAAGTTCAATGTAATCATTTTCTTTTATATTATTAGGAAGTAGGAAGGGACCTTTCATATAATCCATACTGTCACATGTTGGTCCATAAAAATCAAATGCAGTCATTTTCTTGGAAATAATCTTACTTGAATTTTCTTTAATTAATTTTGATGGAAAAACTATATTAGGTGTTCCAGCATCAAAAAGTGTACCGTAAGTACCATCATTAATATAAAGTTTTTGTTTTTTCCTCAAATTAACTCTCACGATTGTTGATCCACTTTCTGCAACCAAAGCTCTCCCAGGTTCACAAATTATTTGAGGCATATTCTTTAGATTTAAATTTTCTAAACTTCTTTTAATTTCTTCCATATAGCTTTCCAAAGATAGAGGCACAAGATCAGGATAAATTGTCGGGAAGCCTCCACCGATATTAATATAATCTGGAATTATTTTAGTTTTTTTAATTATATTTCCCACTTCATTAATTCCTTTAGAGTATGAAATTGGATGCATACATTGGGAACCAACATGAAAACTCAAGCCAATTTTTTTTGAATGAAGTTTTGCAAGTCTTAACAGTCCTGAGGCTTCAGAATTCAAAGCACCAAATTTTTTTGATAAATCTATTTCAGCATGCTCATTGGAAACAGCAACTCTGATAAATAATTCTAAATCTTTAGCATTGTCTGTTGTTTCGATAATTTTTATTAATTCATCTTTAGTATCTAAAGCGAAAGTTTTTATTCCAAAATTAAAATATGCTTCTTTAATACTCTCTCTACTTTTAACAGTATGCATAAAAGAACATTTTGCAGTATTATCAAATTTCCTCACTGCTTTGATTTCTTCGATAGACGCAACATCAAATTGATTAATTCCACTTCTTATCAAAGTTTTAATAACTTCGGGATGGGGATTAGTTTTTACGGCATATAGTATTTTTCCTGGGAATTTCTTCTGAAAGAATTTTGAAGCAGAAAGAATAGAATTCTTTCTTATACAATAGACAGGTTTTTCCGGTTTCAGTTGATTTACTAATTCTTCAACTGACTTAAATTTTTGCATTTTAAATGCCCCCCCAAAAAAAATTTAACAAAAAAAAAGTCTTTTATTTAAAAAAAAACTTTAATATTCGAGCAATTAATTGAATAGTTATTCAATGTAAAGCAAATAATGGCCTATTGAATTGTGGAAAAAAATATCCATATTAAGCTCATGAAAAACCAAGCTCAATTACAAAATCTGGCTGATTTTGACAATAAATCCTTATTAATCGTAGATGATGATAATCCTTTTAGGGAGAGATTAGCCAGAGCGATGGAAAAGAAGGGGTTTGAAGTTTTACAAGCTGAGAGTGTGCAAAAGGGTAAAGATATGGTTAAAGTGAAAAAACCAGGTTTTGCAGTAGTTGACCTAAGGTTAAATGATGGAAATGGATTAGAGGTTGTAAAGGAAATTCAATCATCAAATTCACTAAGTCGAATAATAATGTTAACTGGATACGGAAATATTCCAACCGCTGTAGCTGCAATCAAAGAGGGTGCTATTGACTATTTAGCTAAACCAGCAGATGCGGACGATGTAGAAAAAGCATTATTAGCTGATCCATCAAAAAAAGCTGCACCACCTGAAAATCCAATGTCAGCAGATCGGGTTAAATGGGAACATATTCACAGAGTATTTGAATTATGTAATAGAAATGTTTCTGAGACTGCAAGAAGACTTAAAATGCATAGAAGAACTCTTCAAAGAATATTATCTAAAAGATCGCCTAAATAAATTTTCTAAATTTTATAATTTTCTTCGCTAAAAAAGTAAGTAGACAAATTTTGAAAATTTCAGCAACTAAAAAAGGCAATACACCTAATTTTAAAATAGGTTTATCCCAACCAATTAATGTGCCTAACCACAGAATACCTAGGATATAAATTGTTGAAACTGAAAATATTAATTTAAAAAAAATTAAAAAATAATTATCATCATTTTTTATGAATGAGGCTAAAAAACACGCTGACAGAAATCCAATTAAATACCCCATTGTTGGACCTGTGAAATAAGCCAAACCTATTCCTCTTTCAGGAGAATTAGAAAATACTGGTAAACCCAATATACCTTCTAATAAGTATAAACTTACAGTGGCTAGAGCTATTTTATATCCGAAGCTAATACCTAAAAATAAAACTATGAATGTTTGCATAGTCATTGGAACTGGATAAAAAGGTATCTTGATTTTGGCGGAAATTGTAAGAATTATTGAACCTATAAAGATAACCAATAATGATTTTACAAGCTGGTTTTGAGTATTTTGCTTTATAAGTTCCATAAAAAATAATACTCTTATTTTTATCTTTAATCTATATTAAATTTTAATGAATAAGATTCAAAAAACAGATCATTTTTATCTAATTGATGGATCAGGTTATATATTTAGAGCTTATTATGCCTTACCACCATTAACTCGAAAAAGTGACGGATTACCGACTGGAGCAGTAAGTGGTTTTTGCAGTATGTTGTTTAAACTTCTTGAAGACTCAAAATCAAATGAAAATCTTCAGAAACCAACTCATTTTGCAGTTATTTTTGACTCAGCTAGAAAAACTTTTAGAAATGAAATCTATAGTGATTACAAAGCCAATCGATCTGAGGCACCAGATGACTTAGCACCACAATTTGAATATATAAGAAAATCAGTTTTAGCCTTTAATTTACCCTCTGTTGAATTAGTTAATTATGAAGCAGATGATTTAATAGCAACTTATGTTGATCAGATTTTAAAAAAAGGAGCAAAGGTAACAATAGTTTCATCAGATAAAGATTTAATGCAATTATATAGAAAAGATGTTCGTATTTTTGATCCAATGAAAAATAAGTTCATCTCTAATGAGGATGTAAAAAACAAATTTGGAGTAGACCCAGATAAAGTTATAGATGTTCAGGCTCTAGCTGGGGATAGCAGTGATAATGTTCCTGGCGTTCCTGGTATTGGTGTAAAAACTGCAGCAGAATTGATTAATAAGTATGGTGATTTAGAGACACTTTTAAAATCGGCAGATGAAATCAAACAAAATAAGAGAAGAGAGACTTTATTAAACAACAAAGATAAAGCTTTAATAAGTAAAAAATTAGTAACATTAAAGCACGATGCTCCAATTGAAATGAAACTCAATGATTTTGAATTAAAAAGAATTGATAAAGATAAACTTTATAAATTTCTTAGAGAAATGGAGTTTAATAGGTTACTTAGCTCTGCCATTTCTGCTTATGGGGAACCAGATTTTAATGGTGAAAAAAAGGATGTTCAGATAAAGGAAAAAAAATTTGAAATTGATAAGAAAAATTATTTTTTAATAACAGAGCACAGTAAAATTGATGCATGGATTAAAGAAGCTGAGGAAATAGGAGAGGTTGCAGTTGATACAGAAACAAATTCTTTAGATCCTCATCAAGCTGATTTAGTCGGAGTATCTTTGAGCTCTAAGATTGGAAAGGCTTGTTATATACCAATAGGACATAATTCAAATAAGTGCATTGATAAAGACATAGTGCTTAAAAAATTAAAACCTTTACTTGAAGATCCTAGTATCAAAAAAATAGGTCAGAATATTAAATTCGATTTTATTGTATTTTTTAATCATGGGATAACGCTATCAGCTATGGAGGATACCATGCTGATGTCTTATGTGCTAGATGCTGGAAAAAATAGACACAATATGGATACGTTATCTGAAATTCATCTGAATCATAAAACAATAAAATTCAAAGAATTAGTTGGTTCTGGAAAGAAACAGATAAATTTTAGTGAAGTCGATTTAGAAAAAGCAAAAGATTATGCCGCTGAGGACGCTGACATAACTTATAGACTATATAAAAAATTCTATAAAAGTTTGAAAGAAGAAAAAATGATTAATATTTATGAAATTTTTGAAAAGCCATTACTTAGAATTTTAGCTGATATGGAAATACACGGTATCAAAGTTGATAAAAAGTTTCTCAAAACATTATCTACCAAATTTGAAAAAAAGATCGAAAAAATTCAGAAAGAAGTTTTTAAACTCTCCAAGAAAGAGTTCAATATTGCTTCTCCAAAACAGCTGGGTGAAATTCTATACAATGATCTTAAGATTGCGGACTTAAAAAAAACTAAAAAGGGAAGTTTTGCAACAAGTGCCTCAGTACTAGAAGATCTCGCTTTTAAAGGTCATAAATTTCCACAATTAGTCCTGGACTGGCGGCAAGTTTCAAAACTTAAAAATACCTATTCAGACTCATTACCCGAACATATTAATCCTGATACCAAAAAAGTTCATACTTCTTTTTTATTAGCAGCAACGACTACAGGACGATTAGCTTCAAGTGATCCTAACTTGCAAAATATTCCAATTAAATCAGAAGATGGCAGAGATATTCGCAAAGCATTTGTTGCTGACAAGGATAATATTTTGATTTCAGCAGACTATAATCAAATTGAAATGAGAATTTTAGCTGATTTGGCTGATGTTAAAGAATTAAAAAAAGCTTTTCAAAATAATGAGGATATACACTCTCTAACTGCTAGCCAAATTTTTAATATTGATATTAATAAGGTGAATCAAGATCAAAGAAGAAAGGCTAAAGCCATAAATTTTGGAATAATTTACGGAATTTCGCAGTATGGATTAGCGAAGCAAATAAATGTCTCTAATTTTGAAGCGGAAGAGTTTTTAAATTCATATTTCTCAAAGTTCCCCGAAATAAAAGTTTATATGGATCGAACAATTAAATTTTGTAGAAAAAGTGGTTATGTAAGTAATATTTTTGGAAGAAGATCTCATTTTATAAATATAAATGATAAAAATTATAATGTAAGAAACTTTCAAGAACGTGCAGCAATTAATGCTCCAATACAAGGGTCGGCTGCTGAAATAATGAGATTAGCAATGATAAGAATTGATAAAAAATTAAAGGAGCAAAAACTCAATAAAACAAAGATGTTACTTCAAATCCATGATGAACTAATTTTTGAAAGTCCCAAAAATGAAGTAAAAAAAATATCCAAAGTGATAATTGAAGAAATGTCTAGCGTTGCTGAGAGTGATCAACATTCTTTCTCAATACCTCTTACAGTAGATTTAAACACCGGAGAAAATTGGGGTACATTACATTAATTTATTTGCCCAAATTAGAACAATTTAGTATTTTTATAATTAAGTATGCAAAAACAAACAATTGCCTTAGTAGATGATGACAGAAATATTCTAACCAGTTTAAGTATTGCTCTTGAAAAAGAAGGGTTTAAAGTTCAGACTTACATTGATGGAGAGAGTGCATTAATTGGATTAACCAGGACACCGCCAGACCTAGCTATTGTTGATATAAAAATGCCAAAAATGGACGGTGAGGAATTGCTCAAGAAATTGAGAAAAAAAACCTCATTACCAGTTATTTTTTTGACTTCTAAAGATGATGAAATTGACGAATTACTAGGACTAAAATTAGGTGCTGATGATTTCGTAAAAAAATCAGGTGGTTTTTCAATTAAAGTTTTAATTGAAAGAATTAGAGTTCAACTTAGAAAAAAAGATTCCAAAGAAACTCTTGAGGAAAACAAAAGTATTATATCGCATGGAAAATTAAAACTTGATCCGTCCCAATTAGAGTGCGAATGGAATGGGAAACAATTGCCTGATAAATTGACTACCACAGAATTTTTACTTGTAAAAGAGCTAGCCAAAAGACCAGGAATTATAAAAGAGAGAGCTCAATTAATGGATATAGCTTATAGAGAAGATACAGATATTGAGGATAGAACAATTGATAGTCACGTTAAAAGAATCAGAAAAAAATTCAAAAAAGTTGATCCTGAATTTTCAGCTATAGAAACTAGATATGGAAGCGGATATAGATGGAATGTTAGTTAATGCTCAGCAATTTTCTTAAGAACTTATCTATTTTAAAAAAATTTTTATTCATAAATTCTATTTTTTTCACAATAATAGGCCTGTTCACATTTGTTTATTTGAAAAATGTCCAACCAAATTTAATTAAAAAAAAATCCTCAAATCATATTGAGGTTATCAATAATACAATCGATAATCTAACAAGATTAAATGTAAAATTTGTTGAAAAAGATATTAGAAAATTTTTGTTTTCAACAAGATTTCTTTTTCAGAACTTGGATAGAGTAATATTTTTTGATAATAAACTTAATCTAATAGGAGACACTGATACATTAGACTTAGATCCAAGATCCTTTTCACAAAGGTTGGATACTATTGAGTTAGAGGTGTTGGACTCAACAACAACAAAAAAAATCACTGAAGAAAAAAATATAGATATTGGAAATGAAAATAATGTGTCTTTAAATGATGTTCTTTTAAATTACGCAACATCTAAAAATTTTGGAGTCCCTTTTACATTTACCGAGGAAGAATTTAATAAATTTAAATTGACTACCATCAAAAACGTAATGAAGGATGGAGAAAATATAGGATATTTAGCAATAACAGAAAATGCCAATGATATAAAAGCTGCCATAGATGAAAGAAAAACTTTTGTAATTAGGACTGCAATTGCAGTTGGTATCGTAATATTGATCTTTTCG
Organism: uncultured Pelagibacteraceae bacterium; assembly: GCA_902572925.1. GTDB lineage: Bacteria > Pseudomonadota > Alphaproteobacteria > Pelagibacterales > Pelagibacteraceae > Pelagibacter. Next base: position 32,931 of record CACGHT010000003.1, on the reverse strand, counting down.
TTTGTTTTAAATAGATATTTTTTAAAACCAATAAAAAATTTAGTCAGTTATACCAAAATCATAAAAAATAAAGACACAAAAAAAACAAATATAGATACATTAAAATTAAGAAATGATGAACTTGGTTTACTCTCTAATTCTTTGGATGATATGACTTTAGAATTACAAAAAAGAATTTCACATGCAGAAAATTTTTCAACCGATCTTGTACACGAAATTCGTAATCCATTGGCATCATTGAAAAGCGCATCAGAAATTTTACATGATGCACAAGACTCTGAACAGAGACTTAAATTGATTAACATTTTAAGCCACGATGTACAAAGAATTGAAAGATTGATCACTGATTACTCACAAATGTTAAAAGATGAAGTTGCATTAAGTAAAGAAAAAATAAAAAAAATAGATATTGAGCCAATAATTAAGTCAGTAGTTGATGATTTTAATAATATTTATAAAGTAAAAAGAGGAATTAATATTTCTTATAAAAATGATGGTAAAAATAAATATTTAATTTATGGAATCGAAAACAGAATTGAACAAATAATTGCAAACCTTTTAGATAATGCGATTTCTTTTAGTGATGATAATAAAGATGTAATTGTGCAAGTTTCGAAATCGGAGGATAATAAAGTATACATAAAGATATTAGATGAGGGACAGGGTTTTAAAGAAAAAGACACGAATAAAATATTTAAAAGATTCTACAGTAACAGACCAGATAAATTTGGACAGCATTCTGGTCTAGGGTTAAATATAGTAAAAAATTTAGTTGATTTACATAATGCCACAATCAAAGCAACTAATAGAGAAGATAAAAAAGGAGCGAGTATGGAAATAGAATTTCCAAAAGTTTAAAGAGTTTTATTGATTAATTAATTTTTAATTGTTAGAAGAGCCACGATGGAAGATTATAAAGTAAGAGATTTATCACAAGCAGAATTTGGACGAAAAGAAATTTCAATTGCTGAAAGTGAAATGCCAGGACTGATGGCTTTAAGAGAGGAGTACGCTGGAAAATCTCCTTTAAAGGGTGCAAAAATTATAGGTTGTTTGCACATGACAATACAAACAGCAGTATTAATTGAAACCTTAGTAGATTTAGGTGCAGAAGTAAGATGGTCATCTTGTAACATTTTTTCTACTCAAGACCATGCAGCAGCAGCGATAGCAAAAGCTGGTATTCCAGTTTATGCTTGGAAGGGAGAAACAGAGGAGGAATATGTTTGGTGCATAAAACAAACCATTGAAGGTAAGAAAAGTTGGAAACCTAATATGCTTTTAGATGATGGTGGGGATTTAACAGCAATGATGCACAATGAATATAAAGATTTATTAAAAGATGTTAAAGGTGTTTCGGAAGAGACAACTACAGGGATAAAAGCTTTGAATAAAATGGAAAAAGAAAATTCTTTGTTGGTTCCAGCAATAAATGTGAATGATTCTGTTACTAAATCAAAATTTGATAACTTATATGGGTGTAGAGAAAGTTTAGTTGATGGAATTAGAAGAGCCACTGATGTAATGATGTCAGGAAAAATTGCAATCGTTGCAGGCTTTGGTGATGTTGGAAAAGGAAGTGCTGCATCATTAAGGCAGAGTGGGGCTCGTGTGTTGGTTACAGAAGCGGATCCAATATGCGCATTGCAAGCTGCAATGGAAGGTTATGAAGTTGTTTTAATGGATGAAGCAATTAGTAAAGCAGATATAGTTGTAACTGCGACTGGTAATAAAGATATTGTTACAGCTGACCATATGAGAGATATGAAGGATAGAGCAATCTTATGTAATATCGGACATTTCGATAATGAAATCCAGGTTGAAGCTTTGAAAAATTACAAATGGACTGAAGTAAAACCCCAAGTACATGAAATTGAACTACCTAGCAAAAAAAGAATAATTTTATTGGCAGAAGGTAGATTAGTAAATTTGGGTTGTGCTACAGGGCATCCAAGTTTTGTAATGAGCGCTTCTTTCACAAATCAAGTTATTGCTCAAATAGAACTATGGAATAATCATAAAAATTATGAAAACAAAGTTTATGTTTTACCAAAACATTTAGATGAGAAAGTAGCTACACTTCATCTTAAAAAAGTTGGTGCTAAATTAACTAAACTTTCTAAAGATCAAGCAGATTATATCAGTGTTGGGGTAGAGGGACCTTTCAAACCTAATGCCTATCGCTACTAAAAGTGATTTTATCAATTTATCTTCAGAAAAAAAAACAGAGGAATTAGCTAAGAAGATTTCAAAGAAATTGAAATTAGGACATGTAGTTTTTTTTGTGGGTGAGATGGGTGTCGGAAAAACTACTTTTATTAGATATCTAATCAACAATTTTCAAAAACAAAATGGACTTAAAATAACGGAAGTAACAAGTCCTACATTCAATTTATTAAATGAGTATCAAATTAAACAAATCAAAATTAATCATTATGATTTATTTAGAATAAATAGTTTAGATGAAATTCACAATCTAGGATTATTTGATGATATTACTAATGCTATTACATTAATTGAATGGCCACAAAAAATAAAACCAAAACCAAAAAATTTGATAGAATTAAATTTTGAATATGGAGATGATTACAAGAAACGAATATTAAAAATTAAAGGTTTAAATTTTTAATTATAGATAAATGCAAAATCTTAAAAAATTAAAAGGAGACGCTTCACATAGAAAGTTTTTTAGAAAAAAATCCTATTATGGTAATTCTATTGTAATTCAAGCAAAAAAGAACAAATTTAAAAATCTTCTTGTTTATGATGCAATTAGCAGGATTTTAAACAAAAACAAAGTTCTAGCTCCAAAATTATATCAAGAGAATTATAAGAATAATTATATTGAAGTTGAGGATTTTGGAAATAAGACAATTTTTCAAATTTTAAAGAAAAGTAAAAATAAAAAATTATTATATTTTAAAAATGTAATAAAATTGCTTAATCAAATACAGTCAATAAAAGATAAAAAAATAAGAAATTTTAGAAATAAATATTATCGAATACCTGATTATAAAAATGAAATATTAATTCAGGAAGCTAATTTATTTTGTGAGTGGTATGTGAAAAAAAATTTGTCAAAAAATAAGAGACAAGACTTTAATAAAAAGTTTAAAAAAATAATCAAAACTTTATCTTCATGTCTTAAGATGAAAAAAAATGTATTTGTTCATAGGGATTTTCATGTATCAAATTTAATGCTTGTTAATAACAGAATAGGTGTAATTGATAGTCAAGATGCTTTAATAGGAAATAGAGCTTATGATTTAGCTTCTTTAGTAGATGATGTAAGATTAAGAACCTCAAAAGTTCTAAAAAAAAAGATTTTTAATTTTTATATAGGTAATCAAAAAAAAATTGATAAGAAAAAAATAAAAAATGATTTTGAAATTTTATCTATTTTAAGAAACCTGAAAATAATTGGAATATTTACACGTCTAGCAATTCGAGATAAAAAAAAGGATTATCTTAAATTAATACCTTATGCGTGGGAATTGATTTCTTTAAGAATCAATGAAAATGAAATTTTCTTAGATTTAAAAAAATTACTAAATAATAATTTTAAAAAAAATTTATGAAAATTAATAACGCTTTTATTCTCTGCGCTGGATTTGGCAAAAGACTAAATCCTTTAACTCTTGAAAAACCCAAACCATTACTTCAAATCAAAAATCAAACAATTTTAGAGGATTGTATTAATACCGTTATAAAATTGAAAGTCGAAAATATTTTTTTAAATACTTTTTATTTAAGTGAGCAAATTATTGACTTTTTTAAAAATAAAAATTTTTCAGTAAAAATAAAAATTATAGAGGACGGTAAAGAAATCTTAGATACTGGTGGAGGAATTTTAAATTTGATCAACCACTCAGATTGTGAAGATTTTTTTGTTTTTAATCCTGACACTATTTGGAATGAAAATCATGTGAGTGAAATTAATGATATGCAAAAATATTATTTTCAAAATAAATTAAATAATATTCTTTTATTGGTTAATAAAAAACTAAGTTTTGATAATAACCTAAAGGGCGATTTTGATTTAGAAGATAATGTAATTAAACAAAGTTTTGAAAAAAACTTTATATATACTGGTTGTCAAATTTTGAATAAAAACTTATTTAATGAATATGAAGTAGAAAACTTCTCAATTGCTAAAATTTGGAATAAATTATTAATGAAACAACAGTTAAATGGATTTGAGAGCATCAATAAATTTCACCATTTAACGAACTTAGAAATTTTCAAAAAACTAAAAGGGTCTTAGATCTCTCTTTATCTAGATATTTACATTCATTTATTTTCAAATTTTCTCCGAAATTGATTATTAAGGGATTTCCTGTTGGAATTTCTAAACTTGTGATTTGATTGTTATCTAAATTGAACAGATATTTACATAAAGCTCTTATGGAGTTTCCGTGTGCTGTAATTAGTATATTTTTATTTATTAGTTTAGGCTGTATTTCATTTTTGAAATACTCCAAAACTCTGTTGTATGTATCTTTTAAAGACTCTGTGTCGGGAATGAGCTCTTTTGGGATTTTCTCATATGTTTCAATATTTAGGGGATGATAAGAGCTGTCTCTACTTAGTTTTCCAGGTTTGATATCCCAAGATCTTCGAAATTCAAAAACTTTATCTTCACCAATTTTTTTTGCAGTCTCAATCTTATTCAACCCTGTAAGCTCACCATAGTGTCTTTCGTTTAGCTGCCACGCTCTTTCAAAATCCTTTTTTGATTTTAATACTTTTTGTATTATTTTAAGAGTATGGTTTGCTCTCACTTGAAACGAGGAATAATAAAAATCTATATTTATATTTTGATTTTTGATAAGTAAACCAGCTTTCTCTGCTTCTATTTTTCCTTGATCTGTAAGATCTACATCAACCCAACCAGTGAATCTTTTTTCAAGATTCCAAATACTCTGACCATGTCTTACTAATATCAAAAAACTCATCTTGTCATATCTTAAAATTATTTATAAAAAAATCATTTAACTAAATGTCAAAATTTTTTTCTACATATAAAGTAATATTTTATATAATTAATATCCTTTTAATTATTTTATATCTATATCCTGGAAGTCTATTAGGCTGGATAATTTATGACAATAAAAGTATACAACCTCAAATAACACCAGATTTTGTTATATCATCAAATCATTTTTATGTATTTGTATTAATTTCAATTATTGGTTTTTTAACTTTTGCTAATTCCAAGAAAATTATCTTATTACTATTATATTTAATTTTTCTTTCTATCACGCTTGAAATTTTTCACCTATTTATACCTGAAAGGACTTTTCAATGGTCTGATTTATTTGGAAATTTATTAGGTGTTATTGTTGTAATTCTTCTTAATAATTTTATAAATAAATATGGTAGATTTAAAAAATAAATTATTAATTTTTATTTATTTTTTTACAATCGGCTGCTCATCAATTCCATCAAACACTTCTAACAGTTGTTCAATTTTTAGTGAAAGATATCTATGGTATAAACATACAAAAAAAGTTGAGCAAAAGTGGGGCACACCAATCTATATTCAATTAGCAATAATAAAAATGGAGTCTGATTTTGATTGGCTTGCTAAACCGGCAAGACAAAAAATTTTTAAAGTGATACCTTATAAACGGCCTTCTAGTTCTTTTGGTTACTCACAAGCAGTTAAAGGAACTTGGGAGCAATATAAAAAAGAAACCGGTAATAAATTAGCAACAAGAGCAAGATTTAAAGACAGTGTTGACTTCATTGGATGGTATACAAATAAATCAGAAAACATTTTAAAGATATCAAAGAAAGATGCTTTCAAACAGTATCTTGCATATCACGAAGGATGGGGAAATTATAAAAATTATAAAAAAAATAAAAAAGTAATTGGACTAGCTAAAAAAGTTGAGAGACAATCTAATAAATACAAAAATCAATTATTGAAATGTAAAAGTAAATTAAATAGAAAAAAATATATTATTTTTTAGACAATTCTTTTTTTAGTTCTAAGTCAACTATATCAATCCTTTTAGTATTTTTTGCTAATGCGAGATACATTGAAGGAGTGACATATAAAGTGAAGAAAGTTGAAATAATCATTCCTCCTAATATTGTAGAACCAACTGCTAATCTTGAACCCTCTCCTGCACCTGGGCCAAAATTTCCAATCACTAAAGGCATCATTGCAATCATCGTACTTAGTGATGTCATTATAATTGGTCTAAACCGAACAGCGCACGCTTCTTTAACAGCTAATTCAATAGTTTTTCCACTAGATCTAATTTGGTTTGCGTAATCTACAATTAAAATACTATTCTTAGTTGAGATACCTATTAGTATAATTAATGCAATTTGAGAAAAAATATTTACTGAGCTATTTAAAAATAAAATAAACACTAATCCTCCAAAAATAGCCAAAGGCACAGTTAAGATTATAACAAATGGATGAACAAATGAGTTGAATGTTGCAGCCATAACCAAATAAGCAGTTAGTAAAGCTAAAGCGAAAATTATAAATAATTCATTACTTGTTTCTTTAATTTCCTCTGATTTTCCTTTCCAAGTAATTTGGTTCTCTGGTGCTAAATCAAACATCACATTTTCGAAGTATTTAATCGCTTCTGTTAATGTATACCCCTCACTAATATTTGCAGAAATTGTTACAGCCCGTTGTCTATTATATCTAGCAAGTTCTTTTGCTGAACCTTCTTCCTTAAAACTAACAAGATTTGCTAAAGATATTAATTTTCCATTGGTTTCAGAGCGAACAAATATTTTTGAAACACCCTCTTTATTTCGTCGATCAGATAAATATTGTTGAACAATTATTGGATATTCTTTGCCTAGTTTATTAAAAGTTGTTATTTTTTTACCCCCATAAAGTGTTTCAAGTGTTTCACCAATTGATTTAGTTGAGACACCTAGATCTTTGGCTTTATTTTTATTTATTATTAATTTTACTTCTGGTTTGTTTCGATTGTAATCAGACTCAATTCTTGAGAGATTTTTATTAGATCTGAGTGTTCGTATAACTTTTTTTTGTATCGCTTCAAGTTCCTCATAAGTATTTCCATAAATGACCATTTGAACTGGTTTGTTGTAATTTGATACTCTTATAGATTGAGGAGATATAGGAAAAGCTAGGGCTTGGGGTAAAGTTACTATTTTCCCAATCGCTTCTCTAAGAACAACTTGTTGACCTTTTTTACGATTTTTCCAATCGTCAAGGAGAGCGATTATTATAAAACTATTATATGAATTAGCTGAATTTCCAAATCCTGGAACACGCATTATAAATCTTGAATATGGACTATCCTCAGCTTGTAGCAAAGGAATAAGTCTTGCCTCTACTTTTTGGGCTTGTTCTTGAGTATATTCAAAAGAACTTCCTTCATCTGTTGAGCCAATTATCAGATATGCTCCCCGATCCTCCATAGGCAAAAGTTCTTTTTTTGAGAAACTAAATAAAAGCACTGAAGCAATTATTATAAAAACAATAAAAAAACTTACGCTTTTAGTTTTATTAATAACATTAACTAAAGTTTCCTCATAAAATTTTGCAAAGTTGGAAAAAATTTTTTCAAATTTTTGAATAAAAATTTTTTTTGATTTTTTTTTGTATAAAAATTTACTCGCCAGCATTGGTGACAAAGTTAATGCAACAAAAGAAGAAACTACAATTGAAAAAGATAATGCAATCGCTGTTTCTCTAAATAATGTTCCAGAAATTCCCTCAATAAATATTAATGGTAAAAAAACTGCTACTAAAATTAGTGTGGTAGCAACGATAGCAAAAGAAATTTGTTTAGAGCCTTTATAAGCTGCAACGAGCGGGGTCTCACCATTCTCTATTCTTCTGTATATTGCATCTGTCATAATTACTGAGTCGTCTGTGATTATACCAATCGCTAAAATAAAACTTAAAAGGACAAAAATATTAATAGAAAGACCAAATATGTATAAGCCTAGAAAGGATGCTATTAAACTTACAGGTAGTGCAATAGCAGGTACGATGACTGCCTTTAAATTTCCTAAAAATAAATAAATTATCAATACAACTAAGATAAACGCAATGACCAAAGTTTTATATACTTCTTCAATTGCAGCCTCAACATAGTTAGCTCTATTGAACGAAACCCTTAAATCCAATTCTTCTGGTAAAGATTTTTTTACTTCAACAATTTTTTTTTTGATATCATTTGAAAGTTCTACCGTTGACGCACCACTTCTTGCATAGATACCTATTCCTACGGTTTTCAAATTTATTTGATCTCTAGTTTGAGCTTTAAAAAGAGTTTTCTCTGATACTGGACCGAATTCAACATTTGCTACGTCTGATAACTGAATTACACGATTACTAGTTTTTTTGATGGGTATTTGCTTTATAGTTTCAATATCGTTGTATGATTTATCTAAATTTAGTGTTAAGTCGATATTATCTGCTTCTAACGTTCCTGCCGGCAAACTTACATTTTCTCCACGAATTGCAAATTCAACTTCTTTAATCGTTAAATCATTAGCTGCAAGTTTAATAGGATCAATCCAAACTCTAATGCTTAATTCTCGTAATCCACCAACCCTTATTCTTCCAACATTTTTAACACTTGAAAATTGGTCTACAAGATATCTCTCCGCGTAATCTCCTAACTCAAGGTCGCTCCATGAAGATGAGGATAATGACAGCCACATTGTTGTTGTAAACCCTGCAGCTCGTTTAAGTATTTGCGGTGGATCTGACTCGGTTGGCAAGTTATCCACAACTCTTGCAACTCTTTCTCTTATATCATTGGCAGCATTATCTAGATCAATACTCGTATCAAACTCGACATTAATTGTACTTCTTCCATTTTCAGATTTTGAGTCTATATTTTTTATACCCTCAGCCCCACCAATCACATCCTCAACAACCTGTGTGACTTCTTGATCTACTATTGAAGCTGATGCAGATTTGTAGTCTACTTGAACTTGAACAACAGGTGGCTGAATTCCATTGGGCAATTCTCTAACGGGCAATTTCCAAAAAACAAATAAACCAAATATGATAAGTATTAGGGACATAACCCAAGATACAGTCGGTCTTTTAATACTTAATTCAGTAATAAACATTATTTATTAATAGGTTTTATTTTTCCACGAGGCCTTACCTTTTTTAGACCCTCAGCTACAATTATATCACCAGCAGTTAAACCTGAAATTATTTCAATGTTACTATCACCTCTAAGGCCAGTTTTTACCTCAGTTTTATTTGCAATATTTTCTGCATTAATTTTGTAAACATATGATTTATCGCCCTCTATCATTACACTTGTATCAGGCACACTTAAAGAATTTCTCAAATCAAACTTTACTCTTACCTCTAAAAGTGAACCTGAAATTAATTCTAAATTTTCGTTTTTCACTTTTATTCTTGATAACAAACTTCTGGTGTCTGCATTTATTCTGCTTGAAACAAAATCTATTTCACCTGAAAAAGTTTTATCTTTAAAACTAGATAAGGTAACTTCGACTGGAAGACCTTTTTTCATAAATGTAGAGTAATTTTCTGGAATTTTAATATCTGAGTAAATTATTGAGTTATCATCAAGTGTAATAATAAATATGTTATTTGAAACAAGAATGTCCTCAGTTAAACCTGTGTAGCCAAGAACTCCACTAAATGGGGCTAAAATGTCCCCACTTTTTAATTTAATTAAAACATCTCCTTTTTTAACAAAACTCTTAAGTTTTAAATCTTCAAAAAGATCATCTTTTTTAATCTTAAAAGTTTTTGATTTTTGAGAAATTGCTGTACCGTAAGTTTCTATTTGTTCAGAGAATTCTTTTTCAATAACCTCAGTTACAATTATTCCTGGTGGCGGCCTTTTACTAAATTTCTTTTTAAAATGATTACCAATCATTAATCTTCCAACAATTACAATTGTAATTATTAAAAAAAATACAAATATTATTGAAATTGTTTTCGTAGATCTTTTCATATAAAATTTAAATCAATCCGTATTCGGCCCAGGAGCCATCATATATACAAGGAAGATATTTATCATTAATTAAAGAATAAGCTAGTGCCAAAACACACGCTGTAACACCAGAACCACATGAAAAGACAATATTTTTTTGTTCTAGATTTTCTAAACTTGTCTTAAAAATTTTTTTAAGTTCATTATTATTTTTAAAAGTTTTATCAATATTCAGGCAGTCATTAAACGGTATACAAAAAGAGTTTTTTATACATCCGCTTCTAAGACCTTTTCTAGGCTCAGGGATTTTACCTTCAAATCTTTCTCTACTTCGAGCATCAATCAATATGAATTTTTTTTCGTCTATATTTTGATCGATAGCTTGTTTACTCTTAACAAGATCTTTTATCTCAGTACTATTATAATCTGATTTTTTTATATTTAAAATTTCATTAGTTATTTCCCTTTCTTCTTTAAGCCATTTTCTCAAACCACCATTTAAAACATTTATTAATTTTGGATCATGTCCATAATAGATAAAATTAAACCAGCCACGACATGAGCTTATTACATCTGAATTATCATAAATAACTATTTTATCATTTTTTTTTATTCCCATATTTGAAACAATTGAATTCCAACTCATTTGGTCAATTAACATATGTGGTAAAGAGGTATCTTTTCTTGAATTTTCATCTATGTCAAAAAAAATTGCATTAGGTATATGACGAGATTTATATTCCTCAAATCCACTTCTTTTTGTTTGGGGCATATGCCAAGAACAATCAATAATTTTTACCTCAGTAAGGTTTTTTTCTAACCAATCAGTTTCGACTAAAGACATATTATCTCTTTTCTAAATATTTTTGATGATATTCTTCAGCTGGACAATAATTTTTTAATAAAGAAATTTTTGTAACAACTTTTCCTGATAATCGCTCATTCACTTCGTTCAATACTTTTTCTGCAATTATTTTTTGATTGTCATTTAGATAAAATATTTCACTTCTATATTGGGTTCCAAAGTCTGGTCCTTGAGAATTTAAAGTTGTAGGGTCATGAATTTGGAAAAAAACTTTTAAAATCTTTTCGTATGTTATAGTCTTTTCATCATATTCTAGCTTTACCACTTCAGCATGATTTGTATTTCCTGTGCAAACTTCCTTGTACGTCGTGACAGAGCTATTACCTCCACAGTAGCCAACTTCTGTTTTGATTATACCATCTATTTTACTGAATTTAATTTCAGGCCCCCAAAAACATCCAAGTGCTAAAACTGCTATTTCCATTGATTAAGATTTAATTTAATTTACAAATTATTCATATGCTAAGTAAAAATCAATTGGGATTTTTGTACATGTTTTTGTCCATTTGTGCATTTTCATTAATGGATTTAATTGTAAAGTGGTCTGTTGATTATCCTATTGGTCAAGTTTTGTTTTTTAGAGGCTTTTTTGGAATAATCTTTTATTTTTTTATAATCCCTAAAGAAAGATTTCGTAATTTCTATAGAACTCAAAGACCAGGATTACATGCCTTAAGGTGTGGCTCTGGATTAATAGCGCTAATCGCAATATTTATTGCTTTAAGACAGCTACCACTAGCAACTGTTGTGAGCATTTCTTTTGCTGCTCCAATATTTACAACCATATTGTCTATTTTCTTACTCAATGAGAAAGTTGGAATTTTTAGATGGTTAGCTGTCATTATAGGCTTTGTTGGAATTCTTATAATTACAGAACCAGGGATCACTGAATTAAATATTTATTATATTTTTCCAATTATATTTTGCTTAGGTCTCTCCTATGTAGCAATAACAATTAGACAACTGTCAACAACTGAACCAGTATGGTTAATATCTTTTTATTTTTCCTTAGCAATTACATTGCTAAGTTTTTTAACTATTCCACAAGGCTGGATTATGCCTACTTTTAATCATTTTATACTTTTATCTTTAATAGGTATTTTTGGAGGCGTTGCAAATTTATGGTTAAGTCAATCATATAAATTTTCAGAAGTCTCTTTAGTAACTCCTCTTAAGTATTTAGCTTTAGTTTTCGCAATAATATTCGGGTATTTTATTTGGAATGAAATACCCACAATTAAAACTTTGATAGGTGCTTTATTAGTAATTTTTTCAACACTTATTATTTTTAGAAGAGAAATTTATAAAAAAAAGATTATTACATCTAGGCCAATTAATGACTAGAGTTCCTAAATACTGGAATAAAGCCAAAAAATACTTATCAAAAAAGGATAAAATTCTCTCAAAATTAATTAAAAGCTATGAAAGCCCATCTGAAACTATTCTAACAACTAGACGCGATATTTTTTATTCATTGTGTAAAAGCATAATAGGACAACAAATTAGTGTTGCCGCAGCAAACTCAGTCTTTTTTAAATTCAAAAAAAAATGTAAAAATAAGATTAATGCAAAAACTGTATCAAATCTGACCTTTTCCCAACTTAAAAGCTGTGGGCTAAGTCGGCAAAAGGTTTTAGGAATTAAAAGTTTAGCGAAACAAACTATCGAAAAAACTTTTAATCCTAAATTAATTTTAAAAATGACTGACGAAGAGGCTATAGATTATCTATCAAATTTAAGACAGATAGGTAGATGGTCTGCCGAAATGATCTTATTATTTACTTACAATAGATCCAACATTTGGCCTATTCAAGATATCGGTTTATTAAGAGCGATTTCTAAAAATTACAAAAAAAAATATTTACCCCCAGAAAAATTTGTAAAATTATTAAAAAAAAGATTTACTCCTTATTGCTCTGTTGCGACTTGGTATCTATGGAGAAGTATAGACCCTGAGCCTATTCAATACTAAATCCTTCAACAACTTGCATATGTCTTTTTGTTGTTTTTTCTGCCACTGACCAACTATCTTGATATTCTTTAGAAGAATGACACTCCAATGCTTTAGCATAACTTGGAAATTCCCACACAACGGTTCTACTGAAATCATCTCCATTAAAAGTTTCATGTTTTCCACCTCTTACAAGGGGTACACCACCATAACTTTTAATAATTGGTGTTGCTAGCTCCGAATATTTCTTAATATTTTCTTGATTATCAATTTTAAAGTATAAACTTACCCAGTATCCTTTTTTCATATTAATCTATCCACTCTTGATAATTATTTAAATTATCTTGCAAAAATTTGGGTAATCTGTCTAGTGGGTATTTTTCAAGTTTTTTACCATGACCTATTTTTTGGGTCCTTTTATCTAGTGTTAAATCATAGATTGCTATTTTATTTTTAATTATATTTTTGATTTCATTTATAGAGACAGGGTTCACATCAAACTCTCTGTGATGTAAATATGATCTTAGTTTATGTTCTATTTCTTCAGCACTTTTTAGATTTGTAAAATGCCATCCACCATTTTCTATTATTTTGAGGTCTATAAACTTTGTTTGAGAGAATAAAACATCAAATCTATATAAAGAATATTTTCTATCTTTAATGTTTCTCAACCATTGAGGAGACTTTAAATATTTTTTCTTACAAGCTTTAGTCCCAGTCCAATTAAAATTGGGTAATTTAAGATTAAATTTATAATAAAACATTTCCTGTTTAAACATGATTATCTTTTGATTAATCTTACTAATTTCCAACTCTTCCAAATTTGGTATCTCATCTACATCAGAAATTAAAATCAGGTCTTCTTCATTTGCATCTTCTAATCCATTGAGAATAAAGTTTCTTTGTCCATTTTCTCTTAATATCGAATTAAATATATATTTTCTTGATTTATCGTCTTCATGCTCATCATTCAAAATTTCTTTAATATTGTTAGGTCTTTTATCGTACACTAAATAAATAATTTTATTTTTAAATTTTTCAAACTTTTTACTATCAAATTGAAGCTGTCTCTCATCGCCTTTATGAGTGAAGCTACTCTCAACGATTACAAAATAGTCGACGTATTTATCAAGCATATTAAGCCTTAGATCTAAAACAACGTCTTCGTTGAAATACATGAAACAATCAAATATTTTCATAACTTCTTTTTTAATCTTTTTTAATTTTTTTTATATGATAAAAAAATTTATGGCAGATAAATTAATTATATCATTTGAAGAATATATAAAAATTGTTGAAAAATTAGCCATCGAAATACATAATAATTACCATCCCACAGTGTTAGTTGGAATAATGAGAGGTGCTGCACCAATTATTGACATACTTTCGAGAATTTTAAAACTTCCTATAGCATATATTGTTATCCAAAGTTATTCAGGAAAAGGTATTGAGGACCAACAAGGTCAACTTATGTTTGCAAGAGAAATTAGCTCATTAGCTAAAGAAGAAGATTTTGAAAAAATCCTTTTAATCGATGATTTATCAGATACAGGACTAACACTAAATAAAAGTATTGAATGGTTAAAAGGTTACGAACCTACAAAAAAATTTATTAAAGAAATTAAAACTGCTTGTTTATGGAAAAAAAAGTCATCTTCTTTTGAACCAGACTTTTGTCCAATTAAATTAGACTCTGATCCTTGGATTGTTCAACCTACAGAGCATTATGAGGAACTTTCTATTGAAGAAATTATAAAAAGAAATTAGTTAACGGAGCTAGAAAACTAGCCCCGTTATGTTTAATTTAGCTTACCGCAAAACTTACAACACTCAGTATTGCCACAACCCATATTGCTGGAGAAGTACTCGAAAATTTTCCAGTAAATATTTTTATTAAAGCATATGAAACAAATGCCAAAGCAATTCCATTACTGATACTATAAGTCAATGGCATTGCGATCATGGCTAAAATTGCTGGAGCTGACTCTGAGATATCATTCCATTCTATATCTGTAATATTTCTAATAAATAAAACGGAAACAAAGAGTAAAGCCGCACCATCAATTTGTTTAGGCAAACTAGTTGCAAGAGGTGCAAAAAATATACATGCTAAAAACAATATACCTATCACAAGGGAAGTCATACCAGTCTTACCACCAGCTTTAACACCAGCTCCTGACTCAACATAACTAGTAACAGTTGTTGTTCCCATCATAGCACCTGCAACAGTCCCAACACTGTCAGACAACATTGCTTTATTAATGTCTTGAACTTTTCCCTGTTTATCAACTTTACCAGCAACATTTGCTACAGAAGTTAATGTTCCCGCTGTATCGAAGAAGTCTATAAATAACAAAGTAAATATAACTGTAGACATTCCAGCAGTCATGGCAGCCGATAAGTCAAATTCAAAAAGGTATGTCATCGGAGGAGGTGCACTTGCTAAACCATTAAATTTAGCTAGACCAGTAGCCCAAGCAATAACACTAAAAACTAAAATACCTATAATGATATTTCCTTTTACATTCATTTTTTCAAGTACAATAATTGCAATAAATGTTGCGCATCCAAGAAGCACTAATGGGTCGCTTAAATTTCCAAGTTGTACTAGTGTTACAGGATTATCAACTACAACTTCCATAATTTGTAATCCAATAATTGCAAGAAACAATCCAATACCCGCACCAATTCCTAGTTTTAAACTTTTTGGAATTGAGTTAATCAACCAGGCTCTTATCGGTGTAAGTGAAATGATTAAGAACAATACCCCAGCAACTAAAACTGCACCAAGAGCTTCTTGTGGCGTATAACCCATGCCAGCACAAACTCCAAAAGCAACAAATGCATTAATACCCATACCTGGGGCAAGTCCAATTGGCCAAGTTTTTCCATAAAAAGCCATTATAAAACAAGCTAAAGCTGTTGCTAAAATAGTTGCCGTGTACACTGCGCCGAAATCAAAGAATCCTTTTTCAGGGCCGGCAAACTCCCCTGATAAGATGAATGGATTTAAAAACATTATGTAAGCCATTGTTAAGAACGTGGTTGTTCCAGCAATTACTTCAGTTTTAAAATCTGTTTTATGTTTTTTGTATTCAAAATATTTTTCTAACATTTATCCTCCTATAAATCGCAAAATATTTGATTCTTTCTTGTATTACCCGTCAAAACTAATTCTTATTAACAATTTTCAACTCACAAGTTTATATTTATGCCATAATTACGTTGTTATTATAAAGTTATGAAAAAAATTAAGATCTCAATTTTGAGTGTATTTATAATGTTTTCTTTATTGGGTTGTCAGACAATTAAGCAAAAAACTGACGCTATTGTCGAGAAGGAAAATAAAAAATTAAGTACATTCATAGGTAAGTCCTCTCAGGATTTAAAAAGCAGTTTAGGTAGCCCAGATGAAGATTTTAAAAATGAAAAAGGAAATTTAATTTTAGTTTATAACACAAAAAAATACGGAATACCTTGTGAAAGAAGATTTGAAGTAAACGCAAAATTGATTGTTATTGGATTTGTTTCTAACGGTTGCTTTTGATTACCTGCGGAGAATTTATCTCCGCAAGCAAGGTATACTTATTTAATTTCAATAAGTTTTCTTTTTTTATGCTCAGGAACAATTCTTTCACAAGATATTGTTAAAAGACCATCTTTTAATTCAGCACCATTTACTTTTACATCATCAGCTATAGTAAATGATCTAGCAAATTGTCTTTGAGAAATACCTTTATGAATTATTTCTCCATCAGCATTATTATTTTCTGATTTATTAACTTGTTTAGTTCTTACAGTTAATAAATTATCTTCAAACTCAACTTCAACATCGTTTTTATTAAAACCAGCTAAAGCAACTTCGATTGCATAATTATCTTTACCAGTTTTTCTGATGTTATAAGGTGGGTAGTTTGACTGCATAGTCAAAGAACCGTTACCAAGCATATTTTCAAATTGGTCAAACATATCGTCAAAGCCAATTGAAAAAGGTCTTAGTGAGTTGAATATAGATAAATCCTTACTTGTCATAATATCCTCCTTTGTTAAGCAAGTTTATTTATTGTTAGCCCCATTAGGCGACCAACATCTTATATATGGGAGTTATTCGTTTTTTTTCAAGATATCAAATTTTAATTTTTTCAGAAATCTTTAAAATAAACGCGTAGTCAAAAGCTATTTCTTCGATGGCACCATCTCTACCTGACTTACCTCCGTGACCTGCGTTCATTTCAGTCTTCAACAAAAGCAATTTATTATCAGTTTTTAAATCTCTAAGTTTGGCTGTAAATTTTGCTGGTTCATCAAATAATACTCTATTATCGCTTAAGCTCGTGGTAATTAACATGTGAGGGTAATCCATTTTTTTAATATTATTATATGGGGCATAAGAATAAATATAATCAAAATGGTCTTTTTTATCTTTTGCATTTCCGAATTCATCAAATTCTCCAACAGTGAGAGGCAAAGAATGATCCAAGTTAGTTGTTAATGAGTCAACAAACGGTACAGCCATAACAATTCCAAGAAATAATTCTGGGGATTGATTAACTACTGCTCCCATTAATAAACCACCAGCCGATCCGCCCATACCAATTATTTTTCCTTTCGATGAATATCCTTTTTCAATCAAAAACTTTGCTACGTGGATGTAATCTTCAAAAGTATTTTTTTTGTTAAGAAGCTTTCCTTCTTTCCACCATTTCATTCCTCTCTCCATTCCCCCTCTAATATGTGCAGTTACCCATATAATATCTCTGTCAATTAAACTCAATCTACTTGAGGAAAAATCTGGAGTTATTGAACTTCCATATGATCCATATCCATATAAAAGTAAATTTGCAGATCCATTAATTTTTGTTTTTTTATGTCTGGTTATTGTAATAGGAACTAATCTTCCATCATGAGAAGGGCAATCCAATCTTTCAACTATATAGTCATCTGGATTATGACCAGATGGGATTTCTTGTTCTTTTACTAATTTTTTTTCTTTTGTTTTTAAATTATATAAATAAGTCTTTCCTGGTGTTTTAGGTGATGAATATGACAAGTAAACTGAGTCAGTATTTTTATTTCTTTGCATCAATGAAACACTGGGCACAATTACAGATTCGTCAGTAAATTTTAATTCTTCCTCAATCCCTGTTTGTTTATTTCTTACAAATAATTTTCCCAATGCATTTGATTTTTCCCCTCTGATAATCCAATCATTTAAAAATATTAATCCTCCAATTAAAACCTCTTCTTTGGCAGCTATATAAATTTCCCACTTTTGATTTGATAAATCATCACATTTTTCAATTTTAAAATCCTCTGCATCGTCATTAGTATGACAATAAAAATATCCACCCCAAGAATTGATTGAATAAATTACACCTTTTTTTCTTTTTTTAATTAATTTTGGCTCTGGATTTTTTTCTGTTACCTCGAAGTAGTATTGTTCGGACGTATTATGATCTGATGTTGTTATAAAAAAATATTTTTCATCTGAACTTAAACTTATGCCCACAGTAAATGCTTCACTTTTCTCCTCGAAAATCAGCTCATCATCTTTGGCTGAGGATCCAATTTTGTGTCTAAATATTTTTCTGGGTCTGTGAAATTCATCAAGCTTTGAATAAAAAAAATATTGATCGTCCAAACTAAAAGTAATACTTCCACTTGTTTCTTCTATTTTCTCAGTGACTAATTTTCCTGAGGTAATATTTCTTATGTAAATTGTATAATATTCAGATCCTTTTAAGTCTAAAGAATAACCTAAAAGTTTATCATTATAGCTTACCTCTAAATCACCTACACCGAAATATTCAGTTTTTAATCTCTCTTTTTCTAAATCACCATTCCAAAATTCTTCAACAGTATCACTTCCAATTTTTTTTCTAAGTTTTATTGAATAATTTCCTACCGCAGTTGTTTTAGTCCAATATTCATATTCTTTGTCTTTAAATTTTAATGATTCATCATCTAATTTTATTCTACCTTTAATTTCATCAAATAAGATTTTCTGATATTTCTTTGTGTCTTTTAAATTATGTTCTGTAAAATTATTTTCTTCTTCAAGATATTTCCTTACATCTGGAAGTAGCTTGGAACTATCTTTTAAAACCTCAAGAATATTATCCTGATGGATCCAACTATAATTATCTTCCCATGTGGTATTGTGACAAGATTTAAGCTCTGGTTTTTTTTTAAGTTGTGGTATTTTCATTAGATCAAAAATATATGAATATAATAATTTATACAGTGGTTATATTAACCATTTTTTATTTTTTATTACGTCTAATAACCAACATTTCATCTAGAAAAATTTCAAAAGGTCTAAGATTTTTAATTATATTAGGATTAATTGCTTTAGCAGTCTTGTTTGCTATTGGTGGAAAATTTTTATTAACCTTACCTCTTACTTTGGCAAGTCTAGCTTTATTAAAATTAAAAGGTTTATCTATTTTCCAATTAATTTCTCTTTTTAGACTTATTCAGACATTAAGAAGATCTGGTCGCTTTTCTTTTAACCAAGCAGGTACTAATAACGTTTCGTCT
The DNA here is from genome assembly GCA_902572925.1 of uncultured Pelagibacteraceae bacterium. GTDB lineage: Bacteria > Pseudomonadota > Alphaproteobacteria > Pelagibacterales > Pelagibacteraceae > Pelagibacter. The sequence continues at coordinate 13,634 of CACGHT010000003.1, read as the reverse complement.
ATATCAGTTTCAGAGGCATACAAAATTTTAAATTTAGATATGAATAAAAAAATTAGCAAAGAGGATGTAAATAAAGCATATATAAAAATACAAAAAAAAATTCATCCAGATGTTTCTCCAGAAACTGCCAGATTATCATCAATAGTCAACGAAGCCAAAGATATCGTTTTAAATGATATTTCTTAGTTTACGATTTCTATAAATTTTTCAAAAATTTTTTGTGGATCTATTTTTTCTTTACCTAAAGACTTATGTGATACCGTTCTTTCTCCTTCTGGAATTATTGGAAACATTTTTGTACTATAATTTCCATAAATCAAGGGAGTATCAGCCATTAATGTGATTGTTTTAACTCCTAAAGCTGATGATAAATGACTAAAGCTTGAGTCGTTACAAATAGATATATTGCAACACTTAATTAACGGTAAAATTTCGCTAATCGTTAAATTATCTAGACGAGTGCAAGAATTTTTAAATTTAGACTGCAAAATTTCATTTAATATTTCCTGTTCCTCATTTGTTTTACCTGTTGCAAGAAAAAATTTGGAATTTTTTATATTTGATATTTTATCAATTACACTTAAAAAAGTTTTTGCAGGAATTCTTTTTGTAGGTCCAGAACCACCTATACCTAAGAGAATATTTGTAGTATTTTTATCTATTTGAAACTTTTGTGCTGCTTTAGAGATTGAATCATTATCAATTTGTACTTCAGGATCTTCATTAATGTCTAGATCTAAATTTTCTTTTAAAAATTTTTTAGGAGCCTCAATTATGTGTTGTTTGTTTTTTGCGAACAATGGATATTGGTAAATTTGTGGAATACCTGATATTTTAGCAATTAAGTTAAATCTTAAAGATGAATTAAAAATAAAAATTTTATCGAACTTATATTTTTTTAAATCGGTTGCTAATTTAAAAATACCAAAAAAACCACCATGCCTATTATTCGTTTTATTATCTCTTTCTAGGATGAGAATTTTATCAATATATTTTGTTTGGTGTAAATATTGATTAGCTTTTGAATTTTCTTTTACCAATATATTTATTGGTGAATTAAATTTTTTGGACAAAGCCTTTATAAATGGTAAGAAAATTACGGTATCTCCAATACCCATTCTGCTCTGAACTGCTAATATTTTCATATAGTATTTATAAACTTTACTGAGTATATTTTTATATAAATTTTTATTATGACAAAAATAAGTGGAATTTTTGCTGCTTCAATGTCAGTGCTTAACAATGATTTAAGCCTGAATGTTGAAAAAACAATAATGCATGCTGAGAAGCTTATCGATCAAGGTTGTCATGGCACGGTAATATTTGGCAGCACAGGTCAATCTCAATTAATACCTATTTCAGAAAAAATTAACTTAATTAACAATCTTTCAAAAAACAAATATCAGGATAAACATATAATTGGTACAGGTCTAAACTCTTTAGGTGAAACGATAAATTTTATGAAGATAGCAATTTCATTGAACCTAAATAAATTTTTAATTATGCCTCCCGCTTATTATAGTTACGGTGATACAGAGGTTTTGGATTTTTATTCTAGAATAATTAATTCTGTGCCAGATTGTAAAATTATTCTTTATAATTTTGAAAAACTAAGTGGTTATAAATTTAGTTCGCAGTGTGTAGAAACACTCGTTAATAAATTTCCAGAACAAATAATTGGAGTAAAAGACAGCTCTTATAATTTGTATGAAAATTTAAAGCTTAAAAATTTTTCTATTTTACCAGGTTCAGAGACTAAATTGTTAAAAGGTTTGGAATTAGGGTGTTCTGGTATAATAACTGCAACATGCAACGTTACAGCAGAATTATCCAGGAAGGTTTATGATGATTTTTTTTCAAAAAAAAAGCAGTTATATAATGATAAGTTATGTGATGTAAGAAGCACTTTTGACAAATATAATCTTATTTCAGGTTTACATACTTACTGTGCTCAAAATGACAAAATATATAAAAATATTTTACCACCACTAAGTCTCTTAAATCGAAATGAAGAAAAGGAATTAATGAGTAGATTAAATGACTTAGAGTTTTATAGCAAATCAACTTTGGCAGCATAAAATGCAATTAGCAAGATTTCTTAATAAAGTTTTTAAAAAAGGTGGTTTTGTATTAACTGATGCTAATTCTAAAGATTACATTATAGGTCAACCAGACAATAACCCTATTAAGTTAAAAATTTTAAATAAAAATCTTCATTATAAATTGTTATTCCATCCTGATTTATATTTTGGTGAGGCATATACTAATGGTGAAATTGTAATTGAAAACGGCACTCTTACCGATTTTTTAGATCTTGCATTAATGAATTTTGGAAGGGGAGAATTAAACTTTTTCAGTTATTTAATTAATAGATTAAGGGGATCATATAGATATTTAACTAACTTTAATTTTATTAAAAAATCCAAAATGAATGTATCTCACCACTATGATATTAAAGACGACTTGTATGACTTATTTTTAGATCCGAAGAGACAATATTCTTGTGCGTATTTTAAAAATGAAAACGATAGTTTAGAAACAGCTCAAAATAATAAAATTCAACACATAATTAAAAAATTAAATATAAAACCCAATCAAAAAGTTTTAGATATTGGATGTGGCTGGGGTTCACTTGCCATCGATATAGCCAAAAGTGCTCAATGTGAAGTGACAGGTATTACTTTATCAGAGAACCAACTTAATTATTGTACCCAAAAAGCTAAAGAACTGAATTTAGAGAATCAAGTAAAGTTCAAACTAATGGATTATAGAGAGTTGAATGAAAAATTTGATAGAATTGTAAGTGTTGGGATGTTTGAACATGTTGGAAGGAAATTTTATAAAAAATTTTTCAAACAAATCGAAAAAATGTTGAAAGAGGATGGGGTTTCACTGATACACACCATTGGATCTGTAAATCCTCCAAGAGATCCTCATCCATGGATCACGAAATATATTTTTCCTGGTGGTTATACTCCAAGTTTAAGCGAAGTAACCAACCCCATTGAAAAAGCTGGATTAATAGTGACTGATATTGAGGTTTTAAGGCTTCATTACTCACATACTTTGAGACATTGGAAAGAAAATTGTTTAAAGAATAAAGAGAAAATTATCCAAATGTTTGACGAAAAATTTTTTAGAATGTGGGAATTTTATCTTGCTGGTTGTGAAATGGCATTCAAGTGGGGAGATCAAGTTGTATATCAATTTCAACTTACTAAAAATTATAGTTCAACACCTGTGACTAGAGACTATATTTATCAATAAATTATTGATAGGGTCATTTCCTCTCAGCAATGAAAAAAAAACAAAAAAAATCAAAAAAAAATATAAAAACTAAAAAGAAAAAAAAAGCTACCAAAGTTAAAAGAAAAATAAATAGAATTAAAAAAAGCTCAAAAAAACAAAGAAAAAATAAGTTAATTAAAAAAAAGAAAAAAGATAAGTTTAAAAAACCAAAAAAAGTCAATTACCAATCAAAAATAAAAAAAAAACAGAAAGATAGCCTAGTCTTAAAACTAGTTAAATTTCAATTATCTCTTAAGCCTCAGTTTAACTTTAAATTTAATTTTGGTTTGGAAAAAAGCATTCAGAGTTTTTTTGACAAAATTTCAGAAACAATTTCTAACTACAAGATATTAAAAACCGATGAAAAAAGAAGAATAAAAATAGAAAAAATTGAAAGAGAGAGAAAAGAAAAAATTGAGGAAGCAAAAAAGAGAGAAGAAGAAGAAAATTTAAGATTAAAGCTGAAGGAACAAACACTAAAAGAAGAGGAAAGACTAGAAAAACAGAGAACCAAAGACATAAAATTATTTTTAAGAAAAGAACAGGCGCTCTTAAGGATCGAACAAGCTGAAAAGCAAAAACAATTTTTAAAACAATTAAGATTAGATAAACAAATTGAAAAATTCAGAATAAGAGAAGTCAAAGAATTAGAAAAACTTGAGAAAATTTCATTAAAAGAAAAAAGAGAAGATTATTCCGGGCTACAAGAGAGAATCGACAAATTAAAAGAAAAATACAGATTACTCAGAGATCAAAAAATCAAGGAAAGAGTTGAGGCACTAGGTGTTAAACTTCAAGGTGATGAAGATAGAGAAACTTTATTAGAAAAAGAAAAGGAATATACATTAGCAAGACAAAAAGTTGAATTTGCACTTGAAAGTTTTTACAGAAGTGCAAGCAGTTTAGTATTTCAACTAAATAAGAGACACATTACACGAGACATGTCTATTTTTCGATGTATAGATAGACGATTTGAAACTGGAGAAGTTTTTATTAAATGGGACGAGTCATCAGACGATGAATGGTTATTATTAATTTACATTAAAAATAACTCTCCAGATGAAGGAATTGTTATTGAGGATAAAACTAATCCAGAAAAAAATCTTTCTCATGAGTTTAGAAATGTAGATATCTTTAAGGCCTCAGACACCATGGTAGACTCTTTAACACAGCTCATTGCAAGGAAAAGAGCCAAAAATAATAATTAAACATTTATATTTAATTAGATATTATCTTATATGATTTTAGGATCTGCCTTTTTAATTATTTTATATTTAATTTTCAGATACATTATTGCGTGGATCACATATTATAATAATTTAGACCCAAGACTCGGTGAAAGCACGTGGCGATTTACTTATGATTATCCAGTAGTCGGTGAGAGAGATATTTCTGATTTGGATGATAAGGATTTTGTTAGATTAAGAAGAAAAAAAAATAAAATTATATTACTAATGTACTCAATAGTCTTAGTAATGTTTGTATCCTCCATGTCTTTATTAAGTAAATTTTTATTGTTTTTCACAAGTTAGATTTTTTTAGTTGCTTTTTATTTTTTAAGTAAAGAAAAAAAGCTACTATTTCATATACAACCGAAAATATATTAAAGATGATTGGTAATTTAAAAAATTTATAGAGAAATTTATATTTTGGCATTTTTTTCCACAATAATAAAAATGCCTCTGCACCTCCTAAAACTTTCTCACCATCTTTGATATGAAGCCTTCTTAAAAGTTGTTTACTGTCTTTAGAGGTTTCCCTTTCAGCCAACTCATTATCTGTAATATCAACCCAATCAATTTCATCTATTTTTTCTTTTTTATAAAGATCAATTTCGGCCTTACAAATTTTACAAGAATTATTAAAATAAACTTTCATAATTAAGAGGATTTATTACTAATTTGTCTCACATATGTACATGCGTAAAATACTCTAGTTGAAAATTTTATGAAACAATCTATTTAATGTCTCTTATGAGTAATTTCTTTGAAAAATCTGACCTATCTAGAAAAGAGGCTGAAAGTATTATTTCAGACACTTTGCAAAAGTGTGATGATGGTGAATTGTACTTGGAAAATTCAAAATCTGAGTCGATATTATTAGATGATAACAAAATTAAAAATTCCAGTTATAATTCAGATTTAGGATTCGGTTTTAGGGCTATATCCGATGAAGTGGTTGCTTATTCTCATTCTAATGAGATTTCTAAGAACTCTTTAAAACAATCTTCAGAAAATTTAAAGTCAACATTAAAATCTGTCAAAGGTACTTACAATCATGCAATTCCTAAATCAAATAAAAAGTATTATGACAATATTAATCCTATTGAGCAAAAATCTCTTAATGAAAAAATTAAAATATTGAACGATGTAAATGATTATTTAAGATCTAAAGGTGATGAGGTTAAACAAGTTACAGCTAATTTTTTGGGAGAGCAAAAGTCTGTAGAAATAATTAGATCTGGTGGAGAGACTTTGTCAGATGTCCGTCCTTTAGTAAGATTTAATGTGTCAGTTATGGTGGAGAAGGATGGCAGAAAAGAAACAGGCGTATACGGTGTTGGTGGAAGACAATCTTACGACTCATACTTAAAAGATGAAAATTGGAAAAGTGTTTGTGACGAAGCTTTAAGGATAGCATCAGTAAATTTAGAGAGTAAACCTGCGCCAGCAGGTGAGATGAAGGTTGTACTTGGACCTGGGTGGCCAGCAATATTAATTCATGAGGCTGTTGGTCATGGTTTAGAGGGAGATTTCAATAGAAAGAAAACTTCAGCATTTCATAATCTGATGGGCCAAAAAGTTGCAAGTGAAGGAGTTACAATTATTGACGATGGTACCATTGATAATAGAAGAGGCAGTCTTACAATTGACGATGAGGGAACACCAACAGAAAAAACTGTTTTAATTGAAAATGGAATTTTAAAAAATTTTATGCAAGACAGGCTTAATGCACGTTTGATGAAAACAAGATCTACTGGTAGCGGCAGAAGAGAAAACTATAGACATATAGTTCTACCAAGAATGAGAAATACTATGATGTTAGGCGGTAAACAAACCCAAGAAGAAATGATTAAGGCAGTCGACAAAGGTATTTTCGCAGTAAGTTTTGGTGGTGGACAAGTTGATATTACCTCTGGAAAATTTGTATTTAATTGCACTGAAGCTTATGAAATTGTTAATGGCAAAATTGGATCACCAATTAAGGGTGCAACATTAATTGGAGATGGTCCTTCAATTTTAAAAGAAGTTTCTATGGTAGGCAATGATATGATGATGGACCCTGGAATTGGAACATGTGGTAAAGCTGGACAGGGTGTCCCGGTAGGTGTAGCTCAGCCATCTATATTAATAAATAAGATGACTGTGGGTGGTACGAAACTTTAAATGGTTAAAGATCAAGAATTTTTAGAAACAAAAGCATCATATTGTTTAGGTTTAGCCAAGAAATTAGGTGCAACAGATTCAAGTGTGATTATAAAGAACTCAATTTCTGAAACTGTAAATTTTAGAAATAAAAAATTAGATGAGTCCAATAGATCAGATGATCTAGGACTAAGCATCACTACGTATATTGGTAAAAAAAAATCATCAATATCCTCCTCTAATTTGCTTAATGACAATTTAAATATTTTGATTGAAAAATGTATTGAGACTACAAAAAATACACCTGAGGATGAATTTAATTCTTTACCGGACAGAGATTTATTTGCAAAAGAAGTTAAAGACCTAAATCTTTATGATGAAACTCATATAGAAAATAATCAAAAAATAGATTATTTAAAAAAGTTAGAGGCCGCAGCTTCCAACGATAAAAAAATTGTTAATACTGAGTCTAGTTTTACTCAAAATAAATCTAATTTTGTTTTAGCTAACAGCGAAGGTTTTTGTGATGGTTACAAAACATCTTCATTTACAGCATCAAGTGTAACAGTTGCCAAAGATGAAAAAAGCATGGAAAGAGATTATGAATATTCTAGTAAATGTTTTCTTAAAGACCTAGATGATGCAGATGACCTAGGTAAACTTGCTGCTAATCAAACCATTAGAAAATTAAGTCCAAAAAAAATTGGGAGTGAGAAAATTGCTATAATTTTTGATAAAAGAATAGCTAAGGGAGTATTAAGTACTTTTGCAAACGCTATTTCTTCATCAGCAATATCAAGAGGAACTTCTTTTTTAAAGGATAAAGTTAATCAAAAAATATTCTCAGATAAAATTAATGTATTTGACAAACCCGATATGCTCAAAGGATTAGGCTCAAGAAATTTTGATAGTGAAGGGGTAAAAACCGATACACTTAAATTAGTGGATCAGGGAATTTTGAAACATTATCTGATTGACACTTACAATGGAAAAAAATTAAATCTTAAATCTAATGGAAGATGTGGCGGAACAAGTAATCTTTATTTTGAAAATGGAAATATTAGTTTTAAAGATTTACTGAATTCAAATTCAAGAAGTCTTTATATTACAGAAACCATAGGACATGGAAGTAATATTGTGACTGGAGATTATTCAGTTGGAGCAACCGGGTTTTTAATTGAAAATGGTGAGTTTAAATATCCAATAAATGAAATTACTATAGCAGGTAATTTTAAAGACATGTTTCAAAATATTACCTTAGCAAATGATTTGGAGTTCAAATATGCAACTAACTCTCCAACCATGTTAATAGAGGGAATGGTTGTTGCTGGTAAATGAGTGAATTTTGTATAATTGGTTCTGGAATATCTGGAGCCACAATTGCAAATCTTCTTAATAAAAAATATTCAGTAATTTTGTTCGATAAAGCAAGAGGTCCTGGGGGTCGTGCATCTTTTAAAAGAATAAAAGGCAAAACAGGTTTTGATCATGGTACTCAGTATATTTCGCCAAAAACTAAGGAATTTAAAAAATTTACTAAAGATTTAATAAAAAAAAGAATTTTAAAAGTATGGAGAGGCAAACATGTTTTTCTTAATTCAAAAAAAAAAGAGGATAAAAAACATTTAAAAGTAATTGGTAAAAATGGAAATAATGATATTAGCAAACATTTACTAAAGAAAATTAATTGCAACTATCACAGTGAATTAAAAAAAATCTATTATAAAAATAAACTCTGGTATTTGTTATTTGACGATGGAAAATTAAGATCCTTTAAAAACTTAATTTTGACTTGTCCTTTTCCACAATTAAAAAAACTTTCTAAGAAATTTATTAATAACTCTTTTTTAAGAAAATCAATAAAAATGGATGCAAATATTACTACTATGATTGCAATAAAAAAAAACAAGAATTCAAATAGTAGCTATCTTTTTGATGATACAATTCTGGGCTGGGCAGGAAATGAAAACTCAAAAAAAAGATTTAAATCAAAATATGATTTATGGACTCTTCAAAGTACATTTAAATGGGCAAATAAAAAGATTAATAAAAACAAGAATAACAAAAAAGAAAATTCACAAATTATGATCGATAAATTTTTTAAACTTTCAAATATCAAAAAAACAAAGATTTATTATTCACTTAATCATGGTTGGCGGTATTCTTCAAATTCGAGACCATTTAAAATTAAGAGTTTTTGGGATCCTAGGAAAAGATTGGGTGTTTGTGCTGATTGGTTTGTAGGACCTAGATTAGAGTCAGGATGGATAAGTGCACATGATTTATTTAGAAAAATCTCAAGAGAAATTAATTAAAATTCTTTAATTTATATTCCCAGTTACCCATTCTTGAATAGGATACTTTTAATATCATTAAATTTTTACGATCATACCAAATGTCAAAATCTAATCTTTTATCTTTCGGTATACTCATGTCTTTAGATTTCAGTGTAAAATGATCAACATCATAAATTTTTCCATAAAGATCTATTTTTTCTTTACCTAAAAAAGTTACCACCTGATCCTTAATACTTCCTGAGATAGGACTTATTTGAGAATTCGCTTGTAAAATTTTGTGATTCCACCAATTTCCAATCACGTTATCAGTTGAGGCTTCTCCATTATATGACGAGCCTTTGATATCAAATTTTTTATTTTTTTGATCAAATGTTAAATTAACAAACTTCTTTTTGTCATTTTGTAAAGTTTTAGAATTATAAGAAACTAATTGATCTTTGAAATATTTTTCCTCGCTATAACCCTCAACTTGGAAAACTGTTGCTCCCAAAAGTTTAACTACAAACTTGATTTGATTAGTAACAATAGTTTCTGATCCATTTCTATTGAAAAAATAATGATTATAGCCAATAAGCTCACCATTTCGAAAAATCTCCATCTCAATTTTGTTGTATTTAATGTAATGTCCAATATGAGCGATTGAATTTGTTGGATAAATAAAAAGAAATAAAATGACTATAATTTTTTTCATTTAACAACTAGTTTAATAGACTTTATTAACAATAGAAATAACTTATTAAAATGTTTTTAAAAATTAAGAAAATACCAAGGGTTAATTGGAGTTCAGATAAGCCTTATAATTTTAAACCAAAATTCTCTACATTCTTTTTTTTATGTTTTGGCTTGATGTTATTTGGTCTTGGAGAAGGTCTATTAATTGTATCTTTTACTGGTGCTTCTCCATGGAGTGTTTTAGCTCAAGGTATTTCTTTAAATGTTAATTTGACTATAGGAACAATAACATTTTTGATAAGTGTTGCAGTTTTAATTTTGTGGATACCGCTTGGTCAAAAACCAGGGATGGGGACAATACTTAATGCAATCATTATTGCGCTGATGATCGATCTTTGTATAAAATTTGTTCCAACCCCATCTAATTACTTTTATCAATTAATTCTGGCAATAATTTCAGTAATAACCGTTGGAATTGGTGGAGGTATTTATCTAGTATCTAATCTTGGAGCTGGACCAAGAGATGGTTTGATGATTGGTCTCCAAAAAAAAACAAATTTACCAGTTGCTGCCGTAAGAGCATTCTTAGAAATTTCTGTTGTAAGTATTGGATGGTACTTAGGTGGAACTGTGGGTGTGGGAACTTTATTATTTGCTTTTGGAATTGGTCCTTGTGTTGCCTTAGGCCTGTATTTAGTTGATAAAATTTTCGATTAGGCTGCAGCGCCTGATTTTTCACTTCTTTTTCTTTCGTGCGGATCGAGAATGGCTTTTCTCAATCTACAAGAGTCTGGAGTGATTTCCAAAGCCTCATCAGTATTTAACATGCTTAATTGTTCTGCGATGGACATTTTTCTTACTGGTGTTAAAACGACATTTTCATCTGTACCTTGTGTTCTCATATTAGTTAATTTTTTGCCCTTCATAACATTAATAATCATATCTCCAGGTTTAGGAGATAATCCCACAATCATACCTGGATAAACAGGATCATTATGAGTTACAAACATCTCTCCTCTAGCCTGTAAATTAAATATTGCAAATGCAACTGCTTTTCCTTGTTCCATTGAAATAAGTGCACCATTTCTCCTACCTTCCATTTCACCCTCAAATGGCCCATACGCATGAAAAATTCTGTTAATTACACCATTACCTTTTGTAAGTGTTAGAAACCGACTTGTGTATCCCATTAAACCTCTTGTTGGTGCATGAAAGATTAATCTTTTTTTATTTTTACCAGTATCTTTTAATTCAATTAATTTGCCTTTTCTTCTATTCATGGAGTCAATAATCTTTGATGAATGTTCTTCATCGAGATCCATAGTTATTTCTTCTATTGGTTCAAGTTTGTTACCATTTTCATCTTTTTTATAGAGAACTTTTGGGGGACTAACAGTCATTTCAAAACCTTCTCTTCTCATTTGAGTAAGTAAAATTTCTAACATTAATTCACCTCGACCACTTACAACAAAAGAATCGTTACCTTCATTTTCTGTAAAAGTAATTCCAACATTATTCTGTGCTTCTTGAAGCAATCTATCTCTTATTTGAGTACTTGTAAGTTTTTTACCCTCAGTTCCTGCAAGAGGAGATGTGTTTACAGTAATGGTAATAGACATTGTTGGTGGATCGATTGGAGTAGCTTTAATAGGATCATTTACCTCAAGATCACAAATTGTGTCAGCAACATTTGCTTTTTCTAAGCCAGCGACAACCACAATATCTCCCGCCTCACCAATTTCAATTGGTACTTTTTTTGTGCCCTCATATCTAAAAATTTTAGTAAGTCTTCCTTCATCCACTTTTTCACCCTTTAGATTTATTGCCTTGATAGATTGATTAGCTTTTGCGGTTCCTTGCGCAATTCTTCCAACTAAGCTTCTACCTAAGAAATTGTCTGCATAAAGAAGAGTAGACAGCATTGCAAAGGGTTTTGTTTTATCAAGTTCAGCAGGTTTTACATGATCAATAATTTGATCTAATAAAGGATTTAAGTTTTCCCTTGGACCATCAATTTCTTTATCAGCCCAACCAGATCTTCCACTTGCATATAAAACAGGAAAGTCTAGCTGTTCTTCATTTGCATCTAAACTTACAAATAAATCAAAAGTCTCATCTAAAACTTCATTAGCTCTTTGATCTGATTTGTCCAATTTATTGATTACAACAATTGGTTTTAGGCCTTGTTTTAGAGCTTTAGATAAAACGAATTTTGTTTGAGGCATAACTCCTTCAGCAGAGTCTATTAAAAGTAATGCACCATCTGCCATGCTTAAAACTCTTTCAACTTCTGCTGCGAAATCTCGGTGACCTGGTGTATCAATAATATTTATTCTTGAATCTTTCCAATTAATAGATGCAGGTTTTGCTAAAATTGTTATTCCTCTTTCTTTCTCAAGTTCACCTGAATCCATTAATCTTTCGTCAACAACTTCATTTTCCCTAAATGAACCACTCTGTTTCATTAAATTATCAATTAAGGTAGTTTTTCCGTGATCAACGTGTGCGATTATGGTGATGTTTCTAATATCTTTGCTCATAAATCCTGGCTCTTATACCTTAAAAATTTTTTTTGAAAACTTTAAAAAAACCAATAAATATTGGGATTTTGATCAAAAAATGTCGTTATTTTGTTTTTTTTGCCTTTTCTCTTTTTAATTTTCTTTTTTCTTTTAGAGTAAATTTTGGTTTTTTATTAAGACTTGAGTCCTTGAAGGATTTTCCGCTGTATCTTTTTGACATTAAATTATTTTAATATTTCTAAAAAAAAAGGCCATCAAAAGATGGCCTTTAAATTCCTTATATTCGAGATTGGGTTACATTCCCATTCCACCCATTCCTCCCATGCCACCCATGCCACCCATTCCTCCAGGCATTCCAGCAGGAGCTGCATCTTTTTCCTCAGGTTTATCAGCTATCATAGCTTCAGTTGTTACCAATAATCCCGAGATAGATGCTGCGTCTTGCAAAGCAGTTCTAACAACTTTTACAGGATCTATGATACCTTTAGCGAACATATCACAATACTCCTCGTTTTGTGCGTCATATCCATGTGTCTTTTTATTCTGTTCTAAAAGTTTGCCAACGACTACCGATCCATCTACACCAGCATTTTTAGTAATTTGTCTAATAGGAGCCTCAAGTGCTCTTCTTACTAAATCAACACCAGCTTTTTGATCTTCACCTTTAGCTTTAACTTTTTCAAGTTCTTGAGCAGCGTACAATAATGCACAGCCACCACCAGTAACAATACCCTCTTCAACAGCAGCTCTTGTTGCATTTAAAGCATCTTCAACTCTATCTTTTCTTTCTTTTACTTCAACTTCTGTTGCACCACCAACTTTAATTACTGCAACACCACCAGCTAATTTTGCTAATCTTTCTTGCAGTTTTTCTTTATCGTAGTCTGAAGTTGTTTCATCAATTTGTTGTTTAATTGAAGAACATCTTGCTTCTATATCTGATTTTTTACCAGAACCATTTACTATAGTACTATTATCTTTATCAACTTTAATTTTTTTACAAGAACCAAGATCATCAAGTTTAACATTTTCAAGTTTTATTCCTAAGTCCTCAGAAATAACTGAACCACCTGTAAGAATTGCGATATCTTCAAGCATAGCTTTTCTTCTGTCACCAAATCCTGGTGCTTTTACAGCTACAACTTTTAAACCACCTCTTAATTTATTTACTACTAAAGTAGCTAATGCTTCACCCTCAACATCTTCAGAAATAATCATTAATGGTCGTCCAGCTTGAACAACTGCCTCTAAAAGAGGAACCATTGGTTGTAGGTTTGTTAATTTTTTTTCGTGTAACAGAATAAAAGGATTTTCTAATTCAGTTGTCATCTTATCACTATTTGTAATAAAATATGGAGATAAATATCCTCTATCAAACTGCATACCTTCAACAACATCTAATTCTGTTTCAATTCCTTTGTTTTCTTCAACTGTAATAACACCTTCATTACCAACTTTTTGCATTGCTTTAGAAATCATAGTACCGATTT
>CACGHT010000002.1 GCA_902572925.1 uncultured Pelagibacteraceae bacterium | reverse complement strand
ATTTATTTTTATTTATGAAAATTTTATGAATATCGTCTCCAACTTCTATAAGTATTTTATCAGTCTGAATATTTGGATTTGACTCTATTAAGATACTTCCAAATTTATTATAACCAAATAATTTTCCACTAGCCTCTTTATAGGGCTTTCTTTTTGATAAAAATATTTTTTCTATATTAATATCAAAGTTCAAATTTTTTTTAGTTATATAACAAAACATATCAATATAATGTATTAGATTAGTCATTAATCTGCCTTCCTTTATAATTGCATGGAATTTTATAGGTAATCTTTTATTTTTAATCTTTATTTTTAGTAGATAAATAATCAAACTTCCCCAAACATTTACAAAAATCTTATTTTGATGATTTTTTGTAAACGAAATTGATTTTTTGTAATGTCTATATTTTGCAAATATCATTTTCTCTAAAATTAAATGTCTAACCTTATTTTCTTTTATAATCTTTTTTAATAGGTTAAACCTCTCTAAGGAACTTGTGGCTATTATCACAAGTTTGTAATCTTTATTTTTTGGTAATTTTTTTAAAATGTTAATATTTTTTTTATTTGCAATAATTCTAGAAAAATTATCAAATTTAATTTTTTTTTTATCATATAAATCAATTGTGTATTTTTGTTTAGATAAAAAAAAAGATTTTAAATGCGCAAATCCAATGTTTCCAAGCCCGATGATTAGAATATTCATTTAATTTTAATAGAATTAAATGATAATATCAAAATGTGTTTATAAAATGAAACTAAAAATATTAATCATTGGTTCCTCTAAGATAGTTGAAGAGCATATTAAGTCTGCACTATATAATAAAATTGGACTTTACAGTCTAAATTCTACGAGAAAAAATTCAACTAATGAAGTTTACCTTAAAAAAAAATTCAAATTTGAAAAAAATTTTGATAATTGGAAACTTGCACTAAAGTCATTAAAAAATAAAAAAAACGTAATCATTTTTTTAGCACCAAGAATCAAAGATAATTTTGAGATTTTAAAAGAATGTATAAAATATAAGAATTTTATATTTACCGAAAAACCAATTTCTACAAATTTAATTAAATTAAGATCATTGAAATCTGAAAGGAAAATATTTGTTGGATTCAATAGGCTTTTTTATAATTCTGTAAAATATTTGAAAAAAAATTTAAAAAAACCTACAAGTGTTATAGTTAAATTTACGGAAAAAAAAATTGATCAAATTTCCACAAACTCAGTACATATTTTTGCTATTATCATTTATTTGTTTGGTGAATTAAAAGTAAAAAATAAACATATCTATAAAAGTTCATCTACGCTATTTGCCTTAAGTAAGAAAGGAGTACCAATCTATTTTTCTTTCTCAAAAAATTCACCAGAATTATTTTCAATAGATATAAATACTGAGAGTAAACGATATTTACTTAAACCTATTGAAATTTTAACAATTTATAAAAAAATAAAAAAGAAATATATAAATGGAAATAAAAGATTATTAGTACCAACAGAAGTCCCATATCTAAAAATAGATGAGTATTCTACAAAAAATTTTAAACCAGGTTTTATAAATCAGATGAAACACCTAAAAAAATTTGTAGTAAAAAAGCAAAAAATTTTTAATGATATTTCAATGGTCAAAAATACATTAAAACTTGCAAATTTATTTACCAATTCCCGATAAATCTAAAATTTAATATCTTTTAATAGTCTAGAAAAGCAATAGAGAGAATAAATCATCTCTGGATATGTTTTACTCTTTTTATTTTTAAAGTCATTTAATAATCTTTTTATGAATTTGTGATTAAAATACTTGGTATCTAGATATTTAGTCGGGTAATAATCTTTAAAAGTTTCAGAAATAATACTTCTAAATTTTGAATTAAAAATTACCTCATGATATGGGTTAGCATTACTAGTGTCACTCAAATATGAATGAGGGCCAATATTAAGTTTATTGACATCTATTGACTTTCTCAATATTTGCTTTTCAGGATACTTTGTTTCTTTTAATTCTAAACCTCTTCCCATATATTCTGGCATTTCAGATAGCATTTTTTGAGTATTTTTATTCCAAAAAAGATTTATAAAATTTGACTCAAATTCTTTGGAAATATGATACGCAGATCTCACAGTCGATCCCTGCCAATGAAACTTGTTATATAAATATATGTAAGATGAGTATATTTGAGAATGATCGGTAAAATTTATGTTTCTTAAATAGTCTTTGTTAAAAGTTGAAATATATGACTTTACACTTTTTTTATTTAGAAAATTACTAAAGTCTTTATTCATTGGAAATCTTCTGTAAGTCAAAAACATTGACTCCATAAAATTTTCAAAAATTTTTCTTTTACTTTTTGAAATATTTTTAACGTTTATCTTTAATTTTTCTTTTAATGATAAAAATATTGGGTCTTTTATATATGATCCATCTAATACCTTTTTAAAAAAAGTTGGTCCGAATAGATAGCACATCATTTTATCGGCATATTCTCTGTATCCATTGCTTTCATTGTCTATCAAGCTTACATATTGGGAAAAGCCAAAATTATGAGCTCCATCAG
The DNA here is from genome assembly GCA_902572925.1 of uncultured Pelagibacteraceae bacterium. GTDB lineage: Bacteria > Pseudomonadota > Alphaproteobacteria > Pelagibacterales > Pelagibacteraceae > Pelagibacter. The sequence continues at coordinate 81,338 of CACGHT010000002.1, read as the reverse complement.
AAATTTCTCCTGAATAGAAGTCCGAGGATCCAAATTTTTTTGCGCCAAAATTAATTAAATTATAATGCAAGAAATAAGCAAAAGTATTCGTTAACATTCTTTTGGAAGATATTTCAGATAATTTATCTAAATAAGTTTTAATATTATCATAATTTATTGTTATTATATTTAGCTTAACTGAAAAGTGGTCACATATTTTTTTGGCTTTTTCAATTTCATATTTGTTAAAAATTTTAGATGATTTTGAAAAATTAAGTCTAGCTATGACTGGCTTGACTCTTTTTCTTCCAAATTTTTCAATTAAAAATTTTAACACTGTAAGACTGTCCCAGCCAGATGACATAAACAAGACTTTATTTTTATTTTTTCCAATTTTAGAATAATCTTTAAGTGCATTCTCATAATCCTCTAAAAAAGATTTTTCAGAAAAATTTGTTTTGGTTTTTAAAGGATTTATTTTTTGATCTAAAATTTTACAATTATTTTTTGTTATAATTGATTGTTGATTTAAATCTAATCTTTTAATTTCATTAAAAATAGTTTTTTTTAATGGTGGGCGCTTAGAGACATTACTAATTGCATTCATAATTGCAAAATTATCAAAACTCAATCTAGTGCGATTTATCTCTGAGATTAATTTAAAATCATTAGAAAAATTAATATTTTTACCATTTATTGAGTAAAATAAATCATAAGATCCTTTATTATCGATATTAAAAGAAATTTTTTGATTATAAATTCTTATTATACAATAATCTCCATCTAAATCTTTAAAGTTGGCCGGATTTTTTAATTGTTTTTTTAGACTTTTATCACTTAAATTTTTATAGTAGCCTTTATTATAATATCCAAAAATATTTCCATCTAATATTAAAGTTTGGTTTTTATAATTAAATATTTTCAATCTTTTTTTAGAAAATATTTTAAAACTATTTAAGAGTTTTAACTCAAATTTAAAGTTATTAAGATTTACATCATCTGAATTCGAAATTATAAATGACATGTTTTATTTATTTTCCCAATATCTCAGTTTTTTGGCTATTGGAATTTCTTCTGAATACAAATCTGTACGAATATCTCCTAAAGACTCATTAAAAAGTTTAACCATATCAACCAAAATTTTTAAACCTCGTTCCTCTAATGAGGCAGCCTGATCACTTCCATACATAGTTCTATCTAAAGTTATATGTCTTTCAATACAAGAAGCACCAAATGCTGCAGCAAATGCTGAGGGTCCTGGACTAGACTCGTGTCCACTGTAGCCAACATCACAATTATATTTTTCTCTTAAATAAAGAATATTCTTTAAATTAAGATTCTCAGCTTTGCATGGATAAGTGGATACTGAATGCATAAGTGTAAAATTACAAGATTTCTTTTTAAAAATATTTACTGCATTATCTATAATTTTTGGATTAGTCATACCCGTAGAAATAAAAGTGTGTACTTTTCTTTCAGCTACCTCATTAAGAAATTTATCATGTGTTATCATCGCAGAAGCAACTTTTTGTTTAACTGGTTTATATTTATCGAGAAAATTTAAACTTTCTATATCCCAAGCCGAAGCGAACCATTTTATATTTATTCTTTTGCAATATTCATCAATTTTATCATATTCGTCATTATCAAATTCAAGACCCTCTTTTTGCTCTCTTTGCGTAGTTCCCCATGGACTGTCTCTTTTTTCCATTAAAAACTCTTTAGTGTATACAGTGTCGATATCCCTTTTTTGAAATTTTACATAGTCGCAACCACATCTTTTTGCAACGTCAATTAGTTGCTTTGCTATTTCTAAATCACCGTTATGATTAATTCCAATTTCTGCGATAATTTCACATTTTTTTGGAAAACTTAATTTATAAAAGCTCATTTTATTTGTTACCAAATTGTTCTTCCACCATCAATAATTATATTTTGACCAGTCATATATTTTGAGTCATCTGAACAAAGAAATTTTATTGAACCTACATACTCATTCATATTCGCTAGACGATTAAGTGGAATTGTTTTTTTTAAATTTTTTTGTAATTGTAAAGATTGCTTATTCAAAACTGGTCCAGGAGAAAGGCAATTACATCTTATATTCTTATTCGCCCAATAAGACGCCACGTATTTAGTTAATCCAACTATTCCATGTTTAATAACAGAGTAAGTTACAGGTTTTATAAAAGTCAGTTTTTTTTTATTTCCCATGTAAATACTTTGATTTGGTGCCAAAACTGATAAATCAGATCCAATATTTAAAATATTTCCTTTAATTTTTTTTTTAACCATTTCATTGCCAAAAATTTGACTACATAGCATTGCTCCAGATAAGCCAACCTCAATTTCTTTATTCCACACTTTAAGTGAAATATTTTCAAACTTATTCAAATTTATAGAGTCTCTTTTAAACTTTGCATCAATAGCGGCGTTATTAATCAAATTATTAATCCAAATATTTTTTTTTTTTAAAAATTTCAAAACACTCAAAATATTTTTTTTTGATGTTATATCCATTTTAAGACCTAAAATTCTTTTTTGAGGATATTTTTTTTTAAAAAATTTGACATCTTTTTTAAGTTGATCTAAGTTTTTGTCAGTAAGAACAACATTATGGTTAATTTGAAGTAAAGCTTCTGAATGATATTTGCCCAACAAGCCACTTGATCCAGTAATTAATGAATAAAATACCATAAAATAAGTTCCTTAAAATAAAAACAGTGATATTTATATGATAATACAATGGAAAAAAAAACAAATTTAATAGAAGATGTAGAGGACAATAAACAAAGTAGTGAATATCTTACTCAAATTTACTCCGAAGATAGAAGACCATTCACCACTTACCCATCTAAACTTAGAGATTATTTAATTAAGAAAATAATAAAATCAAAAACTGGAAAATTTTTAGACGTAGGATGTGGTCGTGGAGATATTCTGAAAGCTTTTAATGAATTAGATTTTGAGTGTGAAGGAATTGATCTTTCTCGAGAAGCGAAAAAACTTTGCTCACCAATTAAAGTTTCTCAAGCTAATTTAGAAAATAATGAAATAGAATTACTTCCAAAAGACTTTGATATAATTTTTTCAAAATCACTGATCGAACATTTACATAATCCTTTAAATTTTTTAAGGTCTTGTAAAAAATTAATCAAAGAAAATGGTGTAGTTATAATAATGACTCCAAGTTGGTATCATCATCAATTTGGTCCTTTCTATTTAGATCATACTCATGTAACACCATTTACTTTGCAGTCTTTAAGAGATTTAGGGGGTTTAGCTGGTTTTAAGAAAGTTAGTGTAAAATACTTTTATCAATTGCCTGTGCTTTGGAAATATCCTTACCTTAAGTTTTTTTCAAAAATTATATCAGGATTAAAAGTTCCATATCATCCAATGTATGAAGAACTTACTTCAATAAAGTGGCCTAATAATATAAATAATTATATAAAGTTTTCTAGGGAAGTGATGCTTATTGCTGAAATGAGAAATTAAAATGAAGGACAAAATTTTTGATGCATATAATTATTTGGTAGAATCAAATGACATCGAGAGACTTAAAAAAATCTTTGTAAGATACGAACTATTTAAACTGTCAAGTAAAGTCCCCGGTGACATAATAGAGTGTGGTGTATTTAAGGGAACCGGTCATATTTTTTGGCTTAAAATGTTAGAAATATTTGATCCAAATTCAAATAAAAAAGTAATTGGTTTCGACACTTTTGCTAAATTTCCTAAATCAACCTTAAAATTTGAAAAAAAAACTGCAAAATCTTTTTTGAAAGAGGCAAATTTTAATAAGAAAAACATTTTTAATAAAATTAAAAAAAAAATTAGAAATGCAAATTTAGACAAAAGATCAGAGCTTATTAAAGGTGATATAGTTAAAACATCACAAAATTATAAAAACAAAAATAGAGGTTTTCGAATATCTTTATTACATTTAGATCTAGATACTTATTCTGGGACTAAAAGTGCTTTACAAAATTTTTTTCCTCTTGTTTCAAAAGGAGGTGTTGTTATTTTTGATGAATATGGTTCTAGAGGATGGGGTGAAAGTGAGGCTATCGACGAATATTTTAAAGAAAAAAAATATAAAATCCAAAAAACAAAAAATTCCTCAAAACCCACAGCTTTTTTGATAAAAAAATGAGGTAAATGAAAAATATTTTGATTGTTGGATTAGGGTCTATTGGACAAAGACATTATAGAAATTTAAAAAAAATTAATAAAAATTTAAATTTTTTTTCTATAAGAAAAAAAAGAAATTCTCCAGAATTAAACAAATTTAACCAAATCGTAAAAAAAAAGTTTATTTCAAAAAAAAAAAAAATTAAAGAAATTAGTCTTAAAGAGTTAGAGAATCAAAAAATTGATTTAGCTTTGATTACAAACCCAACAAGCTTGCATATTAAGACTGCAACAGAATTAGCAAAAAAAAAAATTAATTTATTTTTAGAGAAACCTATATCTAATAATATTAAAGGTGTTAACAATTTATTAAGACTAATAAAAAAAAATAAATTAATTTGTGCTGTAGGTTTTCAAACAAGATATGATGATCTTTTGCAAAAAATAAAAGAAATAATCAATTCCAAAAAATATGGTAATATTGAAAAATGTTATATAGAGCACAAACATTTTCTTCCATATCACCACAAATATGAAAATTACAAAATTGGTTATGCGGCAAAAAAAAGTTTAGGAGGCGGAGTTCTCTTATGTTTTTCTCATGAATTTGATTATGCAAATTTCTTATTTGGTTCTCCAAAATACACATTTTCATCTTTAAAAAAATCGAAAAAATTGAAAATTGATGTGGAAAGTTCAGCTTTAGTAATTGCAAAGTATCAAAAAAAATTTGAAACAATTTTTGACTTAGATTTTTTAAAAAAAAAACAAGTACGAAGTTGTAAAATTCAATTTGAAAAAGCTTTTATAAAATGGGACCTGATCAAAAGTAATTTAAAGATATGCCATAATAATAAAATTAAGTTGATTAGAAGTAAATTTCAAACTCGGGATAATCTTTTTACAGAACAACTCAAACAAGTTTTGAAAAGTTTAAACTTAAAAAAGAGTCCAAAAAGCAATATCTATAACGGTATAGAAAATTTAAAAAATATTTTAAAAATTAAAAAAATTTCAAAATTTAACTGATTTTTTTTAGAAAATTTAAGTTCGCAAAAGCAGTTAATAAAGCATCATCCCCTCTATTAGTTTCAAGGGTAATATCGCTCTTGTAATTTAAATCATTAATTAATTTAAAAAATGATTTAAAATTTATTAAACCAGTGCCTAATATAACATTTTTTCTTAATTTGTTTCTATCTTTTAAATGAATATGATTAATTATTGAATTTAATTTTTTAAAAGACTTAACAATATTTTTTTCAATCAAAAAAATATTTCCTGTATCAAATGTAATTTTGAAACCACTTTTAACTTTTTTTGACAAAGCAATAATCTTTTCTGAATCAAAATCACATTCAAATGAAATCTCAACATTATTTTTTTTTGCAAAACTTAAAATTAAAATCAATTTATTTATTAAAAACTCTTCCCTTTTTAAAAGATTTTTATTTAATGGTATTATTAATTTAGATCTTGGAAACTTTGATGCTTCGTAAATTACTTTAAATATATAATTAATACTTTTAGATTTTGTTAATGAGTTAAAAATTAAATAATTATCACATATCAAGGTTTTTTTATTCTTCATTTTTTTTATCTCTTTAATTAACAATCTTTTTTTTAACCAAAACGGATTTTTAAGATTTATTTTTCCCTCCAAAAATAATTCTATATGGTGGTAACCTAGTTGCCTTGCATTTAGAAATTCACCTCTCCAGTTTGCTGGGAACTTTTGTAAAATCTTTGAGTTTGACAAACGTCCTTGATAAATTCCAATATTCAATTTAAATCTTCCTTCAGATCAATATCTAGTGTTCTTTTCGTTAAATATGCAAGTATCTTTTTTCCAAAAAAAACATTTTTTTTATTTTTAAAAAAAAAACTTGGTTTTAAAATATCAACGTATCCATTTGGTAAATATGTTTGAGCGTATTTTTGTCTTGGCAAACTATGGTACTCACCCTTTAAATTTTTGTCAAAAAAGCCAACTAGACTTTTATTTTTTAACTTAAACAATTTTTGTGGCGGCTGACTTACGGTAGATACGGATCTCATAGAATTAAATTTTTTCATATTTTTGAAGAAATACTCAATACCTTTGTCGATAGTTTTGACATCTCTATTAGGTGTTGTTGGTCTTAAATAAATAATTAAATTTGGAAAATAGTTTTTTTTTAAAAGAAATTCTAATGCATGTACTACTAAATCTTTATCATGAGAATTATCTTGGCTAATGTTTTTTGGTCTCAAAAAAGGTGCCTCTGCTCCGTATTTAATTGATAATTTTTGATATCTTTTTGAGTCAGTTGAAACCAAAATTTTATTTATATATTTTGATTTTATAGCTGACTTAATAGTGTGATAAATTAAAGGTTTATTTTTATATAAAATAATATTTTTATTCTTTATGCTTTTAGAACCACTTCGTGCTGGAATAATAGAAAGAATTTTTAGGTTTTTTAAATCAGGCATGCTTTGTATTAAATTTCTTTAGCTAAGTTATTTTTTCACATTTAACAATAATACCAAGTAATCTTCTAAAAATTTTTTTCAGTGCATAAATCAAGCCAATTGAGCTATTAGTACTGGTCAGCTGCACGCATTACTGCGCTTCCACATCCAGCCTATCAACGTGGTGGTCTACCACGGCTCTATAGGAAGAACTAGTTTTGAGGTGAGTTTCCCGCTTAGATGCTTTCAGCAGTTATCTCGTCCATACTTAGCTACCCGGCACTGCAGCTGGCGCTACAACCGGTCCACCAGTGGTATGTTCAACCCGGTCCTCTCGTACTAGGGTCAACTCCTCTCAATTCTTCTACACGCATAGCAGATAGGGACCGAACTGTCTCACGACGTTCTGAACCCAGCTCACGTACCACTTTAATTGGCGAACAGCCAAACCCTTGGGACCTGCTCCAGCCCCAGGATGTGATGAGCCGACATCGAGGTGCCAAACACTGCCGTCGATATGAGCTCTTGGGCAGTATCAGCCTGTTATCCCCGGCGTACCTTTTATCCGTTGAGCGATGGCCCTTCCACTCAGAACCACCGGATCACTATGACCGTCTTTCGACTCTGCTCGACTTGTCAGTCTCACAGTCAGGCAAGCTTATGCCATTGCACTCTACGAACGATTTCTGACCGTTCTGAGCTTACCTTCGCACGCCTCCGTTACTATTTGGGAGGCGACCGCCCCAGTCAAACTACCCACCATACAATGTCTTGACGCCGGTTGACGGCTATCAGTTAGATATCAAGAAAAACAAAAGAGGTATTTCACTGGTGACTCCACAAAAACTGACGTTCTTGCTTCAATGTCTCCCTCCTATGCTAAATATGTTTTTCCTAATACCAATGTAAAGTTGCAGTAAAGGTGCACGGGGTCTTTCCGTCTAACTACGCGAACTCCGCATCTTCACGGAGAATTCAATTTCACTGAGTTGATGTTGGAGACAGCGGAGAAATCGTTACGCCATTCATGCAGGTCGGAACTTACCCGACAAGGAATTTCGCTACCTTAGGACCGTTATAGTTACGGCCGCCGTTTACTGGGGCTTCAGAAATGAGCTTGCACCCATCGCATTAACCTTCCAGCACCGGGCAGGCGTCAGACCCTATACATCCACTTACGTGTTAGCAGAGCCCTGTGTTTTTGATAAACAGTCGCTTCTCCCTGGCTTGTGCCACCTTTTTAAAGTTGCCTTAAAAAAGGTCTTCCTTATTCCGAAGTTACGGAAGCATTTTGCCGAGTTCCTTCAACATCATTCTCTCAAGCGCCTAAATATACTCTATTAATCCACCTGTGTCGGTTTAGGGTACGGTCTTATGATGGAGCTATTTCTTGGAACCTTTTCGCAGCAAGCTCAATCCATTAAGAGCTCACAACTTACAAGATTCGTCACTACCATCTGGTTAAGGAATATTAACCTTATTTCCATCGACTACGGCTTTCGCCCTCGCCTTAGGTGCCGACTAACTCTGCGCGGATTAACCTTGCGCAGAAACCCTTGGATTTTCGGCGAAGAAGTTTTTCACTTCTTTTATCGTTACTTATGTCAGCATTCGCACTTCTGATACCTCCAGGATCCCTCACGGGTATCCCTTCACAGGCTTACAGAACGTTCCGCTACCAGTTACAAATTTTAAAAAAAAATGTAAATCCACAGATTCGGTATATGATTTTAGCCCCGTTACATCTTCGGCGCAGAAACTCTATTAGACCGGTGAGCTGTTACGCTATCTTTAAAGGATGGCTGCTTCTAAGCCAACCTCCCGGCTGTTAAGGAATTTCCACATCCTTTCACACTTAATCATAATTTTGGGACCTTATCTGGTGGTCTGGGCTCTTTCCCTCTCGACCATGGACCTTAGCACCCACAGTCTGTCTGCTGAAGAACAATGTTTAGCATTCGGAGTTTTATTAGGTTTGGTAAGAATCTCTTCCCCCTAGCCCATTTAGTGCTCTACCTCTAAACATCTATTTATTCAACGCACTACCTAAATAGTTTTCGCGGAAAACCAGCTATCTACGAATTTGGTTGGCCTTTCACCCCTTACCACAAGTCATCCAAAGACTTTTCAACGTCAACTGGTTCGGTCCTCCGGCAAGTGTTACCTTGCTTTCAACCTGCTCATGGTAAGCTCATTCGTTTTCGGGTCTAATTCATTAAACTAATCGCCCTATTAAGACTTGCTTTCGCTACGCCTACACCTAGATGGCTTAAGCTTGCTTAATAAATTAAGTCACTGACCCATTATACAAAAGGTACGCCGTCACTCTAAAAAGAGCTTCGACTGATTGTAGGCATGCAGTTTCAGGTTCTATTTCACTCCCCTAATAGGGGTTCTTTTCACCTTTCCCTCACGGTACTAGTTCACTATCGGTCACTGAAGAGTATTTAGGCTTAGAGGGTGGTCCCCCTATATTCGAGCAGGATTACACGTGTCCCGCTTTACTCAAAAATTTTGTTAAACATTACTCATACGGGACTATCACCCTCTATGGTTAGCATTTCCAAACTATTCAAATTTTTTTAACAAAATTGCTGGCCTGTTCCATTTTCGCTCGCCACTACTAACGGAATCTCAATTGATTTCTTTTCCTCTGGTTACTTAGATGTTTCAGTTCTCCAGGTTCTCTCTTTAAACCTATGTATTCAGTTTAAAGTACCACATAAAGTGGTGGGTTTCCCCATTCGGAAATTTTCGGATCAAAACTTACATACAGCTCCCCGAAACTTATCGCAGTATATCACGTCCTTCATCGGCTTTCAGTGCCAAGGCATCCGCCACACGCCCTTAAACGCTTGATTTATGCACAGAAAAAAATTCTGTGTTGAATCAAATTTTTATTTTGAACATTAGTTAATAACATTTCTAATGTTCGGATATAGATATTGATATTAATTATTATTTCATATTTACAATTTATATAACTAAGTGTTTGGTGGAGGATAGCGGGATCGAACCGCTGACCTCCTGAATGCAAATCAGGCGCTCTCCCAGCTGAGCTAATCCCCCTTTTAACTTGATTTGGTGGGCCGAGAAAGACTCGAACTTTCGACCCCACCCTTATCAAGGGTGTGCTCTAACCAACTGAGCTACCGGCCCCCATGCAAGAGAAACACTAACTTTAAGAAGAGAAATGAGGACGGTCAACATTAACCTGTAAATTATTTAGAACAAAACTAAATTTTGTTCATCCTTAGAAAGGAGGTAATCCAGCCGCAGGTTCCCCTACGGCTACCTTGTTACGACTTCACCCCAGTCGCTGACTATACCGTGGTCAAGGGTTTTAAACCTTGCCTTAAGGTAGAACCAACTCCCATGGTGTGACGGGCGGTGTGTACAAGACCCGGGAACGCATTCACCGTGGCACGCTGATCCACGATTACTAGTAATTCCAGCTTCATGCACTCGAGTTGCAGAGTGCAATCCGAACTGAGGTATTTTTTAAGGATTTGCTTAACGTCGCCGTCTTGCTTCCTGTTGTAAATACCATTGTAGCACGTGTGTAGCCCAACACGTAAGGGCCATGAGGACTTGACGTCATCCCCACCTTCCTCCAGCTTATCACTGGCAGTTCTTTCAGAGTGCCCAACTAAATGATGGCAACTAAAAGTGAGGGTTGCGCTCGTTGCGGGACTTAACCCAACATCTCACGACACGAGCTGACGACAGCCATGCAGCACCTGTGTTTCGTCCGGCCGAACCGAAAACTTTAATCTCTTAAAGTCGCGACGAACATGTCAAGTGTTGGTAAGGTTCTGCGCGTATCTTCGAATTAAACCACATGCTCCACTACTTGTGCGGGTCCCCGTCAATTCATTTGAGTTTTAACCTTGCGGTCGTACTCCCCAGGCGGTGTGTTTATTGCTTTCGCTGCGACACTGAAAATAAATTCCCAACGTCTAACACACATCGTTTACGGCATGGACTACGAGGGTATCTAATCCTCTTCGCTACCCATGCTTTCGTTCCTCAGTGTCAGTAATGATCCAGAAAGCTGCCTTCGCAATTGGTATTCTTTCTAATATCTACGAATTTCACCTCTACACTAGAAATTCTGCTTTCCTCTATCAAACTCTAGCTGAAAAGTTTTGATGGCAGTTCCAGAGTTAAGCTCTGGGATTTCACCACCAACTTTTTCAACCACCTACGAACTCTTTAAGCCCAGTAATTCCGAACTACGCTAGGTCCCTTCGTATTACCGCGGCTGCTGGCACGAAGTTAGCCGGACCTTCTTATTCGGGTACAGTCATTTTCTTCCCCGACGAAAGAGCTTTACAACCCAAGGGCCTTCTTCACTCACGCGGCATCGCTGCATCAGAGTTTCCTCCATTGTGCAAGATTCCCCACTGCTGCCTCCCGTAGGAGTTTGGGCCGTGTCTCAGTCCCAATGTGGCTGATCATCCTCTCAAATCAGCTATTGATCAAAGTCTTGGTAGGCCATTACCCTACCAACAAACTAATCAAGTGCAGGCTCATCCAATGGTGCATAAAGCTTTCTCCGTAAAGACTTATCCAGTATTAGCACAAGTTTCCTCGTGTTATTCCAGGCCATGGGGTAGATACCTACATGTTACTCACCCGTCTGCCACTAAGTATTGCTACTTCGTTCGACTTGCATGTGTTAGGCGTGCCGCCAGCGTACGTTCTGAGCCATGATCAAACTCTCAAGTTTAAAAACGGCGCACACTAGCTTCTATATAAATTCTAAGAATAAAATTTATATAATATTGAAGTGTGTACGACAAATTTTGGTAACCTTAACCGTCCACACTTCTCTTCTTAAAATATTCACACTTAAAATAGCTAATTGAGCTTTTTAAGCTCAATAAATATCTAAAAATAATTGAATTTAAACTATTTTCAGAGAAAGTTTGATGCTTATAGGCTAAAATCTTAGGAAATCAAGCATTTATGATTAAAAATTCATTAAAAAAATGCTGATTTTTGGGACTTTTTTTGATTTTTTTGATTGATCGAGTAATACTAAAAAAATCAAAAAAAATTTAATGTTCTACAGAATTAAAACAAAAATAAAGATCAAAAATGAGATTTTTTTATTATTCTTAGTACTGCTTATTACGGTAATTTCTACTGGATATCACAATTATTCAAAAAAAAAAATCGCAGACAATTATAAAGAAATTGTTGAAAATATTTATTTTAAGAAAACACTTAATCATATTTTTAATAAATTTGAACCAAGATTTAAAAAAATTTCTCACAAAGTAGAGATGGGAGATACCTTTGACACTGTCTTAAGTAATTACAATGTAAATAAAAGAGAAATTAAGATTATTAAAAAAAGATTATCTAAAAAAATAAATTTGAATAACTTAAACACTAATCAAAAAATAGTATTTACCATAGATCAAACTAACGACTCTATAAAGGAGTTTTCTTTTCAAATTTCAAATAAAGAAAGAATAATACTAACGCAGGATCTAGAAAATAAAAATTTTAAAGAAGAAATTTTATTAACTAAACTCAAAAAAGAGATTGTTTACAAAGAAAATATAATCTCAAATAGTTTATATAAGTCTGCTTCAGATAGAAAAATACCCGTTAACATAATTTTAGATTTTGCCAGAGTTTATGGATTTCAAGTAGATTTTCAAAGAGATATAAGAAAATCTGATAAATTCCAAATTATGTATGAAGCTTTTATAGATGAAAATAAAAAGATTATTGAAACAGGAAATATCTTATTTGCAAATTTAATTTTAAGTGGAGAGGATAATTCTTTATATTATTTTGATAAGGAGGGCAGTAATGGACACTACGATAAAAATGGTAAAAGTATTCAAAAAGCTTTAATGAAAACTCCAATTAACGGAGCAAGGCTCTCTTCACCGTTTGGAATGAGAAAACATCCAATAGATGGTTTTAATAAAATGCATAAAGGAACCGATTTTGCTGCACCATTGGGGACACCTATTATGGCTTCGGGTTCAGGAATAATAAAAAAAGCTGGTTGGTGTGGTGGAGGAGGTAATTGTGTAGTCATTAAACATAATTCAACTTATCAAACTATTTATGCGCATATGTCTAAATTTGCAAAAGGTATAAGAAATGGTGTCAGAGTCAAACAAGGTCAAACAATTGGATATGTAGGATCAACTGGAAAATCAACAGGTCCCCACTTACATTACGAGGTTTTGATAAATGGAAAAAGAGTCAATTCACAAAAACTTAAACTACCATCGGGAAAAATTTTAAAGGGTGATGATAGAAAAATTTTTGAAACAAAGAAAATAAAACTGAACGTTTTAAAATCCGAAAAAATAATTGGTTATAATTAAATACAACTTTATTTATTGATCTAAATTATCAGAGGTTTCTGTTTTTACTTTGTTATTATCAATTACATTCCCTTGAGAATTATTGGCATTCTCACTTGATAAAACATTTTTTTTTTGAATTTCTCTCTCATTTAATATTCTCATAAAGTGATCTGCGTGTTGAAAATAGTTTTCAGACAAAATTTTATCCCCACTTGATAAAGCTTCTCTTGCGAGATTGCTATACTTCTCAATTAGTTTAGACGCATTATGATTATTTCTTCCAGGCATCTTTCTTTGAAAATTTTCGTTATTAGAAAAATTTGAACTAAATTTAACTCTATCGCCGTTTGGCTTGAAAGCTCTATCGTTTCTTCGAAAGTTATTTCTTCGATTATTATTATTTCTAAATGTTACCATATTAAGTTGAAACTAGATTTTAGTGCTTATTATGCATCTGTCATTTTTAGCGAAATCTTTAACAACATTATTGATGTAAAAATTATTGCTTTTTAGTATTTTTTTAACCTCATTTTTTTGATCATGAGCAATTTCTAAAATTAATTTGCCATGAAATTTAACTAGTTCAGATGATTTTTTAATTACTTTTCTAATCTCTGATAAACCGTCTAATCCACCATCAAGAGCAATTTTTGGCTCAAATTTTACTATTTCCTCATCCAAATTTTTTAAATCTAAATTTTTTACATACGGAGGATTAGATATAATTAAATCATATTTGCCTATTGAGAAATTGTCAATATCTGATTTGAATAATTTTAACCTTTTACTAAGATTAAGTATATCCGCATTAGCTTTACAAATTTTTAAACAGTCTTTACTTAAATCAACTCCTTTACCTAAAAATGACCTTTTTTCTTTCAATATAGATAAAATTAAACATCCAGATCCGACACCTATTTCAAGAAAATTGATGCACTCTTTGTTTTTGTAAATTTTCAAAACTTGTTCAATAATAAGTTCTGAGTCTGGCCTAGGTATCAAAACATTTTCATTAACTTTAAAATCATATTTCCAAAAAGACTTTTTTCCAGTTAAATAGGCTATTGGTTTTTTTTTCAAACGAAAAGATACTAGTTCTTTAAAATTCTTATAGTCATTTTTATTTATTTCTTTATCAGAATTTAATATTACAAATTTTTTATCCTTGTTTAATACCTTGGACATCAAAATTTCACTATCTAATAAAGCAGATCTAATTTTTTTTTTCTTTAGATTAATTGAGGCCTCTTTTATTGCTTTTTCAATATCCATTTAATTTAAAGTATTTAAGCTTTCCTCCTGTGCTTGTAGTGTCAATGCCTCAATCATTTCATCAAAGACCTCGCCTTCAAGAAATTCTGCTAACTTATGTAAAGTTAAATTTATTCTATGATCAGTCACTCTTCCTTGAGGAAAATTATAGGTTCTTATTCTCTCTGATCTATCTCCTGTGCCAATCTTACTTTTTCTATCTTTCGATCTCTCTTTTTCAATTCTAGATCTTTCAAGCTCATACAATCTTGCTCGTAAGATTTTCATGCCTTTGGCTTTATTTTTATGTTGTGATTTTTCATCCTGTTGAGAAACAGATATTCCTGATGGGATATGAGTTATTCTTACAGCACTGTCAGTAGTATTTACTGATTGTCCTCCTGGTCCTCCAGCCCTAAAAACATCTATTCTTAAATCAGTTTCATTTATTTTCAAATCAACTTCCTCCACCTCTGGTAAAACTGCCACTGTTGCTGCAGATGTATGAACTCTTCCTTGAGTCTCAGTATCTGGAACTCTTTGTACCCTGTGTACTCCACTTTCATATTTCAAAGTTGAGTAAATATTATTTCCTTTAATCAATGCAATTATCTCCTTTAAACCACCTGCCTCACTTTTTGAAATAGAAATTAACTCAACAGCCCACTTTTTTTTTTGACTCACTTTTTCATACATTTTAAAAAGATCTGAGGCAAACAAACTTGCTTCCAAACCTCCAGTCCCTGCTCTAATTTCAATTATTGCATTTTTTTTGTCTGCCTCGTCCTTGGGCAATAAAAATAATTTGAGTTTTTTCTCGTTGTTGTTATTTTCTACTTTTAAATTATTCAACTCTAACTCTGCCATTTTTATTAGTTCTATATCTGAATTTTTATCATCTAAAATTTTCTGGATTTCCGATTTCTCTTTTTCATAAGAAAAATATTTTTTTGCATCTTTAATTATGTCATTCAAATCGGCATACTCTTTTGATTTTTCTGCAAAAACTTTTTTATCAATTTTTCCTGAGGATAAATCCTTTTCCAATAATGAATGCCTCTTAATTAATTCTTCAATTGTTTTAAGTGGAATCATCTTAATTTTTTTCTAACTCTAGGGCTTTTTTTTCGACTTCACTTATAATTTTTTCAATCATATTTTTTGTTAGAACTTTTTCTGCCTGTACTCCAGATAAATAAAGCATATTGTTACCTTTTTGACCTCCGGTTATCCCCACATCTGTCAAAGCAGCCTCACCTGGACCATTAACAACACAACCGATTACAGAGAGTGTAATAGGTGTTTTTATGTGTGAAAGCTTATCCTCTAAAATTTTAACTGTTTCAATAACTTTAAAACCTTGTCTGGCACACGAAGGACAAGAGATTATTTTTACGCCTCTTTCTCTTAAATTTAGTGATTTTAATATTTCATTGCCAATTTTAACTTCTTCAACTGGATCATCAGATAAGGAAATTCTTATAGTGTCACCGATCCCCTCTAGTAACAATGTACCCAAACCAATTGCAGATTTAACACTTCCAGGAATAAAACCTCCCGCCTCTGTAATCCCTAAATGAAGGGGATAATCAGTCGCTCGTGATAATTGACGATAAGCTTCAATTGACAAAAAAACATCTGAAGATTTTACACTTATCTTTAAGTTTTCAAAATTTTCATCTTCTAGAATCCTAATATTCCTTAAGGCACTTTCTACTAGAGCCTCTGGACAAGGTTCTTTAAATTTTTCTAATATATCTTTTTCTAAAGATCCAGCATTTACTCCGACTCTGATAGAGCAGTTGTTATCACTAGCAGCTTTAATTACATCTTTAATCTTTTTGACATTTCCAATATTACCTGGGTTTATTCTTAAACAACTAGCCCCACTCTCTGCAGCTTCGATTGCTCTTTTATAATGAAAATGAATATCTGCAACTATAGGCACACTTACATTTTTAATTATCTCTTTTAAAGCTTTGGATGATGCTTCATCTGGGCAAGAGACTCTAACTATATCAGCTCCTTCAGTTTGGATTTTGTTAATTTGTTTTATGGTGGCTTTTATATCTGTTGTAAGAGTATTGGTCATTGATTGTACTGTGATAGGATTATCCCCACCAACTTTAATTTTACCAACACTGATCACCTTAGTTTTTCTTCTTTTTATATCTCTAAAAGGTCTTATGCTCATTTTTTTTGATCTAACTTAAATTCTTTATGTAAGGCAATTAATGCTTTTTGGGTGTTTTTTTTGTCAATTAAAACTGAAATTTTAATCTCAGATGTTGAAATAACTTTTATGTTAATTCCCTTATTTGCGAGTGTTTGAAACATTCTAAATGTAACTCCGGGTGTTGTAATCATTCCAACTCCTATAACTGAAATTTTTGAAACGTTTTTTTCAAATATTAAATTTCTATAATTTAAGTTTTTATTTTGTTGAATTATCTTTTTTGTTTTATTCAAGTCCTCTGTTTTAATTGTAAATGTTAAATCAGTCTCCTTACCATTTGCGGATATATTTTGAACAACCATATCAACATTTATTAAATTTTTGGATAAAGGTTTAAAAATAGCTGCAGCAACGCCTGGTTTATCTTTTACTCCAATTAGAGAAACCTTTGAATCATTTTGAGTACATGAAATCCCAGTCACAATTCTATTATTAATTATATTTGATCTTTTTGTAATTAATGTTCCTGATTTTTTTATAAAAGATGACCTTACTTCAATATTAATTCTGTTTAATCGAGCATCTTGAATAGAAACTGGCTGCATAACCTTAGCCCCAAGTGATGCCATCTCTAACATTTCTTCATAAGAAATTTCTTTTATTTTTTTTGCTTTTTTAAGTTTATTTGGATCTGTTGTAAAAACACCCTCAACGTCGGTATAAATTATACATCTTTCAGCTTTAAAAAATTTTGCAATCAATATTGCACTTGCGTCAGATCCTCCTCTTCCAATGGTTGTGATTCTATTTTCATTATTAATTCCTTGGAAACCTGTAATAATAGGTATACCTCCATTATTAAGATATTTTAATATTTTACTTCTATTAATTTGATTAATTCTTGAGTTCTTATGTACTCCAACTGTAAGAATTGGAACTTGCCAAGATAACCAAGACCTGGATTTATAACCTTTATGAATTAGTCTTCCTGCAATCAAAGAGCATGCCACTTGTTCTCCTGAGGAAACTAAAACATCATACTCTGAATAGGAAAAATTATCACTTATTTCAAAAGATTTTTTTATTAACTCATTTGTCACACCACTCATTGCTGATGAAACAACAATAACTTTATATTTTTTTTTTTTATAATCGGCGATTATATCAGCAACTTTCTTAATCTTTTTAATTGTGCCTACTGAAGTGCCTCCAAATTTTAATACTACAATTTTCATGATAAAATGTTCTGTTTAATTTAAAAAATATTGAATAAATACATGTTGAATATAAAGTCAACTCCAAATGAAAAATAACACAATTAACAAAAAAGAAATAGAGAAATTTTCTAAAATTGCAGAAGAATGGTGGAATCCTGAAGGTAAATTTAAACCTTTGCATAAATTCAACCCTATTAGAATTTCATATATAAAAGAAAATATAATTAAAACATTTAAATTAGATAATAAAAAATCACCATTAAAAAATATCAAAATTTTAGATGTAGGTTGTGGTGGAGGTTTGCTATCTGAGCCTATGTGTAGATTGGGAGCTCAAGTCACAGGAATTGATGCTTCAGAAAAGAATATCAATGTTGCGAAACTTCATTCAAAAAAAAATGATTTAAAGATAGATTATTTCTGTACATCTCCTGAAAAATTTGATGTCGATGAAAAATTCGATGTTATATTGAATATGGAAATTGTAGAACATGTGGAAGATCCAAATTATTTTTTAAAATCATGTAGTCAACTTTTGAAAAAAGGGGGGATTATGTTTGTT
The DNA here is from genome assembly GCA_902572925.1 of uncultured Pelagibacteraceae bacterium. GTDB lineage: Bacteria > Pseudomonadota > Alphaproteobacteria > Pelagibacterales > Pelagibacteraceae > Pelagibacter. The sequence goes on along the minus strand of CACGHT010000002.1, from coordinate 63,224 downwards.
GCGACACTTAATAAAACCTTAAAATCATATATTTTTGCAATAGTTGGGGCAGAATACATATTGCGTTGGCTTCCAATTGGAACGCATGAATGGGAAAAATTTTTAAAACCTGAGGAAATAATTTCAATGCTGAATAAAAATGATCTAATATTAGAAAGGTTAGACGGTATGAAGTTTGATCTTTTTAAAAATCAATGGAGTGTTAGTAAAGATAAATCAATAAATTACATTGCAAAATTTATTAAAAATTAATTATTTTCACTTTCCACCCATGGTATCAATTGAGTATCAATACCTTCTTCTTTAAGCTCTTTTAAATCTTTTTTTGAAGCGGTGCCATAGATTCCTCTATCTCTCTTTTTGTTATTATAATGTATGGATCTGGCTTCATATGCAAAATTTTTACCAACGTAGTCAAAATTGTTTTTGATAAATTTTTGGTATTGCTTAATTTTCTTTTTAATTTTATGGTATTTAAAAACCTCTTTTTTTTCATCATTTTGTTTTAAAGACTTACTTATCAATTTAGGTGCCATTAAATTTTTTTCAACTTTTAAAGAACCACAACTATGACAATTTAGTAATTTTTTTTTCTTAAGTTTGTCATATTCTTTTGAGGACGCAAACCAACTATCAAAAATTAGATTACATTTTTTACAAACTAAATTATATTTAATCATAAATTTCACTTAAGTATTTTAATTCCAATTTCAAGACTTCTAGCTTCTGTAATCAGCGTTAATATCTATATATTTTTTAGTTAAATCCATTGTGAATACAGTAAAATTTTTTTTTCCAACTCCAATATCAATAGTCAATTCAATATCTGAATTTTTCATATAATTGGCAGTCTCATTTTCACTATATTGACTAAAAACTTTTCCTTTGTTGACTATTAACAACTCGCCAAATTTTATTGATAATTTATTTAAATTAATATCTAGTCCAGTTTTTCCAACCGCCATTATTACTCTTCCCCAATTTGGGTCTTCACCTGCAATTGCTGTTTTTACTAATGGTGAATTTGCAATTGAAAAACCAATTTTTTTTGCATCTTGTTCAGTTTTTGAATTTAAAATGTTAATAGTTACAAATTTTGATGCTCCTTCGCCGTCTGCAACCACCCTTTTTGCAAGGTTAAGTAAAACATTATTTAGAGATTCATCGAAAGATTTAATTTTTTTATCATTAATAGTCTTAATTAAAGAATTTTTTGCTTTTCCTGTAGAAAAAATTGAGATCATATCATTAGTGCTGGTATCACCATCACATGAAATAGCATTAAAAGTGTTTTCTATATTCTTTTTAAGTAGCTTTTTTAATACATCATTAGAAATATTTGCATCAGTAAAAATATAACTTAAAGTTGTTGCCATATTAGGATGTATCATTCCAGATCCTTTGGCAATTCCATAAATTTTTACATGTGTATTTCCAATTTTACATTCCTCCATTGCTATTTTGGGCTGTGTATCGGTTGTCATTATTGCTAATGCAGCTTTCATCCAAATATATTTGTTTTGTGTATATTTTACATTTTTAATAAGATCTGGAATCTTTAATTTTATTTTTTCTTCAGGAAATTTTTCTCCAATAGTCCCAGTGCAACCAAATAAAATATTTTTTGATTTAATATTTTTTGGATCTTCATCATCCTTTTTTTGTTTTTCTGTTAATTGTTTTGATACTAAATCTGCTATATGTTGCATACTTTTATAGCCTTGTTCCCCAGTGAATGAATTAGCATTCCTTGTATTAACTATTAGAGAAAAAATTTTTTGCGTTTTTTGATTTAAATTCCATTTTATATTTTCAGATAAAATTTTAGATTGTGTATAGACGGATGCAAAATTTGCTCCATCACGAAAATAAAACATTACTAAATCATCTCTTTTGGAATTGTATAAATTAGCACTAATAGAAGATACTGCTAGACCATCCAAGTGATCAAGATCTTGATATTGCCCCATTTTTCGATCGTGTGATTTTGAGGCTAAAAAATTTGATAAATTAATTCCCATTATATTTAAAATTTAAATTAAATGACTATATTAAAAGTTGTAATTTAAATGTATATCAAAAACTAATGTTTAATCCTCTAAACTTTATTTCTAAATTTATTAAATCTGGCAATAAAAAACAGCTAGATAGGATTGGTAAAATAGTAGACCAAATCAATCTTTTAGAGAAAGATATAAAAAAACTTAAAGATAAAGAGTTCCCTGAGAAAACCATTGAATTAAAAGAGAAAATTCAAAAAGGAACTTCCCTTGACAAGATTTTACCTGAAGCTCTCGCTCTCGTGAGAGAAGCCTCATTAAGGTCAAGAAGTGAAAGGCATTTCGATGTTCAAATAATTGGTGGGGTTGTCTTACATGAAGGTAAGATAGCTGAAATGAGAACTGGAGAAGGTAAAACTCTGACAATTGTTTTAGCGGCATATTTAAATGCTTTGGAAGGAAAAGGAGTTCATATTGTGACTGTAAATGATTATTTGGCAAAAAGAGACTCCATAGAGATGGGAAAAATTTTCAGTTTTTTGGGCTTAACATCGGGCTATATAAATAATGATCAAAAAGATGATGAAAGAAAGAAAAATTATGATTGTGATATTACCTACGCAACTAACAGTGAATTAGGATTTGATTACCTTAGAGATAATATGAAATATTCAAAAGAGGAAATGGTTCAAAGAGGACATCATTTTGCAATTGTGGATGAAATTGACTCTTGCTTGATAGATGAAGCGAGAACTCCTTTGGTAATTTCAGGGGCTGCAGAAGATAAAACTAATCAATATGTTGCGGTAGACAAAGTAGTAAATCTCCTGAATAAAAATGATTTTGAAGTTGATGAAAAAGATAGGAATATTTTATTGACGAATGAGGGAATTAACCATATTGAAAGTTTATTTTCTAATGCAGGGATTCTAAAAAATAATAATTTTTATGATCCAGAAAATCTTGATTTAGTTCATTTTGTTAATCAAGCTCTAAAAGCAAATCATTTATTTAAAAAAGATAAGGATTATCTTGTCCAAGATAACAGCATCAAAATTGTAGATGAGTTAACTGGTCGAATATTGGAGGGTAGAAGATTTGGTGATGGTCTTCACCAAGCTATCGAGGCTAAGGAAAAAATTGATATACAAGCTGAAAATCAAACATTAGCATCTATCACTTACCAAAATTATTTTAAACTTTATAAAAAAATATCAGGATGTACTGGGACAGCTGCTACAGAGTCTGAGGAATTTTTTGAAATCTATAATCTAAATGTAATTGTAATTCCAACGAATAGAAAGATGATCAGAAAAGATTTCAATGATCAAATTTTTCGAACTGAGTCAGAAAAAAATAATGCAATAATTAAAAAAATTAGAGATTGTCACCAAAAAAGTCAGCCTCTTTTAGTCTTCACGTCTAGCGTAAGTAAATCTGAGATATATTCCAATTTACTTACACAGGAAAAAATTAAGCACATCGTATTGAATGCAAAGAATCATGAAAATGAAGCAGAGATTATAGCTAATGCTGGTAAAGCCAAATCAGTAATAATTACAACTAGTATTTCTGGTAGAGGTGTAGATATCCAGCTAGGGGGGAAAAAAGGATCAATTGACGACGATCAACTTAAGGAAAATAAGAATTATATTAAATCTATAGGTGGTTTATTTGTTATCGGAACTGAAAGAATGGAGTCTAGAAGGGTAGACAATCAAGCAAGAGGAAGATCAGGTAGACAAGGAGATGAGGGAAGCTCTATTTTTTATGTAAGTTTAGAAGATGACCTTATGAGAATTTTTGGCTCCGAGTCTATGAACAATATTCTTCAAAAACTTGGTCTTAAAGATGGTGAAAGTATAGATCATCCTTGGATTAATAAGGCCCTGGAGAGAGCACAACAAAAAGTTGAGGCACGAAATTTTGATATTAGAAAAACTCTTATAAAATTTGACAATGTTTTGAATGATCAAAGGCAAGTGATATTTTCTCAAAGAAAAGATGCTATGGACAGTGAAAAAATTTTTGATTATTCAAATAATTTTCTATCAGAAATAGTAGACAATTTAATAAGCCTTAAAATTCAAAAATTATCAAATCCTAAGAATAATGAGCTTAGCAATAGATTGAGGACTATTTTTGGAAAAAGTTTAAGAGATGATGAATATGAAGAATTAATATCTTTAAGTGATGGAAAATTAAGAGAAAAAATTTTTGAAAAGTTTAAATTTGCTAGAGATGAAAGATCTAAAATTCTTGGCGAAAATCAATCAAAAGAGATAGAAAAAAGAATTCTTTTACAATCCATTGATTTTAATTGGAAATCACACATCCAATACTTGGAACAATTAAGACAAGTTGTGGGTCTTAGATCGTATGGACAAAGAGATCCTCTTATAGAATATAAAAAAGAAGCTTTTGATTTATTCTCAAATTTACTAGAAAAATTAAAACTAGATTATGTAAAAATACTGATGAATCTTAAAGTTTACAATGAACCAACCGAAAAAATAAACCAGAGACAATTAAAAGAAAAATTTAAAAATCTTGGAAAAAAAACGAGTAGAAATGATCCTTGTCCATGTGGATCTGGTAAAAAATTCAAGAAATGTTGTGGAGCTCTATAAAATAAATAAAGTCAGTGCAGCTACAATAACTAAAGTTACTACAGCAATTGCAATACTTTTTTTAGATTTTATTATTTCTTTAAAATCTAATCCAGATGTTTGAATTGCGCTTAGACTTTCAGGACTAGATATAAATCCTTTGCTTCTTCCAATTTTTAAGAATTTATCTTTTCGATGATTAAGAATTTCTTCGGCTGTTAAAGTTCTAAAAAAATCTAAATTTTGAGAAATAGAATTCCTTATATTTTCAAGAATCATATCTCTGTCTCTATGAGCGCCACCTAAAGGTTCTGGAATTATTTCATCAATAATATTTAGCTCTAATAAGTCTTTAGCAGACAGCTTCATTGCTTTTGCAGCATCGAGCATTTTTTTTGGGTCTCTCCACAATATTGTTGCACATCCCTCAGGTGAGATTACTGAATAAATAGCATTCTCAAGCATTAAAACTTTATTTGACGATGCAAGAGCTATGGCTCCACCTGAACCACCTTCACCTATTACTATAGCTAAAGTTGGAACCTTAAGTTTCATACAACACTCAATTGACTTGGCTATTGCTTCTGCTTGTCCTCTCTCCTCTGCCCCCACTCCTGGATAGGCACCTGGAGTATCAATAAAAGATATAATAGGAATATTAAACTTATCTGCTAGTTCCATTAACCTAATAGTTTTTCTATAACCCTCTGGTCTCATCATGCCAAAGTTTCTCTCAATTCTAGTTTCTAAGTTTTCCCCCTTCTCTTGACCAATTACTAATACTGATCGACCATTAAATTTCGCAAAACCAGTAATAACTGACTTGTCTTCTCCATAATATCTATCACCTTCCAATGAGATAAAGTCATCAAACAAGTTATCAATAAAAAACTTTGATTTAGGTCTATCCTCGTGCCTTGCAACTAGTGTAATTTGCCAAGGATCTAAATTCTCATAAATATTTCTTAACCTCTCATCGATTTCTTCCTGAGTTTTAGAAATTTTTTTTGTATCAACTTCTGATAAACCTTCCTGATTAAAAGGATCTTTTAATTTCTCTAACTCATTTTCAAGATTTTTAATATCTGTTTCAAAATTTAAATAATTCTTCATCTTTATATAATTATACTTATTCAAGAAAAATGACAATAAAATGTCTATGTTACTATTATGTAATTGACTTAAATTAGCTAGAGTTTAAATATCCCTCTATGGCATCAAAATATCATTCTATTAATAATCTTAAAGTATCAGAGGAATTATTACTTTTTGTTAATAATGAGTTATTTAATAGTACTGACATTTCTCCTGAAAAATTTTGGAAAGATTTTGATAAAGCGGTTCATGAATTAGCTCCCAAAAATAAAGAACTAATTGATTTTAGGGAAACACTGCAAAAAAAAATTGATAAATGGCATATTGATAATAAAGGAAAAAATATTCAAATTAAAGAATACAAAAATTTTTTAAAAGAAATTGGTTACTTAAAAGATGAAGGTCCAGATTTTAAAATTGAAACAAGTGATATCGATGAGGAAATCGCTACAATAGCCGGGCCTCAATTAGTTGTTCCAATTATGAATGCACGTTACGCTTTGAATGCTGCTAACGCAAGATGGATGAGTTTGTACGATAGTTTATATGGAACTGATGTAATCGAAGCATCTGAAGATAGTACTTCAGAAAGATATGATCCAGAACGAGGAGAGATTGTAATTAAGTATGGTAGAGAATTTTTAGATAAATATTTTACTTTAAAAGATTTTAGCTGGAAAAAAATAACAGGAATAGCAATACAAAATAAAGAATTAAAGGTTTTAAAAGGTGTTGATGTAACAACTTTAAAAGATGAAAGTAAATTCGTTGGTCATAGAGGTGAAGCAGATAACCCGTCAGCAATAATATTAAAAAATAACAATCTACATATTGAAATATTAAAAAATCCAAGAGCATTTAGTGCTCAACAGGATCATGCAGGTATAAGTGACATAATACTAGAATCTGCAGTATCTACAATATGTGATAATGAGGACAGTGTTGCAGCAGTAGATGCTGAGGATAAAGTGATTTGTTATAGAAATTGGCTTGGATTAATGAAAGGAGATCTCGTAACAAGATTTGAGAAAGAGGGAAAAACATTGGAGAGAAAACTTAATCCAAACAGAAGTTATATTTCAAAAGAGGGAAAAGGATTAAAATTGCACGGGAGAAGTCTTTTATTAATTAGAAATGTTGGTCATTTGATGACTAATCCCTCAATAATATTGAAAGATGGAAGTGAAATTCCAGAAGGATTGATGGATGCTTTTATAACAACTGCAGCAGCTCTTCATGATAAGAAAAAAAAGGGAAATTCAAGAACTGGTTCAATATATATTGTAAAACCAAAAATGCATGGTCCAGAGGAAACAGCATTTACCAATGAAATTTTTACTAAAGTTGAAGAGGTATTAAAATTAAAAAAATACACATGCAAAATTGGAATTATGGATGAAGAAAGAAGAACTTCATCAAATCTTAAAGAGTGTATTAGAACCTTAAAACACAGAGTTTTCTTCATAAACACGGGTTTCCTTGATCGTACAGGTGATGAAATGCATACATCAATGGAGGCAGGACCAATGATTAAAAAGGGTGATATGAAATCTTCAAAATGGATTGGGGCTTATGAAAATAACAATGTTGATATAGGTTTGGCCTGTGGCTTTTCAGGTAAAGCTCAAATTGGTAAAGGAATGTGGGCTATGCCTGATAAGATGAAAGACATGTTAGATCAAAAAACTAGTCATCTTAAAGCAGGTGCAAATTGTGCGTGGGTTCCATCTCCAACTGCAGCAGCTCTTCATGCTTTACATTATCACGAGATAAATATTTTTGATGTTCAAAAAAAGTTGTCTAAAAGAGACAAGGCTAAAATTGATGATTTACTTACTATTCCTATTGCAGATAGGCCAAATTGGTCAGTTGATGAAATCAATAAAGAAATCTCAAATTCTGCCCAGACATTACTTGGTTATGTTGTAAGATGGATTGATCAAGGTGTGGGTTGCTCCAAAGTACCAGACATAGATAACGTTGGCTTAATGGAAGATAGAGCAACCTTAAGAATTTCTTCTCAACATATTGCAAACTGGGTACATCACGGTGTAACAACCAAAATGCAAGTTATTGAAATAATGAAAGAAATGGCAAAGATTGTGGATAAACAAAATGAGAATGATCAAAATTATGTTAAAATGAGCTCTGATTATGATAGGTCCATAGCATTTCAAACTGCATGTGAACTTATTTTTAAGGGAAAAGAACAACCTTCCGGATATACAGAGCCTCTATTACATTTAAATCGATTAAAAAAAAAATCAGCTTGAATTAGAATTTATTTTGGATCTATTTTTAAAAGCAGAAAGAAGAGTGCCGTCATCGAGACTCTCTATTTCACCACCAACAGGTAGGCCTTGAGCTAATTTAGTAATCTTAACATCGATATCTTTTAAGCTATCTTGTATATAAAACGCTGTAGTTTGACCTTCTACTGTTGCGCTAGTAGCTAAAATAATCTCATCAATTTTATCTTTCTTAACTCTCTCAATTAAAGAATTAATTAATAAATCTTCTTTTTTATTACCAACAGATAAGATTGTACCACCTAAAATGTGGAAATATCCTTGAAAAATATTTGAATTTTCAATTGACCACTGGTCAGCAATATCTTCAACTACACAAATTTTTGTAAATTTATTTTTTATATTTTCACAATTTAAACATCCAGATGAATTAGACTTTAAAGTGCCACATAAATTGCATCTTACAACGTTTTTATAAACCTGAGCTAATGTATTCGCCAATGGTTTCACAAGTTCATTTCGGTTGTTTACCAGTTTTAAAACAATTCTTTTTGCTGATTTAGGTCCTAAACCTGGTAATTTTGATATCAATTTAATAAGTTCTTCTATCTCAGAGATATTCTGCATTTACTATAATGGCCATTTAAATCCAGGTATTCCAAGTCCACCTGTTGCTTTTGATATTTCTTCAGCTGTTTTTGTTTTGAGTTGTGACTTAGCGCTGTTATGAGCAGCAACAATTAAGTCTTCAATTATAGTTTTATCTTCCCTCATAATTTCCTCAGATAATTTGATTGATTGCATTTCTCCATCCCCATCAAGTACTACTGTAACTGAGTTCGAGCCTGAAATTCCCTCAACTTTTATTTCTTTTATTTTTTTCTGACTTTCTTTCATTTTTGACTCAAGTTCTTTTGCTTTATCTAAAATTTTTGTAAAATCAGTCATTAGTTTCATCCTCTCCTTTTAAATTAATATCAGTTAATTCAGCATCAGGAAAATTTTTTATTACATCTTTATAAATTTTTGAATTTTTTGCTTCATCCATTAAAGATCTCTTTAACTTAAGTTTTTTCTCTCTCATTGAAATATCACCTTTTAATTGGCTAAATGAAATAATCCATCTTTCACCTGTCCAATCAAAAAGTTTTGAGGAAAGGTCTTTAACGAAATTTTTATCTAAATTTTCATTAAAAGATATCTCAATCATATTTTTTTCAAACTTTACTAGATTTACATTCTTTTCTAACTCATACTTTAGTTTATTTTCTTTCTTATCGAGACAGGTCTGTGTTAATTTTTCTAAACTATTAATAAATATTTTTTTTTCTGATTTAACTTCTTTATGAATTTCTGGTTTACTTTTTTCCTCTTGATAAATATTCTTGATTTGATTTATTGGTTTTGATTGATTATTAATTTCTTTATCTATAACTGGATTTTCAGTTACAGAATTTATATCAGTATTTTTCTGTAATTTTATCGAACTTAAATGCATCAGCCTTAACAAAAACATCTCCATTGATAAATGTTGATTTGAAACTATGGCAAGTTCATCGAGGGTCGAAATTGTAAATTGCCAAAATAAAATCAATACGCTTGGATCAAGATTTTTATTTAAATCTTTGATCTTTTGAAATTCTTGATCATTTAATGAAAAATTTGTACTTTCTAATGTTAATGACTCAATATTTTTAAAGTAATAAAGTAATTCTAAGAAATCATTAATAAAGATTTTTGGTTCAACACCTTGGTCATAAATTTTTCTATAACTCTCTATAACTTTAATCTCATCTCCTTTAAGAATAAATTCAAATAAATCAATTAATTGTGATTTATCAAAAAAACCAAAAATTTTCTGTGCTGATTTTAAATCTAATTCAGTTTTTGGATTTAAAGTCAATAAAGCTCTATCTAATAAGGATAGCGCATCTCTTACTGACCCCTCGGAAATTTTCACTATTAATTTTAATGCTTCATCAGCAATTTTACCTCCCTCCTTATCCTTAATTTTTTTAATATAATTAAATAATTCAGATGATCTAATTCTTGATAAATCAAATCTTTGACATCTTGATATAACTGTAATCGGAATTTTTTTGATTTCAGTTGTTGCAAAGATAAATTTTAGATATTCTGGAGGTTCTTCAAGAGTTTTCAATAAAGCATTAAATGCTTGTTTACTTAACATATGAACCTCATCGATAATAAAGATCTTATACTTTGATGATGTTGGTCCATATCTAGAAAACTCAATTAATTCTCTAACATCATCAACACCAGTTCTACTCGCGGCATCCATTTCTAAAACATCAATGTGATTTGAATTAGTTATGGCATCGCAATTATCACATTTACCTTTACACTTATTTTCAATTCCATTTGGACAATTAAGTGACTTAGCAACTATTCTTGCTATAGTAGTTTTTCCAACTCCTCTAATTCCAGTGAATAAATATGCATTGGGAACTTTATTAGCCATTATTGAATTAGTTATAGTTTCTACAACTACATCTTGACCAATAAGATCATCAAAATTTTGTGGTCTATATTTAAGTGCTAATACTTTCGAATTATTGCTCATATTTACTAGGAGACTAGAACCTGAAAAACTGTCTTTACGACTGCTTCCGTTAAGATCTGGTCGGGTTCAAGCAGCATCCACCTCTAGCCTCCAAAACTATTATAACAGTAATAATTTCTTATCTACAAGAAAAGTTATTTATTTATTTCTCTTTGTTTGTCAGCTTCAAAAACACCTAGAACGTGAAAATCTTGACAATGCAATCCTAAATCTTCTAGTGATTTTTGCACTCTTGGTTCTTCAATATGACCGTCTAAATCGCATAAAAAGAAAAAAGAGTCGAAAGAATTTTTTTCAGGGTAACTTTGCAACTTTGTTAGATTTACTCCATTAATAGCAAACCCTCCTAAAGATTGATATAAAGCTGCCGGTTTACTTTTTAATTTAAATAAAAAGGAAGTAATATATTTTTTTCCACTAAATTCTGGTTGTGATATATTTTTACCCATAACAAGAAATCTTGTTAAGTTTCCTTTTTCGTTTTCTATATTATTTTTTATAATTTCTAAATTATATGTTTTAGCACTTAATGATGAAGCTATTGCAGCTTTAGTTTTGTCTTTAGTTTTTGAAACCATTTCTGCAGATCCAGCCGTGTCAGCTCTTACATGTTCAGTAAGTTTATTTGATTTTATAAATTTTGAACATTGTGATAGTGCTTGGGCATGAGAATAAACATCCTTGATTTCTGAAACTTTTGTTCCTGGTAAACCCAGTAAATTATGTTCTATTTTTTGAAAATACTCAGCATAAATATTTAATCTATATTCGAAAATCAAATATTCAATTCCTATATTACCAGTAATTCTATTTGACTCAGGAATTATAATTTTTGAATTTGTATCTTGTGATGCTTGAACAAAACAATCATCAAAAGTTTTACAGGGCACTACTTCAGCATTAGAGTCTATAGATAAAGCAGCTAAGTGAGAATATGCCCCAAAAGTTCCTTGAAAATAAATTTTACTCATTATGATTTATATTCCATTATTTTTTTTATAGCCATAAAATCTTCCTTGGTATCTACTCCAATCGGTGATGATTTCGCTAGAGCTACATTGACATTAATTTTATTATCTAATGCTCTTAACTGTTCCAATCTATTTTCAATTTCATTTTGAGACTGTTTTAAAGAAATAAATTTTTTTAATATTTCTACATTATAACAATAAATTCCTAAATGATGATAAGCCTGATTATTTTCTTTATCCAATTTTCTCATGAAATTTATTGCCCGAGGAAATTTTGTGTCATCTAAATTTTCTTCTGTAATTACCTTGACAATATCATGATTTTCAAAAACTTTTTTATTATTAATTTTTGCTGCCAAGGTTCCTAAATCACGCTTAGTCTTAATCATATGCTTATTTAAATTTTGAATATCCTCAATATTCATTAGTGGTTCGTCTCCCTGTAGATTCATGATTAAATCTATGTCTTTTCTACCTAGCTTCACAAAAGCTTCGTAAATTCTATCTGTTCCTGTTTTGTGATTATTGCTTGTCAAAATTGCTTCTCCACCATTTTTTTTCACATCTTCGATAATTTCTTGATCTTCTGCAGCAACAAATACCTCTCCAATATTAGCCTCTTGAGCTTTTTTATAAACATGAGAAATGATTGATAATCCATTAATTTTAAGCAAGGGTTTACCTGGTAATCTTGATGCTGATAATCTGGAGGGAATTATAACTAATGTCTTCATTTTTCTTTTAATTTTTCATTACAATATAAATAGAGGCAAAAATGTACATTAAAAATATAAGCAATTTTATATTTATAATGCTATATGTTCGAAATAATTTTAATAAATGGATTCTTTCGAGCTAAATAAATTAATAGCTGCAATTTTAATGGTAGCACTTCTAATAATAGGTATTGGAAAGCTTTCAAATGTTATTTTTCATGTTGAAAAGCCCAAAACACCTGGTTACTCAGTTGAGATAGAGCAGACAACTGTGGTAAGTTCACAAACAAGCTCGCAACCAACTGAAGACAAGGTTGATATAGCTGCATTAATCGCCATGGGAGATATCGCTACAGGAGAAAAGGTTTTTAAAAAATGTGCTGCATGTCATTCCATTGTAAAAGGTGGAAAAAATAATATTGGTCCAGCATTGTATAATGTTGTAGGTAGAGATGTGGGTGCTGTAGGTGATTATAAATATTCCAAAGCTCTTACCGCCTACGGAAAAGCCTGGACTTTTGAAGAACTTAATGGGTATCTACTCAAACCAGCTAAATGGATCAAGGGAACTAAAATGGCCTTTGCTGGATTAAGAAAAGAAAAAGATAGAGCTTCTGTTATTTTGTACTTGAATCAAAATTCAGATAATCCATTGCCATTACCTTAATTTGCCAAAACAGTAAAGTAATATAGATTTTTGAACATGGACTCTGTTCAGAGCCTGTTGCCAAACTTTAGATTGATTACTTAAAAAAACATCTTCCTCTACCTCTTTGCCTCTTGGCAAGCAGTGAAGAAAAATACAATTCTTGTTCGCAAGGCTCATTAACTTTTTATTTATTTTAAATTTTTTAAATTGATTTAATTTTTTTGTTTTATTTACTTTATCATTCATAGAAATTACTTTATCTGAAAAGATTACATCGGCACCTTTTACCGCTTTTTTCGAATTATTTGTTATAAGAATTTTATTTTTGTTGCTTTTAATATATCCCATGGTCTTTTTATTTGGCTTGTATTTTGATGGACATCCAATTTTAAGTTTAAAAGAAAACTTAATTGAGGCAGCAATCAAAGAATTTAGAACATTATTAGAATCACCAATCCAAGCAATATTCAAGTTTGATATTGATGTCCTCTTAATCTCCTCAACAGTAAAAATATCTGATAAAATTTGTGTAGGATGTGAATTAGGGCTTAGGCCGTTTATAATGGGTATAGATAAATATTTTTCAAATTCCTTTAATTTTTCATCACTATCGGTTCTAAGCATAAAAGCATTTCCAAAATTTGATAAAATTTTCGCTGTGTCTTGAATACTCTCTCCACCCTTTGATAAATGGAGCTCATCTGGTCTAAGTGTTAAAGTGCTACCACCTAATTGTCTAATTGCTAAATAAAAACTTAATCTAGTTCTTAGACTAGATTTCTCAAACATTTGTATCAATAATTTTCCTTTTAATGGTGCTCCTTTATCAACCTCAAGATTATCTAATTTTTTTCTCAACTTCTTTCGTCTTTTAGCATCAATGAGGATTTTTTTTAAATCACTTACTGGAATATCTTTTAAGTTTATAAAATTTTTCATACTATTTAAGTTCTTTACAGACTTTATTGATGATATTTAAAGCTTGATCTAACTCTTTTTTTTTTACATTTAGTGGAGGAAGTATGCGAATAACGTTTTCAGAAGCTCTTATTGTAAGCAATTTATTTTCCATAAGTTTTTTAATGAAAATTGTTTGATCTTTATATAGTTGAATTCCAATTAAGAAACCTTTTCCTCTTATGCTCTTAATTATATGTGGATATGCTTCTTTAATATTACTTAATTCAAATAGAAAATATTTTGACAAATTTTCAATATTTTTTAAAAATTTTTTACTTGAAACTATATCCATTACTGCATTCCCAACAGCCATGGCCAAAGGATTTCCACCAAAAGTGGAGCCGTGAGTTCCAGGAACCATTCCGGAGGCAACTTTTTTATTCATTAAAACAGCACCTATTGGAAATCCGCCACCTATTCCCTTTGCAATTGGAACGATATCAGGTTTAATATTAGATTTTTCAAATGAAAAAAAACTACCTGTTCTTGAAATTCCGCACTGTACTTCATCTAAAATAAGAAGTATTTTTTTCTTATTACACAATTTTCTCAATTCTTTTAAACACCAGTCTGGTATAACCTTTATACCTCCTTCACCCATGATCGGTTCGATCATTATAGCTGCAGTTTTTTTTGTAATTTTTTTTTTAAGAGATTTATGATCTCCAAATCTAAAGTGGTCAAATCCTGCTACTTTTGGGCCAAATCCTTCCGTCATTTTTTTTGATCCACTAGCATAAATTGAAGCTAATGTTCTGCCATGAAATGAGTTTTTTATACATAAAATTCTATTTTTATTTGGTTTTCCAATAGTGTAAAAATATCTTCTAGCTACTTTAATAGCTGCCTCTGTAGCCTCTGCTCCACTATTTTGAAACATAACATAATCTGCAAATGTTTTTTGACATAATTTTTTAGCCAATTTTTCTCCCTCAGGAATTTGAAATGCATTTGAAACATGCCAAAGTTTTTTTGATTGATTATTAATTGTTTTAACCAATTTTGGGTGTGCATGTCCCAGAGAATTTACTGCTATACCTTGAACAAAATCCAAATACTTTTTATTATCTTTTGTGAATAAGTAGCTACCCTTTCCATACTTAAAAGAGATTTTTTTTCTACTATAATTTTTTGCTAAATAACTCATATTAAATTAAATTAATTTATATACTTCTATATTCTTAGAATACATTGATACAAGTAGAGATTGAAAAGTTTTTTCTGAAACTTTGTGCATAACCCTGAATATTGTCTTGTTATTTTTTGTCTTTAGCATCTATATAGTGTGTATATTTTAATTTAACACATTATATAGATGTATTATGAGTTGGAATGATGAAAAAGTAGCAAAATTAAAAGAATTATGGGGCAAAGGAAGCACAGCAAGTCAAATAGCTGAAATAATTGGTGGCATAAGTCGTAATGCAGTAATTGGTAAAGCTCATCGTTTAAATTTATCTGCAAAAATTAAAACTAGAACAGCTAATTCAAATCATAATTTAAAAACCTCTGCCGAAAATAATTTAGACAAGCTAAAAAGAGGAAGAAGAAGTAAGTTTAAATCATTAATTATTGAGAAAGATTTTGAACCTGAGAACCCAAAACAATTAGAGGAGTTAGATGAAAATTCTTGTAAATGGCCAATAGGACATCCAAATGAGAAATCGTTTTACTTCTGTGGTAGAACATCTTTAAAAGATTTTTCCTATTGCAAACTACATTTATTATATGCTTATCAGCCAAAAGGTAAAAAAGAGGAGAGCAATGATAAGGAAGATGATAATGACTATAATAATGAGAAAAAAATTAATATTAGGTAATTAAAATTTCAAATTAACTTTTTTCGTTATATTTTTCAGTAGAAAATTGTCCTCCTTCTTTCCACATATATGAGTATTTCTTAACCTCATTTTTAAAAAAGAGCTTGCTAGGCAAACCTATCTCAGAATTAGTTTTGTATTTACCAGATGTAATATTGTCATATTTTAACAGTCTTAATTGATCCTGGGTTAAAAGTGGATTAGGAAATAATTGAAAAAATTTTGCAGTCAAGTTAGCTGCAAAAAGTGGAAGCGGAATAAGAAATCTTTTTTTTTCAATTAAATTAAGTAAAATCTCCAAAATTTCTTTAAAAGAAAGAACCTCAGGCCCAACACATTCTATAATTTGAGATTTTGTCTCATTTTGTATCACATTAAGAATTATGCTTGTTAAATCAGAGCAATGAATAGGCATAAATTTAGTATTCCCTGAATAATAAAGTGGAAAAATTGGAAGCCTGTTCAATAAAGTCATAAATTGAGTGCTAAAATTATCTGAATTTGAAAAAACAACAGAGGGTCTCAGTATCGTTGTTTTAGGAAAAATATTTAATATATTTTTTTCTCCATCAAGCTTAGAGATTGCATAAAGAGAGTCTGTAGCATTATTAATACCTAAAGCTGATAAATGAACAAAATGTTTTATATTATACTTTTTACACAATTTGGCCAAAAGTGTTGGAAAAATTGTATGTATGTTTTTGAAACTATTTCCTTTCTTACTTTCATATAAAATACCTACTAAATTTATACAGTAATCAGCTTTACTAAATAATTTTTCAATTTTTTTTTCATCGTAAATTGTTGACTCCACAATATCAATAAAACCAGCGTTAGCTTGGGTTTTGATTTTAAGGCCCTTTTGATGAATATTTCTCGTAACAACCGTAACTCTGAGGTTATTTTTTGTTAATTTTCTAATTAAGTTACTTCCAATATGACCACTTCCACCAAAAATTAGACAATTTTTTGCTTTCATATATATATATTTTAAAATGAGTAATAATATACAGTTATATAAAACTGATATACCTGAGAATTTAAAATTGGGCAATATAATAGCTGTGGATGGTGAATTTATGGGACTGAACGTAAGAAGAGATCCTTTGTGTTTAATTCAAATCTCTACTGGAAATTCAGATGCCCACATAATTCAGTTTGATAGGAGTGAATATAATGCACCTAACTTAATAAAAATTTTAAATGATAAAAATATTAAAAAGATTTTCCATTATGCTAGAAGTGATTTGGCTCATATAAAATATTATCTTAAAACCGAGGTGAATAACGTTGAATGCACTAAAATTCAATCTAAAATAGCACGTACTTTTTCTGATAATCACTCTCTTAAAACATTGATAAAAGAATTTATAAATGTCGATATTAGTAAACAATTTCAAACAACGGACTTCGGCGGTGAGCTCTCTCAAGGTCAACTCAAATATTGTGCTAATGATGTTATTTATCTCCATAAAATAAATAATGAACTTAATAAAATATTAGAAAGAGAAAATAGGATTCAACTTTATCAAGATTGTTTAAAATTTTTAAAAACAAGAGTTGATTTAGATCTTGCTCTATTCAAAGACGATATTTGGGCTCATTGATGAAAGGAATTAATTATAAAGATATAGCTAAAGAAGTTATAAATTTAGAAATTAAGGCTCTTCAAAAACTTAAGAAGTCTCTTAATAAAAATTTTAATAAAGCTGTTGATGCAATCGTAAATTGTCAATCTAAAGTCATTTTATGTGGAGTTGGAAAAAGTGGAATTATTGCAAATAAAATATCTGCCACTCTTTCCTCAGTTGGTACTCCTTCTTTTTCTTTGTCTGCTAATGATTGTTCACATGGTGATTTGGGAAGCATTACAAAAAAAGATATTTTGATTCTAATTAGTTATTCAGGTGACTCCATTGAGTTAAAAAATATAATTAATTACGCTAACAGGAATAAAATTCTATTAATTGGTATCACATCAAAGAAAAGTTCTGATTTATATAAAAATAGTGATATAGGATTAATTACACCTGAGGTTAAAGAAGCTGGGCTTGATATGGTTCCAACATCAAGTACAATTAATCAACTGAGCATTGGAGATGCTTTGGCAGTATCAACATTAAAAAAGAAAAAAATTAATAATTTAGATTTTAAAAAATTTCATCCATCTGGAAGTCTTGGAGAAAAATTAAAAACTGTTGAGGATATTATGTTAACTAAAAAAAAAATTCCTTTCATTAATGAAAATATTTCAATGGTTAATGCTTTAAAGATTATGAATGAAAAAAAACTAGGAACGCTTATTGTTCGAGACAAAAGAAAATTTACAACTGGTATAATAACTGATGGTCAAATTAGGAGACTTACTTCTAAAAATATTAATTTAAGTTTACTAAAAGTTAAAAATGTGATGACAAAAAATCCTATAAAAATTGAAAAAAACACATTAGCTACTAAAGCATTATCAATCATGAATGAAAAAAAAATTACGTGTTTGTGTGTTTATGATGCCAAAAGGAAATCTAATACCGTTGGTATTATACATGTTCATAATATTTTAGAAAAAAAAATTTATTAGTGCAAATGAACAAGAAGAAGAGTTTGCAAATATTTCTCATTTTTTTTCTTATTTTATCTTCTATATTTTTTTATAAAAAATTTTTTGACACGAATACAAATCTTACAAAAAAAACGTTTAACGAAAAAGAAATAGATAACAATAATTCAGAAATTGATAAAGAAAACGGAACCGAAAATTTAATTGAAAGTTTAAGATATGTATCTCAAGATCTAATTGGAAATACTTATGTAATAAATGCAGAGTCAGCCAAATTTGAGAGAGACGAAATTGACAATATTATTCTCTATGAGGTAAAAGCAGAGATAATTCCCCAAAATGGTGAGGCGATCAAAATTTATTCCAACATTGCGAACTATAATAAAACTAATAATGATACAGTATTCAAAAAAGAGGTAAATATTACATATGGAGATCAAATGATAAATTCTGAAGTTGTAAAATTAAATTTTTCTAAAAATTTAATAGAAATAATTGAGAATGTTCATTATATGAATAATAATACTAATATTTATGCAGATAAAGTTGAAATAGACCTGTTAAGTAAAAAAATGAAAATTTCAATGATTGATCAAGATGATAAAATTAAAATAACAGGTAAATATTAATTATGGGGATTATAAAGAAATTTCGGATTAAAAATTTTAAAAGGAGAAAAGAACTTATCAAGCTTGATAAAATATCTATATATTTTGGAAAAAGAAAAATATTTGAGGATTTAAATTTTAGTTTAAACCAAGGAGAGATACTTGGATTACTTGGTCCAAACGGTGTTGGTAAATCAACAATTTTCAATATAATAATAGGGTTATTAAAACCAAACTATGGTTCAATATTTATTGAACAAAAAAATATTACAAATGAGCCAATATTTCATCGAACTAAGAAATATAAGATTGGCTATGTTCCTCAACATGGTGGTTATTTTTTTGATCTCACATTAAGAGAAAATTTAAAAGCAATTAGTGAGATGGTGATTGAAGATAAAAATTTAAGAGATGAAAGAATTAATTTATTAATCTCGAAATTTGAACTTGAATCTTTACAGAATATTAAAGCTGAATTTTTATCAGGTGGGCAAAAAAAACGTTTGGTAATATGTTTGGCTTTATTGAGTAACCCTAAGATTTTATTGTTGGATGAACCATTCGCTGCCTTAGACATCATGACAATAAAAAATCTTCAACAAATAATTGTAGATCTACAAACGCAAAATAATATTTCAATTATTTTATGTGATCATCAAGCTAGAGATCTATTGTCATGTGTTGATTTAGCAATAGTTTTATCAAACGGAAAAGTGATCGCGAAAGATACTCCTAATAATCTTATTAAAAATATTGACGCTCAAAATGCATATTTTGGAGACTCATTTAAGATTAATTAGAAATGTCTTTTATAAGAATAAAAAATAAAATTAAAAAATTTAATAGAAATTTAAAAACAGAGGGAGATAAAAGCCTTTCTATTAGATGGGCGTTACTAGCCTCCCAGTCTAATCATAAATGTAAGTCTTATAACTTATTGACTTCAGAGGATGTTTTGAACACACTAAAGTGTCTTCAAAAACTAGGTGTAAAGATAAAATTAACAAAAAAATTTTGTGAGATAAGTGGAGTCGGATTGAATGGTTTTAAATATAAAAAAAATTTAATACTTAACGCTGGAAATTCTGGGACTTTAGGAAGGCTTATTATGGGCCTTTTAGTTCATTCTAAAAATAATATAATATTAAAAGGTGATAAAAGTTTATCTAAGAGGGATTTTTCAAGAGTTTCAAAACCATTAAAAAAATTTGGAGCAAGATTTAATACAAATTATGGTAAACTTCCTATAGAAATTAGTGGAACTAAAAATGCTGTACCAATAAATTATATTGAATCTAGAGGATCAGCTCAATGTAAAAGTGCAGTTATGCTTGCAGCCTTGAATACCGATGGTGAAACAATTATTAAAGCCAAAAAATCAAGAAATCATAGTGAACTGCTTTTTAAATACCTAAATTTACCAATTAAAATTAAAAAAAATAAAAACTTTGATATTATTAAAATTAAAGGTAAAAAAAAAATTCCTCATTTAAATTATAAGATACCATCAGACATTAGCTCAAGTGCTTTTTTTATTGTTTTAACTGCTTTATCAGAAAATTCCAAATTAAAGATAAAAGATATTAATATTAATCCCTCAAGAACAGGTATTTTAAATATTCTTAAAATGATGGGAGTTAAAATCAAAAAAGTAAATACAAGAATTTATAAAGGGGAAAAAATAGCAGATTTAGTAATTAAAAGCTCAAAAAACTTCAAATCTATAAATTGCCCCGTGAAATATAATTCTTCTGCTATTGATGAATTTTTACTTATATTTTTAGTTGCCGCCAAAGCTAGAGGTGTTTCATATTTTAAAAATTTATCTGAATTGAATGAGAAAGAAAGTCCAAGGTTAAAGTGGGGATCAAGAATTTTAAGTAAAATGGGAATTAAAAATATTTCCACTAAAAATAGTATAAAAATTTTTGGGAACCCTAATTTAAAAATTGAAAAGAAAATAATTATTAAGAATTTTTTGAAAGATCATAGAGTTTTTATGACAAGTGTTGTGGCTGCACTTACATTTGGAGGTAATTGGCAAATATTTAATAAAGACTCAATTAATACTTCATTCCCGTCTTTTTTAAAAAAAATGAATTATCTTGGTGCTAATCTAAAGTTCTAACAACAAAACATTAAAATTGAGTAAAAATGGTGTTTTCCACGAGTTTATTTTATAATTTTTGATGATTTGACCAAAATTCAAACTTGATTTAAATAATAATTTTATCTAAAAGTTCGGTGTTTTAAATAAATTAAATTAACTAAACTTAATTAATGGAAATATATAAAGACCTATCTAATCCAGCTTCAAAAGAATTTGAAAAACTATTAAATAGTCAACTTTCCAAAAACACAATCGAAGAAGGCAAAATAATTGAAGGTAAAATAAATAAAATTACAGAAAAATTTGTTTTTTTGTTTGTTGAGGGTCTAAAAAGTGAGCCAGTTCTTGACATTAATGAACTTAAGAGCATGGGGTTATCTGAAAAAATAAAAGTAGGTGAAACTATTTCGGTTTTATTAGAAAAAATTGAAGACAAAAATGGAGAGGTAATTGTCTCTGCAAGCAAAGCTTTAAAGATTAAAGGTTGGGATAAACTTGTAGAAGCCTATGAAAAAAAAGAACCTATTATGGGAAAAATTGTCTCTAAATGTAAAGGTGGATGTATTGTAGAGCATTTAGATACTGGCTCATTAATGTTCCTTCCTGGATCACAAATAAGTGACAAACCTCTAAAAGATATAAGCCATTTGATGAATGAACCTCAAAAGTTTGCTTTAATCAAACTAGATAAAATAAGAGGTAATGCTTGTGTATCAAGAAGAGAAATAATTTCCTCGTTCAAAAAAGAAGATAAAGCTAAAATAATTGAGAAATATAAAGTTGGAGATATAATAAAAAATGCAGAGGTCAAAGGTTACAGTTCGTTTGGTTGCTTCTTTAATGTCAATAATGAGTTAGATGTATTAGTACATTTACAAGAAATTTCTTACAGTCGAGTGAATCATCCAGATGAGGTATTTAATATTGGAGAAAAACATGACTTAAAAGTTATAAGCGTTGATAAAGAGAAACTTCAAGTAGGATGTTCTGTAAAACAATTGTCGCCCGATCCATTTGAACATATTGAAAATTATGAATTAAAAAAAATCTACAAAGTCAAGGTTGTGAAAATTATGGACTTTGGTGCATTTTGTGAATTAGAACCAGGTTTAACAACGTTATTACACTCAAGTGAATTAAGCTGGACAAAAAAAAATGTTTCAGCAAAAAAAATGTTTAAAGTTGGAGATGAGATAGATTGTGTCATAACAGAAATTGATAAAGATAAAAGACGAGTAGCAATTTCACACAGACTCACAAAAG
This sequence comes from uncultured Pelagibacteraceae bacterium, assembly GCA_902572925.1. GTDB lineage: Bacteria > Pseudomonadota > Alphaproteobacteria > Pelagibacterales > Pelagibacteraceae > Pelagibacter. Next base: position 41,033 of record CACGHT010000002.1, on the reverse strand, counting down.
AGAATCCATTTGAGGTTTTTGAGAAAAAATATCCTGTTGGAACCATTATAGAAGGTATAGTTGTTAACAAAAATGAATATTCAATATTTCTCAATGTGGAAAACTTAGAAATTGATGCGTTTTTACACTGTAATGATTTAACCTACTTAAATAACGGTGAAGAAGAGTTAAAGAAATATAAAAAAGGTGACAAAATTAAAGTAAAAGTTCTTGAAATTAAAACATCGGATCAAAAAATTAGAGTTGGTTTAAGACAAACTCAGCCAGATCCTTTTGATTGGTTTAAAGATAAAAAAATAAACCAAATAGTTACTGTGAAAATAATTTCATCAGAAAATAAAGGCTTAACGGTAAGACCTGAAAAATGTGAAATGGATTTTGTTATTAAAAAAAACCAAATAGCAATAAATACTGCTGACGCAAGACCATCAAGGTTTACAGGTGGTGAAAGGATCGACTGTGCAATATCAGAATTAGATTTTGGCAAGAGAAAAGTAACTTTAAGTATTAAATTATTGGAAGAGTTAGAGAAAAAAGAGGCGCTTGAGAAATATGGAGCTGAAGACTCGGGTAAAAATCTTCCTTTTTCATCACTATCAAGTGATCTTGATAAAAAGAAAAAAAAGTAAGATAAATTTTAGTAGATAAAAATTGGCTATTGTAAAATCTAATCTTTTGAAACAAATTTCAAAGAACTATCCAAATTTTTTAAAAAAAGATTTAGAAAAATTCATGAATATAATTTTAGATGAGATTAAAAAAAGTTTAAAAAGAGGTGAAAGAGTAGAATTAAGAGGTTTTGGTGTTTTCTCTAGTAAAATGCAGAAAGCAAGAATCTCTAGAAATCCTAAAACTAATGAAAAAATTAATACACCAGAAAAAAAAACAATTAACTTCAAAATGTCAAAAGATTTGTTTAAAATTTTGAATAATGAAAAAAAATAAAATATTTGTTGCTTGTGATAGCACAGATATTTCTAAGGTTAAAAAAATAATAAATAATACAAATAATCCAAAAATTAAAGTTGGTTATAAATTTGGTTTAGAGTTTCTCAACTCAAACAAAGGAAGAAAATTTATTCATAAATTAAAAAATAAAATCATTTTTGCAGACTTAAAAATCCACGATATCCCAAATACTTGTGTTTCAGCGATTAAAGCAATCAAGGATCTTAGGGTGGATTATTTAACAATTCATATAAGTTCTGGATTAAAAGCTTTAAAAGCTTCTAAAAAAGCTGCTGCTAAAACTAAATTGATTGGCGTCTCAATTTTAACATCTTTAGATAACAAATCTTTAAAAGAAATAGGTTTTGATAAAAATGTTACGAAATTAGTTTTACATCAGGCCAAACTTGCCTCGAAGGCTAATTTAGATGCAATAGTTTGTAGTGCTCAAGAGGTAAGGCTAGTTAAAAAAGTGTTTAAAAAAGAAATAATTACTCCTGGAATTAGATTCAATAAAAAAGATAATAATGATCAAAAGAGAATTTTAACCCCTAAAGAGGCATACAAAAATGGAAGTGATTGGCTTGTTATTGGAAGACCTATAACTAAAGGTAACATTAAAAAAAATATTCAAACTTTAATTGATCATTTAAATCAATGATTAAAGGTTTAAAAATTTGTGGGATCTCTGATCCTAAAACCTTAAATTATATAATACAACATACTTACCCACCAAAATTTATTGGGTTCATTACAAATTATAAAAAAAGCAAAAGATATGTAGCCTTTAAAAAATTAAAAAAATTAATTAATGTTCCAAAAAAGAAAATTCACTTTGTTTCGGTACTTGTAAACCCAACAAATGAAATACTGGAAAAAATTAAAGATCTAAATTTTGATTATTATCAATTATATGATGTTGATCCAACTAAAACATTAGAAATTAAGAAAAAATATAAAATAAAAATAATTTCAGCTCTTACTATTTCAAATAAAAATGATGTAAATAAATTTAAAGATTACTCAGAAATTTCAGATATAATTCTATTTGACTCAAAAGGTTATCATAAATCAGAAAGTTTTGATCATAGTCTGCTAAATGATGTGCCCAAAAAATTGAATAAAATGATTGCAGGAAATATACAAATTGATGATATACCTAGCTTTAAAAATAAAGACTTCGTAATTGATTTATCAGGATCAATTGAAAATAATGAAGGTAAAAAAGACTTAAATAAAATTGATAAATTGTTAAATTTATTTGTAAAGATATGAAAATCAAAAAAGGTATTCCAGTAATTGACCAAGGCGATAAACTTGGATTTTGGGGTGGAAAATTTGGAGGAAACTTTGTTCCTGAAACTTTGAAAAAACCAATAGAGGATTTAGAAAATTTATTTAATAAACTTAAAAAAAATAGAAAATTTATTGATGAAAGAGATATGCATTTTAAAAATTGGATTGGAACCCCTACGCGTTTTCTAAAACTGGAGAATTTAACAAAACATGTTGGGGGAGCTCAAATTTGGTCAAAAGTTGTATCAGACGCTAATGGTGGGGCACACAAAATCTATAATGCTACTGTTCACTGTTTGCTTGCAAAACGCTCTGGAAAAAAAGTTATAATTGGTGACACAGGTGCGGGTTATGCGGGAAAGATGTTGAGTATGGCGGCTAAAAAATTTGGTCTAAAATGTAAAATTTTTATGGGTGCAAAAGACATAGAAAGACAACAACCTAATGTTAAAGCAATAAAAAAAAATGGAGCTGAAGTCATACCGGTTTATTCAGGAAGTCAGACACTTGTGGACGCTGTTTCTGAATGTATGCGCTATTGGGTTGCTAATTGTGATACGACAGCTATGTGTGTTGGGAGTACGGTAGGACCAGCAGTTTTTGTTCGTATCTGTGGATGGAGTACCAGTCAAATTTCAAGAGAGCTAAAAGTACAGTTAATAGATGAGTTTGGATCGATTCCAAAAAAACTTAAACTTTACAATTGTGTAGGGGGTGGAAGTTCAAGTTTTGGTTTTTGGAATGAATTTATGGATTATGACAAAAAACAATGTGAGTTTATTGGTGTAGAGGCTGGTGGACCAGCAAAAAGTAAAAAACATGCTGCACCTTTAACTTATGGATCTAAAATTGGAATTTTGCATGGAGCTGCTCAATACGTTAATCAAAATACTGACGGACAAATAGAAGAGACTGAATCGATTTCTGCTGGACTAGATTATCCAGGTATTTCTCCACTTCATTGTTTTTTAAAAGACTCAAAAAGAGCAAGATATACAGCTGCAAGTGATGAAGAGGCATTAGCTGCCTATAAACTTGTAACAAAATTTGAAAAGTTAAGACCCTCTCTAGAACCAAGCCATGCCTTCTCTGTTGCAATAAAAGAGTCAAAAAAATTAAGTAAAGATACTATTGTTGTAGTTAATAGTTGTGGAGATGCTTACAAAGATAAAGGAATTTTAGAGAAAAAATTAGGAAAAAAATATGTTTAATCCAATTAATGCTGCATTTAAAAAAGCAAAACAGGAAAAAAGACCTGCCCTACTAACTTATACTGTCGCTGGTGATAGCACAAAAAAACAATCTTTGGATATTTTAAAATCAATCTCAAAAAATGCAGATATTTTAGAAGTAGGCATGCCTCACAACACACCTGTGGCAGATGGAAGTCAAATTCAAACTAGTGCATATAGAGCAATCAAAAATGGAATTAAAATTAATGATATTTTTAAAATTGTTAAAGATTTTAAAAAATTTGATAATTCTAAACCTGTTATATTAATGGGTTACTACAATATGTTATTTCAGTATGGTGAAAATGAGTTTTTAAATAAATGTCAAACTTCTGGGGTAAATGGATTAATAATTGTAGATTTACCATGGCCAGAAAATAAAAAATTCGCAAAAAAATGTAAAAATAAGTCTATTTATTTCATTCAGCTTCTATCACCTACAACTACTAAAGAAAGATTAAAAAAAATAATAAAAGACTCCCACCCGATGAATTATTTTATTTCAATGTTATCCACCACTGGGGGCAAACTCAAAGTTTCCTCAAAAGAAATATTGTCAAATTACTATAAGATAAAAAAAATAAATCCTAAAAAAAATGTTGTTATTGGTTTTGGTATAACTGAAAAAACAATAAAATCCTTAAAAAAAGCTGATGGTTTAGTTGTTGGAAGTGCTATATGTAAAGAAATAACAAATTCATTAAAAAAAAGACAAAATCCGGTCACAAATGTTAATAATGTGGTAAAAAGATTAAAAATGAAAATTAAATGAATTGGATTACAAAAATAATTAAAGCAGGTGAAAAGATCAAAACTGCCATACATAAAAGAGCTACAAAAGAAGATGTTGCTAACAGCGATTGGACTTCATGCTGCAAAGGTCCAATTTTAAAAAAAGATTTGGAGGAAAAGCTTTGGGTATGTCCTGATTGTAACAAACACCATAGAATTAAACCAAAACAAAGATTTGATATTCTATTTGGAAAAAATAATTATGAAATTTTTCAAACACCAATTCCAAAAGATGATCCTTTGAACTGGACAGACTCTAAACCCTATAAAGAAAGATTAAAAAGTGCTAGAAAAAAAACTGGAATGGATTGTGGTATGATGGTCGTTTCTGGAAAAATAGATGATATTAAAATCACTGCAGTAGCATCAGATTTTGAATTTTTAGGAGCTTCGATGGCAGCAGCTGAAGGTGAGGCATTCCTCTTTGGTGTTCAGCATGCAATTGAAAATAATACTCCGTTTGTTTGCTTTAGCTCAGGAGGAGGTATGAGGATGATGGAAAGTTTAATTTCTTTATCTCAAATGACTAGAACAACAATGGCAATAAATGAACTTAAAAAAAATAAGCTTCCATACTTAGTATGTTTAACAGATCCTACTGCAGGTGGAATAACAGCTTCGTATGCAATGTTAGGAGACTTACATATTGCAGAATCAGATCATGCTTTAATAGCTTTTGCTGGATCAAGGGTCATTGAAGGGACAGTAAAAGAAAGTTTGCCAGAAAATTTTCAAAAAAGCTCTTACGTGCAAAAAACCGGATTTGTAGACTTAATTGTTGATAGAAAAGATCTTAAGGAAAAATTTAGGATTTTATTATCAATTCTATTAAATAAGAAACCTGTTATAAGCACTGAAGAAAATGAAACTTCAGAAGATAGTCAATCACTTACAAAAGCTGCATCCTAAAGAAATAGATTTAAGTTTAGACCGTATAAAAATTCTCTGTGAAAAATTAGGTAATCCTCAAGACAAAATAAAAGCAATATCAGTAGTAGGAACAAATGGTAAGCAATCTACCATTAATGCAATTTTTTCAATTCTTAAAAAATCAAAAATAAAATGTAATGTTTATACAAGTCCTCATATTCAAAAAATTAATGAGAGATTTATTTTTAATAATAATATGTTAAATAATGACGAATTAATCAATCTTTTTGAAGAAGTTGAGAAAATAAATAATCAAAATCCTTTAACTTTTTTTGAAGTTTTAACTGCGTGTTATTTTTATAAAGCTGCTCAATATCCCGATAATATTAATCTAATAGAGGCAGGTTTGTTTCATAGGTTTGACGCAACTAATATTCTTAAAAATAATTTAGCGAGTATTGTATGCTCTATTAGTAAAGATCATCTTGATTGGTTACCAAAAAATCAGCAAACTATTGAAAAAATTGTATTTGAAAAAACATCCTCCCTTTTAAATTCTAATATAGTTGTATCTAAACAAAATTCAGTTGAAACAACTGAAAGTATCAAAAAATCAATTTCACAAAACTTATCTAATAAATTGTTCTTTAATGAGGATTATAGCTATTCTAATGGAGAAAATGGTTTTTTTTATTATGAAGATAAATTTGGTGGCTTAAAACTACCATTACCAAATATCCTTGGACAGTTTCAGTTAGAAAATATTTCAACAGCAATAGCAACAATAAGGCAGTTAAATTTAGAAGTTAAAGATGATGATATAAAAAATGCAATTACCAAAATTGAGAGTATTGGCAGATTACAAGAAATAAAGTCTGGGAAAATTAAAAATTTAATCAAAAATAACCAACTATTGTTAGATGGAAGTCATAATGAAGATGGTGCTAGAGTTTTAAATGAGTACCTTCAAACTTTAGATTGTAATAAACATTTTATTATAGGAATGATGTCTAATAAAGATCATGAAAAATATATAAACTACTTTAAAGATATTTCGTCTCTAACTACTGTTGATATACCAAATCAACCAAACGCTATCAGTGGTAAAAAATTAAAAGAAAAATTTAGTAATGTTTCAAATGTTAAATATGAAGAAAATATTGAGAAAGCAATTAAGTCCTTATCACTTAAAGAAAATGATATATTAATAATTACAGGATCTTTGTATTTAGCTGGCGAAATATTAAACTTAAATTAGATATTTTTTTCTAAAAACTCTTTCATATGGCTTTCTGGTACGCCACCAACTTTTCTATCAACCTCAACACCTTTTTTATAGATTATCACTGTTGGAACACCTCTTATTCCCGCAGCACTTCCAGTATTAATACCACCATCTTCTATATCAGCATAATAAAAACCAGCCTTGTCTTTATACTCAACTGCAAGCTTATCCATAATTGGTTTTAAGGACTTACAAGGCCCACACCAAGCTGCACTAAATTGAATTACTGAAACGTCCTCACTTTTAATTTTATTTTCAAAATCTTCATCTTTAAAATCTATAAGCATAAATCCTTTCTATTAATTTGTTTATTAAAGTCAACTAGGCAATTTCATATTTCTTTTCAATAGACATAATAAAATCATTTATTTCGTCTAGTTTATTTAATTCATTTTTATCATCTCTTTTATCTGCTTGATCTCTCAAATAGTCGATTTCATTGTATGCCATATTAACAGTTTGCCATTTTTCCTTATTCTTACTCAATATACGTCTAGCAATTTCACTTTTAATATTTTTATATAAATCAGGTGGTAAAATTTGGGGCGCTTCCTGATAAATAATTTTTTGTCCAAACCAACTACATCTTTTGTCTGTAAATTTATCAAGCAATCTCAACTTATCTTCCCAAGATGAACTATGCCAGGTTTTAAAAAGAGCAGTATCTTTATTAGGAATAAATTTTTCATACAAAGTTTCTTCAGGTAATAGATCTTCTTGGGTTTTAGTTTGTTCTTTTTCCTCCGCTGCCTCTCTATTTATAATTTGTATATTTTTACAAAAATTTTCACTGTTTCTGACCATTTGTGCTCTCTTTTTTATTGTTTCTAAATCTAGGTCTGAATAGGGTTTTTGTTTTAAGGCAAACTCTTTATCCAAAATTACTGGAGCTTTATTAGTTTTTAAAACTCTCAAAGCTTTTGGGCTATATTTCTTTAGAATATCTTTTAATTGATTTAGGGGTAAGTTTAATAGTGGTTCTGGATCTCTTCTTAAATCCCAAACATATCCCCACGATGCATAAGATGGATGAAAACAGTGATTAGGATGTAGTGTACAAGTGAGATACATCATATTTCTACCCTTAACATTTTCAAAAATAGAATATATGCCTTCATTTTTTAAAAACGTTTCTACGCTTGTTTTTGTTGATGTTTTTAAAAATGTTTCCCAATTTTCCTTATGTTTATCCTTAATAATTCGAAGGACCTTCAATGAATTTTGAGCATCTACATAGGCAGTGTGACTTGCTGAGGTGTCAAAACCTTGCATTCTTGATAAAGATTCTAATGCTAGGCTTGGGTTTCCTGCTTCAGTTAATTCTGTTTTTAAAGTCTCAGAATTTAAGGTTTGAGCAGCCCTAGCTATGTGTAAACCATCATGTTCACTGTTAGGTGATGAGTGAGTAGCGTAAGGATAACGATTACCCTTAAAAAAATTAAAATGAAACATCCTTCGATCAAAATTTAAATTGGACCATCCCATAAACATTGCTGGGGCACATTTTGAAAAAAAATTTTCAACAGCACCTAAAAAATCATAATGTGAATAATTGCCTTTAGTCAACAAATCAATACTAGTTGAATTAACAAGTAAGGCCTTTGCACTTGGGACTTCACCTTCGGGCATTCTCCCTCTTATATTTAATTTTCCAATTTCTTTTAAATTTTTATCGACTACAACAGCTCCAACTTCAATTATAGATCCCCATATTGTTGAATTTGTAGTTTCAGTATCGTAAATTACAATCTTATCCATTATTTTCTAATATAAGTACCTAATTCAAATTTGAAAGCTCATGAAATTTTTTTAATCTTCCTAAAAACAAGTTTTGATAAGTTGTTAATTCAGGACCTTTAATTTTAAATTCTTGGAATAAATTATCTACAGTGCAAACTAAAATTACACAAGTATCGATATGCGAGTTATACACAATATTATGCGCAAGAGAATACGCTGCGGTCTGTAACAACCAAGAGTCTATATATTCAAATTTTTTAGGTTTGTTGCTTTGTTTAAAATCAATTATTGTCTCTTTACCCTCATAAATTCCTACACAATCTGCGGTACCAGCATATTTTTCAGGATAATAAAGAGTACATTCGGTTCCCCATATCTCTTCTAATCTATTTGTTAATCCTTTATCAATTATCTCCTTAGCCATTTTTTTATATTGTTCATTGTCTTCAAAAAAACTTAAATTTTCTCTACCTAAAAGATAAGATTCTAGATAATTGTGCATTTGAGATCCCCTGCTACTTGCCGCTTTTGTTATCGCTTCAGCTTCTTTTTGACCTGTTCTTTCACGCCAATTGGCAAGAGCTGCTTTATCTTCTTCTGATTTTGTAGCATCAAGAATTGAAGTAACACTAGGTAATTTCTTTTCTCCTAATAAATATCTTCTAATTCCATCTACAGTTGCTCTTGAAGATGTAGGATAATCATATTTTTTATTCCATTTCATAGTAAATTTAGTAATACCTTGTACTATTAAGTTTAATAATTATCTATAAGTTATGGAAGCAATTTTAGGAGTAATAGTAGGTTTTGTAGCTTTCGGCATTGTTTGGTTTTTTCTATTAAAACCAAAAAAAGATGAATTACCAACGGATGAATTAAAAATTAAAGAGGAAGAATTAAAAAAATCTCAAATTGATTTAGCTAGAAGGGAAGAAGAAATAAAAGCTGCAGTAGAAGCTAAACAAAACTTAACTAATCAACTTGAAGAAAAAAAGGGTGAAGTAAAAGATCTTTACGAAAAGGTTGATGAAATTACCAAAGGAGTAACTGAATATAAATCCATATCTGAAAAAGCGATTAATAAACACGATGAAGCTATAGCGCGTCATACGAATTGGTGGGAAAAGCTAACAACTAATATCACTTATCAAGGAAAATTTAATCAAGAAATTTTAGAAAATCTTTTGATAAGTGCAAATCTTGTAAAAGATAGAGATTTTTTCCCTCAAAAAAAACAGACAACTTATGACATTGATGACAATAAAGATAAGGATGTGATTCCAGATATGCTTTTAAAATTTCCAGAAAGAAATTATATAGTAGATGCTAAAGTGTCATTAACTCATTGGACAAAATATATTAATGAGAAAGATGAAAATCAAAAAAAACAGTATCTTAAAGACCATCTAGCTTCAGTCAGAAATCACTTATTTGGACCAAAAGGTTTAGTTAAGAAAAATTATAATAAGCTCTATGGAATAAAATCTTTACAATCTGTTATTGTTTTTTTTCCAGCAACCAATTTATATTCGATAACGCTTGATGCAGATAAAACACTTCAAACTGAAGCTTTAAAAGCAAACTTTATTTTATCATCCCCTACCGATCTACTGAATATGATTAAAGTTTTTGAACAGATTAAAAGTGAAAAAAAACAAATTGAAAATATTAGTAAAATTATAACTTCAGCCAGTAAAATCTTTGATAAATACTCAGATGTAAAAACTGCTATCAAAGGAGCACTACAATCATATAAAACTCATGCAAACCAACTACAAAATATTGTTACAAAATCTTGGGGGTCTCAAGGACTAGAAAAACAAATTAAAAAACTTGAGGATGAGCATGGTGTTATGCCTGGCAAACAAATACCTGGGATTCCAGCAGAACAATCAAATATAGCTGATATAGCAGACCCTGAAGAGGAAAAAGATAAGTTAAATTAATTGGTAATTAGTTTAATAAATTTTTTTAAGTTTTTCTTTTTAACATTTCTCTTTGAAATAAAAATACAAGCTTGAGATTTTAAAATCTCTCCATCTTTTAAAACTCTAAGATTATTGGCTCTTAAAGTCTCACCGCTTGAACTTATATCTGTGATTAATTCTGCTGAACCAGTAAAAGGATATGCCTCAGTTGCTCCAAGACTATCAATCAATTTAAATTGAGTTACACCTTTGGAAAATAAAAAATCCCTTGTTAAATTTGGATACTTAGTTGCAACTCTCAATCTTTTTTTCTTTTTGTCTCTAAATTCAAATGCAATTTCTTCTAAGTCAGCAATTGTTTGAACATCGATCCAAGGATCCGGTATTGCTACAACTAAATTAGCTTTTCCAAAATTAAGTTTTTTGATAACATTTATTTTGTTTTGAGTATTCATTTCACTTTCCTTGAATAAATCAAAACCAGAAAAGCCGATATCTAAAGAGCCATCTCCTAATCTTTCAATAATTTCTCTAGCGTGCAAATATAAAATTTTTATGTTCGATGTATTTTTTATTGAACCTATCAAATCTCTTTCTCCTCGCTCAGAGATAAGCTTTAATTTCTTTTTGGTAAAAATTTTTAAAACATCTTTTCTCAACCGTCCCTTACTAGGTATTCCTATATTTATTAAATTTTTCATAATTGAGAGTTTAAGTTAAGAGCTGCTCCAACTGCTGGCACTTGTTTTTTTGAACCAAGATCAGAAATTAATTTGTCATAACGACCACCATTACAACAATTGATAATTTTCGACTTTGATTTAATGTCTATCTTAAAAACTATGCCAGTGTAATACTCTAACTGTCTACCAAAGGCGGTTGAGAAAACTACATTTAATTTAGATATTTTGTTTTTTGATACAGGAAAATATCTCTGATCAACAAAAAGGTTTATTTTATATTTTTTAAAAAATTTGTTTAGCTCCTTTGCAGCTTTATTTATTGGACATTTAATTTTTAGAAACTCTTTAATAATTTTTGATGTATTACTTCCTTTACTTGCTCTTCTTGGGTCCTTAATTTTTTTGTCAAACCTTTCTAAAATTTCTTTTAATGTTCTGCCTGCAACAATTGATGATTGATCATCCTTTAACATTTTTAAATATCGTCTTTTATCAACCTCAACAATAGTTGGATCTACATCAGAATTTGTCTCTAATCTTTTTAATAAATCACTGAAATAGTCTTCTCGCCAAAAATGTCTTGTAAGTCTTAATTTCCATCTTTTTGGTATATCTAATTTAGATATTAGAAGATTAAAAATTTCCACATTACCAATAGTAAGAGTGCCTGAAGAATATTTCAGATCTTTAAGTGATTTAAGTGAGGTATCTATTATTTCTTTGTCATCTTTTTTTTCATCTTTTGATCCTATAATCTCAAAACCAACCTGATTTCGAATTATAGAGTCCTTTTTATTTTGAGATTTTCTATAAGCCTGTCCGCTATAAAATATTTTTTCTTTACCCTTTAAATTGTTTTCTAAATATCGAAGACAGGACACAATGGTAAGGTCAGGTCTCAAACATAATTCATTACCTGTCTGATCTGTGAATGAAAAAATAAATTTTCTAAAACTTTCACCAGATCTTTGAACTATATGATTAGTCTCAATAACTGATGGCAATTCAATATATTTAAATCCTTTAGACTGAACTGATCTAAGGATTTTGTTAGATAAATTTTTTGATTTCATTTATTAAATTTTCTTTTGGAAATGTAATTTGGTTATTCTCCCCTTTAGCCCCAAGTAGATTTTTTAATGTTATTTTATTATCTTTAAATTCATTTTCACCGCAGATAACTGCGACTGGACATTCTCTTTTGTTAGCATAAGTAAGTTGCTTACCTAGATTTTTTTTACTATCCAAAAATATTTCAGAATTGATATTATTTTTTCTTAAATTATCTAAAATTTCGTAATAATTTTTTAAATATTTTTCATCCATTACACAAACAATAACTGGATTTTGTGTATCAACTTCTATTTGATTTAATTGCATCATTGCAAATAGCAATCTATCAACACCAATACTTACACCTGTCCCTGGAATATCTACACCCTTAAATCTTGAAATTAATTTATTATACTGTCCACCTGAGCAGATACTTCCAATATCAACTTCCTTACCTTTAATATTTTTTGCCTTAAAATTCAGATTGGTCTCAACACAAAACCCATCGTAATAATCTAGGCCTCTAACTATCGTAAAATTAGTTTTTAATTGATCAGAGTAATTTCCAAATTTTAAAACTTCAAATAATTCCTCTAATTCTTTAATGCCCTCTTGGGTAATAGGATTTTTAAAATTTTCTTTAAGTTCCTTTAAATCTTTAATTTTTAAAAAATTTAGGATTTTAGAAACTTGATCATCACTTAGGTTTGCTCCTTTTGTTATAGCTCCACTTTTATCTTTTCTTTCTTTTTTTAATAATTCTTCAACACCCTTTAAACCAAACCCAGGTTTATCAAGTTTGTCTATAGCTCTCATTACTTTGATTTGTTTATTTTTTTCAATTTTTAAATCTTCAATTAAACCTTGAACGATTTTTCTATTACTGACATTGATAGTAAACTGATCATTTTTTAAACCACAATCTATCAATGTATTTGAGATCAAATTACACAACTCGGCATTAGCTTGTGCCGAATTAACATTTCCGACTATATCACAATCTGCTTGAGTAAATTCCCTGTACCTAGCATTTCCAGATTTTTCATTTCTGAAGACATTTTGAATTGCATACCTTTTATATATTGAAGGAAGCTCTTGATTATTCTGCGCAACAAATCTAGCAAGTGGACTTGATAAATCATATCTTAAAGTAATATTCTTTTCACCATCATCAAATATAAATACATCAGACATAGGATTACTCTCATCCTCTGCAAGAAAGGAGCCTATATTTTCACTAATTTCAAATGATGGTGTTTCTAATGGATCAAATCCATATTTAATAAAATTTTTCTCAATAACCCTTAATAGTCTTTTTTTGAGAAATAATTTTTTATTCCATCTATCTTCAAAACCTGAGGGTAATCCAGGAATTAATTTATTTTCTTTGTTCATTTTTTGGTACCTTGAGTAGGTTACGCTCCTACGACTTCGGATCCACAAACCGACGTGATACTATTTCACCATCAAGGCATATCCTTTTTTGTTTTATCTTATTTTGTTGTTATTTAAAATTATAATATAAGTGATTATTCGCTAGCTTTAGCCAGCATGAAAATGAGCGTGCACACCTCTATTAGTTCCTCTTAGAGCAAGTCTAAGAGTACTTGAGTTTAATTTGTAATTAGTCTCATTTTTATTCATGAGCAGCGTTTTAGACAAAAATTGAAATTATTCAACCCTAAAAAGAAAAGGACGTTTTCTTATTTCTAAGAAAACGCCCTTGTAAAATATTTAAATTAATCTAATTTTTTTAAATTTACTGCTGAAGGGCCTTTTGGACCATCCTCTAAAGTAAATTCTAATTTATCTCCTTCATTTAGAAATCTCATTCCTGCAGCTTTTACTGCGCTAGCGTGAACAAAGGCATCTTTTTCTTTATCGTCTCTTTCTATAAAGCCATAACCTTTTTTGCCATTAAACCATTTTACTTTTCCTTGAATTGTACTCATCTTTTTACTCGTCCTTTTGTTATTTATTTAAGATAGAAGTTAATTTCTTTGTATATTAATTTCAAGATGTTTTGGTGGTGCCTCGGGAAGGATTCGCACCTCCGACACAAGCCTTTTCAGGGCTCTGCTCTACTCCTGAGCTACCGAGGCAAAAAGTTAACCTCTAAAGATAATTCTGCCTTTAGTAAGGTCATAAGGGGTCATTTCGACAGTCACATTATCACCTTGTAATACTCGAATTCTGTTTTTTCTTAACTTGCCTGCAGTATGTGCTGTCACTACGTGACCGTTTTCCAATTGAACTCTAAACATAGCATTAGGTAACAGGTCAGTTACTTTACCCTTAAATTCAAGTAAATCTTGTTTTGACAAATTTATTTTCTCCTAATTCGTTTTTTCACAGATTGTGCGTGTGCGGCCAACCCTTCATAATTGGCAAGAGTTATAACTGATGGTCCAAGCTTTTCAATACCCTTTTTTGATAAGTTTATATATGAAATTCTTTTGTAAAATTCATTAACACTTATACCGCTTGAAAATTTAGCAGAACCATTAGTTGGTAATATATGGTTTGAACCAGCATTATAGTCAGTCATTGCCATCACAGCATATTTTCCTAAACAAATAGAACCAGCATTTTTAATTCTTGAAATAAAAGATTTATAATTTTTTACATTTAATTCTAAATGCTCAGGAGCGATTTTATTCACAATATCAATTATTTGTTTATCTGAGTTTACTTGAATTAAAATTCCATTATTTGATAAACTTTTTCTTGCGATAGCTGTTCTTGGAATTTTTTTTAATTGTTTAGAAATTTCTTCCCTAGTTTGAATTATTAAGTCTTTACTTTTAGAGATTAAAATACATTGAGCGAGTTCATCATGTTCTGCTTGACCAATAAGATCGCTTGCTATCCAGCCTGGATTTGAAAATCTGTCACCAACAACGGTTACTTCCGATGGTCCAGCTATCATTCCCTCAACACCAACATCCCCAAAAACTTCTTTTTTAGCAGCTGCAACATACTTATTACCAGGACCCACAATCTTATTCACTCTATTAATTTTTTTTGTTCCATAAGCAACTGCTGCAATTGCTGATGGACCACCAATAGAATATATTTCTTTAATTTTGCATTTTTTAGCTGCATACAGTACTGCAGCGTTTTGTTTTCCTTTGTATCCTGGATTAATCATAATTATTCTTTTTACTCCTGCAACTATTGCAGGGATAGCATTCATTAAAACACTTGAAGGATAAGACGCTGATGATCCTGGCACGTAAATTGCAACAGATTCAATTGGTATATATTTGTATTCTAATTTATTTTTTAATTTGTCTATGTAAGAAATATTTTTAAATTTTTGTAATGAGTGAAACTTGTAAATTCTTGAATAGGCTAGATCGATAGCATTTTTTACTTTAGGATCTAGAGAATTAATAGATTGTTTAATTTGACTAAAACTAGGTTTTATTACTTTATTATGATTAAATTTCTTCTCATACTTTAACAATGCTTTGTCACCATTTTTTTTTACATCATTAATTATTTTAATAACAGAGACAGAGCTAGTTTGAACTTTAGTTTTTCTTCTTAATAATAAATAATCTAACTTTTTATTAAAATTCCTTAATTTACTATCTAATATTTTCATATTTGTTTAATCTCATTTTGATCCTCTAACCTTACTTCAATCGTTTCTGTAGTCAAAACAATGTGACTATTATTATCAAATATTAAATTTATTTCATAATCATCTTTATTTTTCAAATAATCGATGCCAATTAAGTTTAATATTTCCTCTTTATTTCCTTGATTGATATTTTTAGATTTAACCTTATCAACAAAATCAAATCTGCAAATACTGTTTATTTTCTTATTCATTTGATCAGACTCAATTTTAGTTCTTTCGATTGATAATAGAAAAACTTTGCTTGATGCTAAATACTTTATATTATCAACTTTTGTTTTTGAGCCAGCGATACATGCGGATATCATTTGTAAGCCCTCTTGATCGTTTGCAATTATCTTTGCTAGATATTTACCCATTTTTTTGTCTTCTAATTCTTACCCCAATTTTTTTGAGTTTATTTTCAATGCTCTCGTAGCCTCGATCTAAATGATAAATTCGATTTATTGTTGACCTACCTTTAGAAACCATTGCCGCTAAAACAAGAGAGACTGAGGCTCGTAAGTCACTAGACATCAATTCAGCACCAATAAACTTTGTATTTCCCTCGATTACAGCTTCATTTCTATTAATATTTATTTTTGCCCCAAGCCTACGAAGTTCAGCAACATGCATGAATCTATTTTCAAAAATATTTTCAATTATAGAACCTTTTCCATTGGCAAGGCACATTATAACCATTAGTTGTGATTGCATATCAGTAGAAACTCCTGGGTATTCTTTGGTTTTAATATTATTGATCGACTTAATATTTTCAGGACCTTTAATAAAAATTTTTTTGTTTTTAATTTTAATTTTCGCGCCAAATTTTTTTAACAAATTTAGCTCTGTTTTAATAATTTTAGCATCAAAATTTAATATTTCTAAATTTCCTTTTGCAATTGTAGCTGCAACACAAAAAGTGCCAGCCTCAATCCGGTCAGGCATAACCGTGTACTCTGTCTTATTCAAAGACTCTACTCCAATAATTTTACACTTTCTTCCACTCCAAGTAATTTTTGCTCCAGCCAAGTTTAAAAAATTTGTAAGATCCTTAATTTCGGGCTCAATGGCACAATTTTTTAGAATCGTAGTCCCTTTAGCTAAACATGCTGCGATAATGCAATTTTCTGTAGCCCCTACACTAATTTTTGGAAATCTTAAAACCTTTCCATTCAATTTACCTTCAGATTTTGCTAAAATATACCCATCTTTTAAAACATAATTCATTCCAAGCCTTTTTAAGGCATCTAAATGATAGTTGATTGGTCTTGCCCCAATCAAACAACCACCTGGTAAGGATATTTTTGACTTATGATATTTTGCGATTAAAGGTCCTAATACTAAAATTGAACCTCTCATAGTTTTTACAAGAGAATAACTTGCAAAAGTTTTTATTTTATCTTTATTGTGTATCTTAGCGACTCTTTTATCTTTAGATAAGATTATTTTTGAGCCAAGAGATTTTAACAAACTAAGCATTGTGTCAATGTCTTTTACTTTTGGCAAATTTCTAATTATTACAGGTTGATCAAATAAAAGTGTCGCTGCTAAGATTGGCAATGAGGAATTTTTTGATCCTGAAATTTTTACTCTACCCTTTATTCTACAGGGGCCTTCTATAGAAAACTTGTCCATAATTCACTTTTTAATTTTAGCAACTTGAATTGTAGTCTGACCCTGATATTTTCCGTTCTTTGATTTATATGTTGTTTCGGGTTGAGTATCTGATTTAAAAAATAAAAATTGTGCAATTCCCTCGTTAGAATAAATTTTTGCTGGATTGGGAGTTGTGTTACTAAGCTCAATCACAATATTTCCCTCAAATTCATTTTCAATTGGAGTTACATTGCAAATAATACCAGTTCTAGCATAAGTACTTTTTCCAACACAAATACATAAAACATCTTTTGGGATCCTGAAATATTCAACAGTTTTTGCTAAAACGAATGAATTAGGTGGGATAATACAATGTGGCCCTTTTCTCTCAATGAAATTATCATCAGAAAAATTTTTAGGATCTACTAAAGAACTATTTACATTTGTAAATATTCTGTATTCGTCAGAAATTCTCACATCATAACCCATGCTGCTTAAACCATAGGATATCTTTCCCTCAGAAACTTGATGATCGAGAAATGGATCTATCATGTTGTGCTCTTTGCACATTCTTTTTATCCAAGTATCAGGCTGGATAGACATTATTTACTTTTCTTTTTATTTTTTCTTTGAAAATGTTTTCTTTTTTTTAAGTTTTTCTTTAGAGCTAAACTTAAACGCTCATTTTTATCTTTTACAATCATTCTTTATTTGGATTTGTAAGAAAATCTAGTGTAATTGGTTTAGATGCGTCTAAAACTTTGTCTTCATTATTTTTTTTAACACCTTCTTTTGCTAAACGTTTAGCTTTTTTTTCAGCAAGTTTTTTTTCTCTTTTTGCTTGCTTTTCCATCAGTTTAGCACTTTTAGTAGATTTATAATCGTAATGAATGCCCATAAAATTTTCCTTAATAGATATAAATCATATTACACAAAAAATTAAGGCAATAATTTGAAAAAATGCATTATTATTAATAAAATACAATTTGTGATAATCGCTCCTGTAGTTAAATGGCATAACAAGTCCTTGGTAAGGACTAATTCCCTGGTCAGTACAGGGTGGGAGCACCACTAATTTTTATAAAATAACTTTCTTAAAAAAATTGTTATCAAGACTAAAAATATAAATGCCAAAATTGGTATATATATATCAGGAGAAAAAATTACATCAGTTATACTAGGAATTTGTGAATTACCTTGAATAATCTTTTCAAGTCCACTGCCAATCGAAACAGCTAAAAAAATTTGAGGAACAATTCCAACTAATGTTGCAAAAAAAAAGTTAGATACTTTTACATTAAAAAGGGTTGGTAAAAGACAGCTTAATTGCCATGGAACTCCCCCTATAAACCTGTAAATCAATAAGTAAATGAATTCTGAATTTTTGAATTTAGTTTCGAGTTTTTGAAATCTGTTCAGAAACTTTTCTTTTATAAAATCTTTTAAAAAATAGTTACCAAACATATATAGAAAAGTTGCTCCCACACTCAAACCTAAGACAACGGCTATTGTACCAAGCCACGGACCAAAAAGAAATCCTCCAAGCAATGAAATTGGTGCTCCGAATCCTAAAAACGGGAATACCCACAATATTGTAAAAAACAAAAAAATTATAAATACCAAAAATAAATTAGATCTTTTAATTTCGTTAAAATATAATCTATTATCTCTTATAAAATCATATGAGGTTATTTCCTGAAGACTAAACTTTGAAAAAAACAAAAATAAAAATACAATTATTAGAGCTAGATAAGATAATCCGATAAATAATTTAATTTTTTTAGTTTTTTCCATTATTAACTATCGTATTTATAAAATCTTATATTTGCTATTTATATATTTAATTATTATAAAGATCGAAATTTAAATAAATTTAAATCACTTTTATGAAAAGAACATACCAACCTTCTAAAATAAAAAGAGCTAGAAAACATGGGTTTAGATCAAAAATGAGGACAAAAGGTGGTAAAAAACTTTTAGCCAGAAGAAGAGCTAGAGGCAGAAAATCTTTAACTGTTTCTGGTTAAATAATGAAAAGCAAAATACTTGCTCTTTCAAAAAACGAAGAATTTAAAAGCCTTCTCAAAAATAAAAAAATATCAAACAAATATGCTACTATATTTTTTGGTGTTCTAAATAATAAAGATAAAAAAAAATTAAATATTTCATTCGTTACTAAAAAAAAAATTGGAAATGCAGTTAAGAGAAATAAAATAAAAAGAAGACTTAGAAACATTATGAATGACGCATCTAAGGAAATATCGATAAATCTTAATTATTCATATCTTGTTATTGCTAAGCCAACTATGCTAAATAATGAATTTAAAAAAATAAAAGAAACCTTATTTCAAGAGTTTGAGAAAATTAAACAATGAATATACCAACTTACATTCTAATCAAATTTATCAAATTATATAAATTTTTAATTAGCCCATTTATTGGTCATTCATGCAGATACTTACCAACTTGCTCGGAATATTGTATTGATGCTTTAAAGACACATGGTTTTGTAAAAGGCCTTTTTTTAAGTTCCAAAAGAATCTTGTCGTGCAACCCTTGGAGCAGTGGTGGATTTGATCCTGTAAAAAAAGAAATTAAGGTTAAAAAGTAATGGATTCAAAAAACACAATTGCTGCAATCGCATTATCATCTGCTGTAATAGTATTATATTCGCTTTTCTTTGTTCCAGAAAAACAACCAGCAAGTCAAAATCTAATTGAAAAAGAAAAAATTGAACAAAGCACTGATACACCAAGCTTAGAACAAAAGGAAACTCTTATTGAGATTTCAAGGAAAGATGCATTAATTGAAAGTGAAAGAGTTGAGTTTGAAAACTCTAATGTGATCGGCACAATATCTTTAAAGGGCGCAGCAATAGATGATTTAACTTTTAAAAATTATAATGTTGAACTTGAGGGTGATGAAAAAATAATACTATTAGGGCCTAGAAATATTAAAGAAGGTTATTTAATTGAGAGTGGATTTGTAACTTCTGACAAAAATATAGATATTCCAACATCTGAGACTATCTGGTCTATAAAAGGAAATAAAAAATTAACTGAAAACTCTCCAATTAAATTATCTTGGACCAATGATCAGGGAATTACTTTTGAAAAAGAAATTTCTTTAGACGATAAATATTTATTTTCGATTAAGCAAAAGGTTATTAATAAAACAAGTGGAAAATATGACTTTTATTCTTATGGCCAAATTATAAGAAATGAGATCCCAGATATAATAGACTTTTTAATTCTTCATGAGGGTTTAATTGCAACTTTAGATGATGAATTAATTGAGGAAGATTATGACGATATTCAAGAGAAAAAGTTTACAAAAACTGCTCAAAAAGGTTGGTTGGGTATAAGTGATAAATATTGGATTACATCACTGATACCTCCACAAAATAAAGAGTTCAAAACAACATTTGATTATAAAGATAAATTTAGAGCGAATTTTATTGCAACTGAACCGCTTGAATTGGGTCCAAATAATTCTATTGAAGAAAATTTACAAATAATAGTTGCTGCTAAAAGAGTGGATGTAATTGATGGATATGCAAAAAGTCTAGCTATCGATAAATTTGATCTAGTTATTGATTGGGGTTTTTTATATTTTATAACAAAACCTCTATTTTTTGGTATTGATTATTTTTTCAAACTACTTGGTAATTATGGATTGGCCATTATAGCTATAACAATTTGCATACGTTTAGTTTTCTTTCCCTTAGCAAATTTTTCTTTTAGAAGCATGGCAAAAATGAAAGCTCTCACTCCAGAAATGGTAAGATTAAAGGAGCTTCACAAAAATGATAAAATGAAATTACAACAAGAAATGATGGCACTTTATAAAAAAGAAAAAGTCAACCCAATGTCTGGATGTCTTCCAATTCTTGTTCAAATACCAGTATTTTTTGCTTTGTATAAAGTTTTATTTGTTACAATTGAAATGAGACATATGCCTTTTTATGGATGGATTCATGATTTAAGTGAACGTGATCCAACAAGTATATTCAATTTATTTGGACTGCTACCTTATGATGTCCCCTCATTTTTAATGATTGGTGCTTGGCCCGTTGCGATGGGAGTTTCTATGTGGGTACAACAGAAATTAAATCCTGCTCCTACTGATCCTATGCAAGCTAAAATATTTATGTTCTTTCCACTCTTTTTGACCGTAATATTAGCGCCCTTTCCAAGTGGCTTAGTAATTTATTGGACTGTGAATAATATTTTAACTATGGCCCAACAAGTATTCATTATGAAAAGGACTACGGTTAAAACTGTCACGTAAAAAATTAATTATTACACAATAATAAAAATGGATTTAAAAAAAATACTTCCAAAAAATGGACCACCAATTAACGAAGTGTCTAAATACATAGAAAAATATAAAAATGACCTCATAGTAATAAAATACGGAGGAAATGTTTTTATAGATAGAAATATCTTTGATAATTTTATAACAGATATAAATATACTCAGTAAGTTAGGTATTTCATTTGTAGTCGTTCATGGAGGAGGTCCAAGAATAAAAAGAGAACTAGACAAATCAAATATTCAATCAAAATTTATTAGAGGTTTAAGAGTAACAGATAAAAAGATAATAAACATCGTTGAGTCAGTGTTGATTGATTTTAATAATGATATTGTCGATTCTTTAAAAAGATTTGGTACTGATGCAATCTCAATTCATACGAAAAAAAACAATATAATAAAGGTAACACCAGAAGCAAAAGAACTAGGTTTTGTAGGAATACCTGAGAAAATTAATAATGATCTTATAGAAAAAATTCTTAATCAAAAGCAAGTTCCAATAGTTTCACCACTGGGTTTAGGAAATGACAATCATCCTTATAATATCAATGGTGATATAGCTGCAGGTGCGATTGCAAAGTCATTAAAATCCAGAAGATTACTATTAATGACCAATGTTGAGGGAGTTCTAGATAAAGACAAAAAACTAATTAACGAAATTAATTCAACAGAAGTTTTAAAAATGGTTGAAAATAATATTATTACAGAGGGAATGATACCTAAAATAAATACTTGTTTAGATGCAGTTAAAAATGGAGTTACAGCAGTCGGAATAATTGATGGTAGAAAACAACACTCTATATTGTTTGAAATTTTTTCCGACAAAGGTTCTGGGACTTTGATAAGAAAATGAAAAATTTTAAAGAAATGAAATACCTTCTGTTGGACCTTGACGGGGTTTGTTATGGAAAACATAATAACTATTCCCTTGAAAAAGTATTTGGTCAAGTTTCCAAAAGAATGACAATGTTTATATCTGAGAGACTAAAAATAAATATGGAGGAAGCAAAAAAATTACAGACTGATTATTTTTATAAATACAATACTAGTTTAAATGGTTTAATGATCCATCATGATATACCCCCTGAAGAATTCCTAAAATATGTCCACACAATAGATCTTTCATTTATGAGAGAGGACAAGATTATGAGAAACGAACTTGAAAAATTAGACATGGAAAAATTTATTTTTACTAATGGGAGCGCCGAGCATGCTAAAAATATTTTAACTCATTTAGGTGTTTATGATCTTTTTGGAAGAGATAAAGTTTTTGATATTAAAGATGCTGGGTATGTGCCAAAACCTGAGGCTAAAACTTTTGATTTAATGGTTAAAAAATTTGGATTGAATCCAAAAGAAACCATTTATATAGAAGATATCGCAAAAAACCTGAGTATTGGTTACGAGCGGGGCTGTGCAACTGTTTGGTTAATTAATGATGAACATTTTGGCAAGATAGATTCTGATAAAGATTATATTTCTCATAAAATTGAAAATCTGTCTTTATTTCTTAAGGAAATAAGGTTATTAAAAAGTCAATAAATTATGTCTATAGAAAAAATTATAAATGATGCTTGGGAAATTAAAGATCAAATAAACCAAAATTCAGACCAAAAAATTAAAGATGCAATAAATCAAGTTATTAGTGATTTGGACAGTGGAAAATCAAGAGTTGCCGAAAAAATAAATGGTGAATGGGTTACACACCAGCATTTAAAGAAAGCAATTATGTTAAGCTTTAGAATTTATCCAATGGAAAACTTAAATGGTCCTTACAGTAGTTGGTACGATAAATCTCACTTGTTAAAAGGTAAAACTGCAGGTTGGTCAAAAGAAGATCATGAAAGAGCTGGGTTTAGAATGGTTCCTAATTCTCCAGTTAGAAAAGGATCATTTGTTGGAAAAAATGCTGTTTTGATGCCATGCTATGTAAATATCGGAGCTTATATCGATGAGGGAACGATGATAGATACATTTGCAAGAGCAGGTAGCTGTTGTCAAATCGGAAAAAATTGTCATATATCAGCAGGATCAGGGGTTGGTGGAGTTTTAGAACCTGCACAAGCTTTACCTACGATAATCGAAGATAATGTTTTCCTTGGAGCTATGTCAGAAGTTGTTGAGGGGGTGATTGTTGGGGAAGGTTCAGTTTTAAGTATGGGTATGTATATAGGTCAATCAACTAAAATAGTCGATCGAAAAACTGGTAATATCACTTATGGTAAAATTCCGCCATACTCAGTTGTTGTCCCAGGTTCATTGCCAGATAAAAATAATTCGGCTGCACCTTCGTTGTACTGTGCTGTAATAATTAAGCAGGTTGATGAAAAAACAAGGTCAAAAACTTCTATAAACGATCTTTTACGAGACTGAAATGAAAACTTTAAATCAGTTACAATTAGCTAAAGAGCTAATTAGATTTCCTTCAATTACTCCTGAAGATGCAGGTATAATGAAATTTTTAGAAAAAAAATTGAAAAGACTTGGTTTCAAAACAAAAATACTCGAATTTAAAGAAAGAGGCTTTAAGCCTGTTAAAAATTTATATGCAAGATTCGGAAATAAAAGTCCAAACTTCTGTTATGCAGGTCACCTGGATGTTGTGCCTCCAGGAAATATAAAAGATTGGACAACTAATCCATTCAGACCATCTATTAAGCGAGGTCACTTAATTGGAAGAGGTGCGAATGATATGAAAAGTTCTATTGCAGCTTTTGTTTCTGCTGTAAGCAAGTTTTTGTCAAAAAATAAAAAATTTAATGGATCAATTAGTCTGTTGATAACAGGTGACGAGGAAGGTGATGCAGTTAATGGCACAAAAAAAGTTGTAGAGTTTTTGAGAAAAAAAAGAGAGAAGATTAATTTTTGCTTAGTCGGTGAACCAACTAACCCAAATGTTTTGGGTGAAATGATTAAAATTGGTCGAAGAGGCAGTTTAACTGGTAAATTAATTATATTTGGTTTACAAGGTCACGTTGCATATCCTTCTAGAGCAAAAAATCCCTCAACTACAATTGTTAATATTTTAAAAGAATTAAAGGAAATTAAGTTCGATAAAGGAACTAAAGATTTTCAACCTACAAACTTGGAGGTTACTAAAATAAATATAAACAATACTGCAGATAATGTTATTCCGGCGACAGCTGAAGCAACATTCAACATAAGATTTAATAATAAACATTCCTCAAATTCTCTTAAAAAAAAAATTAACAAAATTTTAAGAAAAATAACCAAAAAACATAAATCAAAATTTAAAATTGAGTACAGAGTTTCTGGTGAAGCTTTTTTGACAAAAGCTAACAAAACAACATTTATGATACAAAATATTATTAAAAAGATAACAAAATTAAAACCAAAATTATCTACAACAGGTGGAACTTCAGACTTAAGATTTATAAGAACCATATGTCCAGGTCTTGAATTTGGTTTAGTTGGAAAAACTATGCATAAAGTTGATGAGGCAGTGTCTCTTAAAGATCTTAAAAATCTAACTAAAATTTATGAAAATATTTTAAAAAATTATTTTAAATGAATACAGCAATTATAAATTCTGACTCTTATGAAAAACATGACACTGGCGATGGTCATCCTGAACAGCCTAAAAGAGTAATTGCTATAAAAGAAAAATTAAAAAAAAGAAGTGATCTGATTTGGGAAAAACCAGGTAATGTGCCAGATGATATATTGGCAATGACACACTCAAAAGAATATATTGATAATTTAAATAGTTCATTCCCTCAAAAGGGTCTAAAATTTTTAGATGGAGATACTGTAATATCACCAGACAGTAAAAAAGCAGTATTTGATGCAGCTGGCTCAACAATTAGGGCCATTGATGGAATAGAAAATAAAGAATTTAAGAACGCGTTTTGTTTAGCAAGACCTCCAGGACATCATGCGGAAAAGGATAAGGCAATGGGATTTTGTTGTATATCAAACGCTGGTGTAGCCACTAATTACTTAATTAAAAATTATAAATATAAGAGGGTTGCGTGTGTAGATTTTGATGTGCACTGGGGAAATGGAAATTATGATGTTATGCGTAATAACAAAAATTCATTATATATTTCAACACACCAATATCCTTTTTATCCTGGAGGGGGTACAGATAAAGATAAGGGTGATTTTGATAACTCTTTAAATATACCTTTACCAGCAGGAACAAACTCGGAGGAATATTTTAATGCATTCAATAGAGTTTTAGATAGGTTGATTAATTATAAGCCTGATTTTCTTATATTCTCAGCAGGTTTTGATGCTCATAAAGATGATCCTTTAGCTCAATTTAAACTTGAAACAAAAGACTTCTATGAAATTACTAAAAGAACTTTAGCTGCTACCAACAAGTTCACTCAAGGCAAAGTTATCTCTATTCTTGAGGGTGGTTATGATTTAAATGCATTATCTGAAAGTGCTAATGAACATGTTAACGCACTTGTAGAATTTAATTGATTTAAATTAAGTTAATAATAATTCAATCATATGAAACTTTATAGAATTAAAAGATCTAAAATTGATAAGAAAGGAAGAGGTCTTTATGCTACACGTGATATTAAAGAAGGAACAAAAATAATTAATTACGTTGGCAAAATTATTACAAATAAAGAGGTTGATGAGTCAATTAAGTTTGATAATAAAAAACCCATTTACTTATTCACATTAAATAAAAAATATACTCTCGATGGAGATTTTTCATGGAATATTGCAGGTCTAGTAAACCATAGTTGTAATAATAACTGTGATTATAATGGTAAAGGTTTAAAAGTATGGATTACAGCTATTCGTGATATTAAAAAGGGAGAGGAGTTTACTTGTGATTATGGATTTGGTTATGATGAAGACTATAAACAATTTCCTTGCAGATGTGGTTCAAAAAATTGCTGTGGATATATTGTAAGAGAAGAGTCTAGGTGGAGAATTAGTAAAAAGTTTGCAATGAGTAACAAAAAAAAATTAATAAATAACTCTCGCTAAATAAAGACCTTCAGGTGGTGCTGGTGGTGCGCACAGAATCCTTTTTTTTGAGTTCATAACGAAATTGAATTTTTTTAGAGTCCATTTTTTTTCACCTACATATTTTAAACAGCCAACCATTGATCTAACTTGTTGTTGTAGAAAAGATTGAGATTGAAATTCTATCTCTATTTTACTATTTCTAGATTTTATTTTAACTGATCTCATTGTTTTGATCGGACTTTTAGCTCTACAGCTTGAAGCTCTGAAAGTAGAAAAATCTTTAGTACCAACTAATTTTTTCGCAGCTTTTTTCATTATCTTTAAATCAAGTTTATTAATAATGTGCCATCCTCTATTTTTATCTATTACCGGTCTACTGGGACGATTAATGATTTTATACTTATATATTCTCATTCTTGCAGAAAATCTTGCGTGAAAATCATTGCCTCTTTTCTTAATTTTAATGATTGAAATCATTTCCTTATTTAGAAAATGATTTAAAGATTTGACAAATTTATTCAGATTTTCAATTTTTTTTTTACACTCAAAATGAGCAGATTGTTCAATAGCGTGTACTCCTTTGTCTAATCTACCAGCGCCAAACAAAATAATTTTTTCTTTTAATAATTTAGAAATTCTCTCTTGAATAAGACCTTGTATAGTTTTGCCTTTTGTTTGAATTTGCCAACCTCTAAAATCGGTACCTACATACTCTATCAATATTTGATATCTAAACATTAGATATGATTGAGCCTTTTCTGATTTGGGATCCGAGCATAAACTCTCCAGTTTTTTGAACCTTTTTTCCCTCTCTTTGTATCTCGATAACTTTAATAGATTTTTCACCTCCACACGCTATTTCAAGATCGTCTGATATAACCTCACCATTTTTGCCAATCCCATTACTAATTTCTGCTTTTAAAATTTTATATCTTTGGCCGTTAAAATTAAAAAAAGCTCCTGGAGAAGGATATAAGCCATTAATTTTTCCAATTATTTTTAAAGCATCACTTTTCCAGTCTATTTGCCCCTCATTTTTAGTAATTTTTTTTGCATAAGTGGCTTTAGAATTATCTTGATCAACAAAATTTGATTTACCCTCAAAAATTTCATCTACAACATCTAAAATTTTATCTGCTGCTATTAAAGCGAGTTTTTCTGAGACCTCTTTTGCATTAAGATTTTGGTCAAGTTTTATTTTATAAGTGTTACTTACGGGCCCGCTATCTAATTCTTCATTGATTTTCATTATACTGATCCCTGTTTCCGTATCTAAATTCATTATAGCTCTCTGAATGGGTGCAGCACCTCTCCATTTTGGGAGTATAGATGCATGAATATTTATAAAACCTTTTTTTGTTAAACTTAAAAATTCTTTAGGAATTATCTGTCCATAGGCTACAACAATTGCAAGATCAGCATCCATTTTTTTTAAAAACTCATATTCCTCAGTATTATTTTCTAAGTTTTGTGGAGATCTGAATTCTATATTTAAAGTTTCGGATATACCTTGAACTGGAGATTTATTTATCCTCTGACCTCGGTGAGATTTTTGAGGTGGTTGTGTATAAACCAAATTTATTGGAAAACCATTTTGATATAGAGATTTTAATATTGGAACCGCAAACATGGGTGTACCCATAAAGATGATTTTTTTTGGCATTTCTAAACTAATATTCTGTCAGGATTTTTTTTTGTTTTTGAAATTTTTTTAATGATGATATCTCTTTTTAATTTTGATAAGTGGTCAATTATCAATTTTCCATCTAAATGATTTATTTCGTGTTGTAAACAAGTTGATAAAAGACCATCACACTTTAAAATTTTTTTTTCTCCATTTATATCTATATATTCCACTTCACAAATTTTTGGCCTTTCAATTTCTATAAATGTATCTGGAATTGATAAACAACCTTCTTCATAAATTGAAGTTTCATTACTTACTTTTTTAATAACAGGATTTATGAAACTTAAGGGCTCCCTCTTTTCATCTTTAGTAGACACATCAATTACTAAAATTCTTTTCAAGATACCTATTTGTACCGCGGCTAATCCAATACCTTTCGAAGCGTACATTGTATCAAATAAATCATTAATAAGTTTTTTTTCATTGGTGCTGACTTTTTCTAATGGTTCAGAGATTTTTTTTAAAGTTTCGTCAGGAACTGTAATTATATCTTTAATGGTCATAAGATAAATAGATAAACTAATTTTTAAACTTTTAAAGGAAGAACTTTTAATAGAATTTTATTACGTATAGAGTCTATGTTTAATTGATTAAGTGCACTTATAATAAAAAATAGGGTATCCTCATCTAAAGTACTCAACTCATCTTGACCAATAACCTCTATAATTCTGAGAATTGTTGAAGCAGACTCATTGTTGTTTACCATGACTTGAATATCTGTTGGCATTTCAGAGTCTAGAATTTTATATAAATTGTCATATTTCTTATCAATTTTTATGCCATCTGATTTCAATGACTCGATTAAAATAATATCTTTTTTTGAGATAGAATACTTTTTATCCTTTTTTATTTTTTTGAGAAAATTATTGAGATCTTTTTCTATTTTTGTTTGATTATATTCTCCAATAAAATATTTTATTAGTTTTGATTGATGTAAAAGATCATCATTATACTTTATTTTAGTTTGTTTTTTTTCATCAGTATTAATATTTTCTAAATAAAAACTAGTATGCTTTGAGGAAATTTGATCTAATTCAATATCTTGTAACAAGTCTTTTAGTTTTTCTTCAAAAGCATTACCAATTTTATCCTTGATAAATGCTTCTTTAAGAAGTTTCATTAACTCTATTTTTTTATTTATGTCAGACTCTAACAATACACTTTGATATAAAAGGGCCCTACTTTCAATATTGGCTAAGGATTTAAATACTGTTTTGACATTCAAAAATTGATCAATCGTAAACTGAAACCTTTTGTAAATTTGAAATAAATCATCTTCAAGATAATTCTTGTTATGTGTGGCATACTCAATTAATTCTATTTTTTCTAATTCATCCAAGTCGATTTCATTAGTTTGGTATAATAAATTTGAAGCAGCTAAATATTTCCATATTAATGGATTGGTACTTTCCTTTGGTTCAAATGAAAAATCTGGATTTGTTTTATGAGCCAGATGAAACTCTAGAATACTTTTTTCAGAAACAGCTTCATCAATTTCATTTGTATATCCAAAAAGATAATTTAATTTATTTTCAAAATATTGGTCGTTAAAGCCTAATTCTTTTTTTAAGTCAAAAATTAATTGTGCTTCATCTTTTTTTCCATTGTTTATCAAACAATAGATATTAAATTTTGACAAATAATCATTTTTTATTGGTTCTGAATTATTTAAAAAAATTTTGCAAGCTTTATCAAGCTCAGACTTGGATAAATACTTATCAACTAAATATTTACTAAGTTTAGGGTGTAAGTTTAAAATATCGTTTTTTATAAGATATTCCTCTATCAGCTCTAAGTTATTATGTTTTATCAACCAATCTGATTTAATCTTTAAAAAATCTTTTTCACTAATATTTTTTTTAGGATAATAAGCATTGGTTAATAAAACAATGTTCATAAGTTCTGAAGCATCGCGTGATAAGTTTATTTTAGCTAAATTAGAAAAAAGGTATTTTAATTGATCACCATTTGAATTGGACCACATATCAATTTTTAACCCAAAATCTTCAGGGTCATAGAGACCTATTATTTTAATTTCTTTAGAATTTAAAGTTTCATCAACCTTAATTGAATCTGATCTATCCTTATTTTGTAAACTAAAAACATCAATTTTTTCACTTTCAAGTTCATTTTCAGTAATTGAAATTAATTCTTTATTTTCAGAATTTTCTTGTAATTGTTCTTTATCAATATTCCATATATCTACAGGTTCATTTTCTGAAAAAGAATTCACCATCGAAAATAAAAGAATAATTAGAATTGATAAATAAGTTTTATTTAACAATTTTAAAATTTTCATTAGGTATTATTTTTTCAATTGTTTTTTTTGGTGCTGGGAAATCTAATTTATTTAAAAGAAAAATTATTCCAACAAATACAATTGTAATTAAAAATATCTTTATTAATAAACCAATTATACTTTTGCTATAACTTGTTTTTCTCGTAAATTGCATATAGATTTAATTAATTTCAAATTAAGACATATTTGTGTTTTTTCAATAAAGAAACTTATGAAATCAAAGGAAAATTTAGTTTTTATCGGAATGATGGGCTCTGGAAAGAGCTCGATTGGCTCCATGGTATCAAAAAAATTAAACCTTAACTTTTTTGATATTGATCAATTAATTGAGAATGATCAAAAAATGAAAATATCAAAAATCTTCGAAACAAAAGGAGAAAATTTCTTTAGAGATATTGAAAAAAAGATAGCTCTTAATATTTTAAAAAGTAAAAAAGGTGTAATCGCACTTGGTGGAGGAGCGTTCATCAATCGAGCTATTAAAAATGAGGTTCTAGAAAATCACTTATCATTTTGGCTTAATTGGAATATTGATACATTAATTAATAGGATTAAAAACAGCAAAAAAAGACCTTTGGCAGTAAATTCTAGTAAAAATGAACTTATAGAAATCATAAAAAAACGTTCAATTATTTACTCTAAAGCACTATATAAAATAGATTGTGAAAATTTTACAAAACAACAAATTACAAAAAAAATCATAGATATTTATGAAGCCAATTAAACTGATAGTTAAAACTAATTCAGAAAAATATCCTATTATAATTGGAAGAAATTTGATTTCTAATTTATCAGGAATATTTAAGACAAATTCTATCAACTTTAAAAAATGCTTATTAGTTTTAGATAAAAATATTCCAAATAAATATGTCAAACAAATTTCAAGATCCCTGAAAAGATATGAGGTTTACAAATTTATTTACAATGCAAATGAGAAAAATAAAAATCAAGAAAATGTTAACAAAATTTTAGATCTTTTGCTTCAAAAGAATTTTTCTAGAGATGACTGTTTAATATCTGTTGGAGGAGGCATTACTGGTGATGTAGCAGGTTTTGCAGCAAGTTTATTCAAAAGAGGTCTAAAATTTGTAAATATTCCAACAACATTGTTATCACAAGTTGATTCATCTGTTGGCGGTAAAACAGGTATTAACACATCTGAAGGCAAAAATTTAATTGGAAGTTTTTATCAACCTAAAATTGTTATCAGTGATGTAAATATTTTGAAAAGTCTACCATTTAGAGAAGTAGTTTGTGGTTACGCAGAAATAGTAAAACATGCATTAATTGCAAATAAAAAGTTTTATAATTTTTTAAATAAGAATATTAATGAAGTATTAAAACTAAAGTCTCCAACTATTGAAAAATCTATTTATGAAAGTTGTAAAGTCAAAAAATCAATTGTTGAAAAAGATGAAAAAGAAAAAAATTTAAGAAAAATTTTGAATTTCGGACATACTTTTGCCCATGCATATGAGGCAAGTTTAAATTTTTCAAAAAAATTAAATCATGGAGAAGCTGTAATTCTGGGTATGAAATCTGCGTTTGAATTTAGTCATAATAAAAAGTTGATTTCCAATAAAGAATTTGAGTCTGCGATTAATCATCTCAATAACTCTCATTTTCCTATATCTATTAAAAATTATTTTACATTAAAAAAAATTAATCAGATCATATCCTTTATGGCGAGGGATAAAAAAAATAATTCTAAAAATATTAAGCTTATATTGATAAAGAAAATTGGTGGTCCAATAATTGAAAAAGAGTTTTCTTCTATTAATATCAAACTTTTTTTGAGAAAGTTATTAATTAATTGAAATTTGTAAAGAATGAATATGATTTTTTAATTCTACATCTAATATTTTATAAATTTTTTTATTGCTTTCAATCTTATTCAATTTCCTAAGCTCTTGAGACTCAATTCTTATTTTTAAATGAAATTTATTGTTTTCATGTCCTTCATGATTTTTATGTAAAAATGTTTTATCTTCTATTAAAATATTTTCGATATTTATATTTTTTTTTAGTTTTTTTTTTACCTTTACGATTAATTCATTTATATTCATAATATAATTATATCATGAAAAATATCTGTGACTGGAATAATTGCAATGAAATTGGTGAATATAAAGCGCCAGTTGAAAAAGATAATAGTAAAAAATATCGATTGCTTTGTTTAGAACATGTCAAAGAATTTAATAAAAACTGGAATTATTTTTCGGGTATGAATGATGACCAAGTAATTAATTTTTTAAAATCAGATATGGTTTGGCATAAACCTACACAGAGTTTTAGTTCTTCGGATAATTTTTTTAAAGTTTTATGGAGTAATACTCTAAAAGATGAGCTAGATAAGGAAAAGTTAAAAAGTGATTTTAATCACATGGGACAATTTAGATATGATCACAAAGACATCAAAGCATTTGAAATATTAGGTATTTCAGTAGGGTCTAGATGGGAAAAGATTTATGATAAATTTAAAATACTTGTTAAAAAATTTCACCCTGATATGAATTCTGGTAACAAAAAATTTGAAGAAAAACTTAAATCAATAACTTTGGCATACACCCAATTAAAAAATACTTATAGAGAAAAAAATTGACACCAGATATAAACAATCAACCTGATATAAAACTGTCGATTAAACAAACTTTTGGAATTGACTCCAATATGGAAGTAGATGCTTTCTCCAAAAAGAGCGAATATGTTCCAGAGATAGATAAAAACTATAAATTTGATCGAGACACTACGTTAGCTATAATTTCAGGTTTTGCATTTAACAAAAGAGTTCTTGTTCAAGGTTATCACGGCACAGGAAAATCTACACATATAGAACAAATTGCTGCGAGATTAAATTGGCCCTGTATCAGAGTAAATTTAGATAGTCATATAAGTCGTATAGATTTGATAGGTAAGGATGCAATTGTTTTAAAAGATGGTAAGCAAGTTACACAATTTAATGAAGGGATTTTACCTTGGTCGATACAAAACCCCGTTGCATTAGTATTTGATGAATATGACGCAGGAAGACCCGATGTAATGTTTGTTATCCAAAGAGTACTTGAAGCAGAGGGTAATTTTACTCTTTTAGATAAAAATAAAGTTATTAAACAAAATAAATTTTTTAGACTATTTGCAACCTCCAATACTGTTGGTTTAGGAGATACAACAGGACTTTACCATGGAACTCAACAAATTAATCAAGGACAGATGGATAGATGGAATATTGTTACAACTTTAAACTATCTTAGCCTTGATAAAGAAATGGAGATAATCTTAGCAAAAAATAAAGGGTTTAATAACACAAAAGGTAAAGAAAAAGTTTCTAATATGATTAAGGTCGCATCATTGACTAGAAAAGGATTTATAGCTGGGGATATATCTACAGTTATGAGTCCAAGAACAGTTTTGCACTGGGCTGAAAATGCAGAAATTTTTAAAGACACAGGTTATGCTTTTAGAGTAACGTTTTTAAATAAGTGCGATGAAATCGAGAAAAATATAATTGCAGAATATTACCAAAGATGTTTTGGTGAGGAATTACCGGAGTCCTTATTAAATATTCAAATTTAATGAATAACAAAACTGAGAGTTTTAAAGAAAAGCTTAGACAGGCTCTATCGTCTACATTAAGAGTAATCTCAGATGATTTGGGAATCAATCCTAAGAAAAATATTAAAGATTCTGAAAAACAAGATTTAATTGAACTAGAAAATTTAAATTCAAAAAACGATTTTATTAAGGCTAGAGCGGAAACAGACTCGAAAGCTCTTAAAAAGAAATTTTCTGATGAGTCAATATTTAAAAAGAATTTACCCTCCAGCTCATCTTGTAAATCACTTTATACAATCACTGAAAAAATAAGATATGAAAAATTGGGATCAAAAATGTTAAAAGGAATAGAAAAAAATTTAAGAGATAATTATATTCAAATGATCAACCATAAAAGAAAAGATCAAATCAAATCCAAAGATGATGTGCCTGTAGTTGAAGCTTTTGAATTATATATGCTAAAAAATTTCCATAATATCAAACTTAATTCTTTAACATCAAGAATGTTAAACTTCTGGGAAAAAGATTTTGATAAATCAATTTTTGAACATATAGAATTTTTTAAACAAAATTTAGAAGATCAAAATATTTATAGTTCAAAGTTCTCCCAGATACTTCAAGAAATGGACATCTTTCAATCAGAAGAAAATGAAGAAAAAAGGGACGAAAACCCAGAGGATGATAAAGAAAATCAGACAAGTGAAAATGATGATAATGAAAATGATGACAAAAAAAATCCTGATAAGCAAGATGAAACAGAGACCAGGTTAGACTCAGATTATAATATTGATGAATATAAATTAGATGAACAACTTGTAGATACAGAATCAGATGAACAAAACTCTGAGCAAGTAATCCAAAAGAAAAATTTAAAGGAATTAAATTTAGATTATAAAATTTTTACAACACAGTTTGATGAAATTACGAAAGCTGAAAATCTTGAAAACGCAGATGAAGCAAATAAGCTTCGAAAAACATTGGATCAACAATTAATTGGTTTCCAAGATGTTATAACGAAACTTGCTAATAAACTTCAAAGACAATTATTAGCAAAACAGAGTAGAGCTTGGGAGTTTGATTTAGAGGAAGGATTACTTGATAGCTCTAAGTTACCGAGAATTATAATGGATCCATACAACTCTTTATCTTTCAAGAAAGAGAAAGATTTAGACTTTAAGGACACGGTGGTAACTCTTCTAATTGATAACTCGGGTTCAATGAGAGGTAGACCAATTACAATTGCAGCTATTTGTGCTGATATTCTCTCTAGAACATTAGAGCGTTGCTCGGTAAAAGTGGAGATATTAGGTTTCACAACAAAAAATTGGAAAGGTGGTCAAAGTAGAGAGTTATGGAACAAAAATAATAAACCTAAGACACCTGGAAGATTAAATGACTTAAGACATATTATTTATAAAGGAGCTGATACACATTGGAGACAAGCAAAAGACAACCTAGGACTAATGTTAAAGGAGGGCTTACTAAAAGAAAATATAGATGGCGAGGCTATAACGTGGGCTTTCAATAGAATTAATAAGAGAAAAGAAGAAAGAAAAATTTTGATGGTAATTTCAGATGGTGCTCCCGTTGATGACTCAACCTTATCAGTAAATTCAGGAGATTTTTTAGAAAAACATTTAAAAAAAATGGTTAAGTTTATAGAGGATAAATCCGAAATAGAAATTTTAGCTATAGGAATCGGTCATGACGTTTCTAGATATTACAAAAGAGCGATTAAAATTACTGATGTAAATGAACTTGGTGATGTAATGATTTCACAACTGAGCACATTGTTCGATAAAAAAGCAAAATTACATTAAATTTTTTTTAGATCTTCATTTTTCCATCTTATATTCACTTCTGCTCCAGTTCTTGTTTTGGAATTTTGACAATTTAAAGAGGCAAAGTTTTTTTCAAGTAAGTTTTTGCCTATAAATATTCCTAGACCCAGACCAGATTGAGACTTATCCTTATTGTTCAGTGATCTTAAATAAGGTTCACCTATTTTTGACAATATTTCGCCAGGATATCCTTCACCATCATCTTCGATGGTAATTTCAGTATATTCATTATTACTTTTAAGGGTAATAAATATTTTTTCTTTAGCAAATTTATTTGCATTTCCTATAAAATTTCTCAAACCATATATTATTTCTATTGATCTAGAAATTTTTCCCGGACTTGCATCTTGATCAAAATTTAAAATAAATTTTTTATCACTTGTTTCTTGAAATGAATTAACTATTTGATTGATATATTTTTTAAAATCCAAATCCTCATCTATAAAATCATCTTCCTCAATAGGATTCAAAGATAGTTTTTTTAAAATTTGATTACATCTTTCAACTTGACTTGAAAGTAATTCTATATCTGACTTCAGATCTGTGCGATCCTTTAATTGATCTTTTAACTCTTGTGAAATAATTT
This sequence comes from uncultured Pelagibacteraceae bacterium, assembly GCA_902572925.1. Taxonomy (GTDB): domain Bacteria; phylum Pseudomonadota; class Alphaproteobacteria; order Pelagibacterales; family Pelagibacteraceae; genus Pelagibacter. Next base: position 4,748 of record CACGHT010000002.1, on the reverse strand, counting down.
TAATCGTAGATAAAGGAGTTCCAAGTGAATGTGCTGCTGCTGCTGCTTGACCTCCTAAAGATAACATTTCATGTTCTTGAGCCATTATTTCCTCCATTTTTCCAAGGGCCTCTTTTCTTTTTCTTGACTCTGCACCAAATACTATCGCGAAATAATTTAAAAAAATTAAAGCAATTATAAAAGCAATTGGAATTGAATAATAATAGTAAGGATCAACATGAAAATGATCATTTAGTGGCGCAGGTAAATCCTCTGAATAAAATGTTAAAAAAGTAATCATTAATATTGTTGTAACAACAAGAAATAAATTAGTTCTAATTCCTAAATTTGATGATGCAAATACGCTAGGAATCAATAAAAAAATAACAAAAGGGTTTTTAATTCCTCCTGTGAGAAAGATTAGTGAACCTAGTTGAAATATATCTATCATTAAAAAAATTAGTGCAGATCTATCTGAAAGTTGAGTTTTATTATAAATGAAGATCAAATAAAAATTACTCAAAACTCCTACAAAAATAATTAAATTTGATAGTATAAAATTAAAGTTAAAATTGAAAAAAAAATAAACAATATAAACAGAAATTAATTGACCTATTATACCAATCCATCTTAAAGAGATATAAGTAGATTTTTTTAAAGTATGAAATTTTGAAGTTTCAAAAAACTTCATGGTCTAAATATCTAAATTTTGAACATTTATTGCGTTAGAAATGATAAAATCTTTTCTTAATGTTACGTCATTACCCATTAAAGTGTGTATTAACTCCTGGTCTTTTTTCGAGTTTTTTGAATATTGAACCTGAAGTAAATTTCTCGTTTCTGGATTAAGAGTTGTGCTCCAAAGTTCATCTGGATTCATTTCTCCTAAACCCTTAAACCTTTGTATGCTCATTTTAGATTTTTCAATTTCTATTAAGTTTAAAAACTCTTTTGAACCTCTCTTAGATTTTTTAAGCTCCTTGCTATTAGTCACTATATAATTTTCTAATTCCTCCTCATCTTTAATATATATTCCTTTAGAACCTTTATTGATTTTAAATAGTGGTGGTTGAGCAAGATACACATGACCATTCTCAATCAACTTATTAAAAGGTTTATTATTAAAGAAAGTTAATAATAATGCTCTGATATGAGACCCATCAACATCAGCATCCGTCATAATAATTATTTTTCCATATCTTAAATCTTTTAAATCAATTTCATGGGCCTTAGGATCTAGCCCAAGTGCATTAATTAGTGTGATTATTTCATTTGATGATATCATTTTAGACAATGCTTTTGTTCTTTGATCTGAACCATTTCCATTTCCATTTTTTTTAATATTTAAATCTTCAACGTAAGTATTAAGTATTTTTCCTCTTAAAGGTAAAACTGCTTGGTTTGATCTGTTCCTACCTTGTTTTGCTGAACCACCAGCTGAATCTCCCTCAACGATAAATAATTCTGTTCCTTCTTGTTTTCCTATTTGGCAGTCCGCTAATTTACCTGGAAGACCACTCAATTCAATAGCACCTTTCCTTCTTACATTTTCTCTTGCTTTTCTTGCTACGTCTCTAGCCATTGCGGCTTGTATCACTTTAGCTAAAACTATCTTAGCTACCGAGGGATTTTGATCAAACCATATCGATAACTTCTCATTTACTAATGTTTCAACTATCATTCTCACTTCGGATGAAACTAATTTGTCTTTTGTTTGAGAAGAAAATTTAGGATCAGGAATTTTTGTTGACAAAACACATGTCAAACCTTCTTTAATATCATCCCCTGAAATAGTTAGTTTATTTTTTTTTAGCAAATTATTTTCATTTGCATATTTATTTATTATTCTTGTTAAGGCACTTCTAAAGCCTAATAAATGTGTTCCACCATCTTTTTGATAAATATTATTCGTATAAGGAAAAATATCTTCAGAATAACCTGCATTCCATTTTAACGAACACTCTAATTCTACATTATTTTTTTTACCTTCAATATAAATTGGTTTTCTAAACAGATCGTTTCCGTTTTTATTTTGAAGTTTTTCTCTTTTCTCGTCTAAATAATCTACAAATTCTATTAAACCTCCATCATATTTAAATTCTAAGGTTTTTTCTTTTTTTTGACTATTGTCAATGAATGTTATCTTTATACCTTTATTTAAAAAGGCTAACTCTCTTATTCTTTTAATTAGAATATTTGCACTGAATTTGATTGATGAGAAAACTTCCTTTGAGGGTAAAAAGGTTATTTGAGTTCCTGTTTGTTTTGATTTACCTGTAATTTTAAGAGGTGCTTTTGCTTCACCATTACGGAACTCAATAGAATATTTTTTTCCATCTCTATTTATTTCTAGGAATAGTTTTTCTGAAAGAGCATTAACAACAGAAACTCCTACACCATGAAGCCCTCCTGAGACTTTATAAGAATCATGATCAAATTTTCCACCAGCATGAAGTTGGGTCATTATTACCTCTGCAGCAGATTTTTTTTCTCCCTTATGTATATCTGTAGGAATCCCACGACCATCATCATTAACAGTTACAGTTCCATCAAAATTTAATTTAACATTTATATTTTTACAAAACCCCGCTAGAGCTTCATCAATTGAGTTATCGACGACTTCATATACCATATGATGTAAACCAGTTCCATCATCGGTATCACCAATATACATACCAGGCCTCTTTCTTACCGCCTCTAAGCCTTTAAGTACTTTTATAGAGTCTGCTTGATATGTATTTTTATTTGTCATTTTTTTAAATTTAGGAAAAAAAAATTATAACATTTTTTGGTAAAAATTGCTCAATTATAATCACAAATTTCTAATAAAAATCTTAAATAAGCTTTATATACCAAGGCTTATTTGATGGCGGAGAGAATGGGATTCGAACCCATGAAAGAGTTTCCCCTTTACACGCTTTCCAAGCGTGCGCCTTCAACCACTCGGCCACCTCTCCATATTACAAAATAAATTTTTTATATAATTGATAATTATCATAAAGATATTTTGGAAAAGTTTGATCTAAGGCAACTTTCTTATATTGATGTCCTCTGTTGAATAAATCAACTTTTTTATCAATTTTTGATTTTATTATATCAATATCAGAGAACTTGCTATCACTAAATTCAATGTGAGCAAACGTTTTAAGTTTAAGAGATATTTCATCAGGCTCCATAATATTATTAAAGTGCCAACCAGCATTCTTATAAATTTGTATACTTTTTTCTTTATCGAATCTTAAAAAATTATATTTGAGGTTTTTAGATTTAATTTTTTGACGCATATAATCTATAGAATTTAAGTTTTTTTTCTTACAAACTCTTGTGCCCTCCCAAGGTGTTTCATAAGGATTGTAGAGATTAAATTTATAGTTAAAACATTTTTGATAAAAAATTCCATATTTTTTAACTAAATTAAAGTTTTTAAATATTTGTGGATTTGGAATTTCATCAGGGTCTGAAAAAAAAATATAATCATCTGATTTTGCAAAATGTAAGTTTTTTAAAATATGTTCTCTTTGAATGGCTTGATTTTTCCATATGTCAATATTATTGGGAAATGGTTTATCTAAAATAATGTACTTAATTTTTTTTGAGTCGTAATCTCTGATATCAAAATTTAATTTTTTTATATTGTTTTTATGATCATATCTGGACTCACAAATTACAAAATAATCGACATAGTCTTTGAGGATATTATATCTAAGATTAAACATAAAATTGTTATCAAAGAAAGTGACACAATCAATAAATTTATTTTTATTCATTTATCCATCTATCCAAAATTTTACTACCTATTAACATATCTCTTTTATTTGTACCTGGAAAACTTGCCTCTTTTTTATTATTCAAGATATCATTACTAATTTCATCGATTTCCCTTGAATAAATATTTTTTTCATTTTTTATTTTAAAGGTTTTTTTCTCGTCATTAATTAAAATTATTTCACCTTCATCTGAATTCCAAGTATTAGTAATTAATATTTTACCATTTTTACCATTTATCCTTGTTGAATTTCCAATATCTCTTGAAAAAGATGCGACGATTTCAGCTTGAAATTTTTTGTCAAAAATTAATTTTACAGAACTTTCTACATCAATACTTTCAATTTTCTTTTTTTTATTTTCAGATAAGTCGAAATTTTTAATATCAACTCCATCTATCAAAGATGCAATTAGTAAGCTCATGGAGACAGTATATGAGCCATGGTCTAATATAGCTCCACCACCTAGCGATCTAGAAAAGATTCTATTTTTTTTATTAAATTTACTTGAATTAAAAAGTCCAAAAAAACGTTTTTTTGATAACAAATTTTTTCCGAAAAAGGATTGCATTGAAATAATTTGACCGATGCTATTATCCTTCAATAACTCAATTATTTTTATTATTTGAGGATGATATCTAAACATAAAACCCTCTCCAATGAAAAGGTCATTAAAGTTTGGATGATTAAAAATATTTTGCGTTTCTTGAAAATTTACAAATGCTGGCTTTTCAACGAGTATATGCTTTTTAAATTCTAATGATTTATGTACCCATTCATAATGGAGGCTATTTGGTAAAGCTACATATACTATATCTACTATCTTATTATTTAATAACTTTTCATAATCATCATGACAATTACTTGTATCAATATTAAAATTAGCCTTGAATTTTGATAATTTATTTTCTGATTTACTTGCGATTGCTATTAACTTAGCATTTTTTGTATTATAAAATGATTTTGCAAATTCATGAGCTACATTTCCAAGTCCAATAATCCCCC
>CACGHT010000001.1 GCA_902572925.1 uncultured Pelagibacteraceae bacterium | reverse complement strand
AATTTTTACAGATTTAAATTCAAATATTAAAAAAATTGATAAATCAAAATTTACAGATAAACCTGTTTGTATAATCATAGGTCCAGAGGGAGATTTTTCAGAGACTGAAAGAGAGAAGATTCTCTCTTTTAAGGGCGTTCAACCTATTAAAATTAATGAGAATATTTTAAGGTCAGAAACCGCGGTCATATCTGCAATTTCGATCGTAAATTATGTGATTAATTGATAAATTGTCGCGAAAACTAAAGTGTAATTTTTATAAAAGAGCTTTATATAGCTATTAAAAATGAATAAATTTTTATTTATATTTTCGTCGCTTTTCATATCGCAAAATGCTTTTGCTAACCAACCAGTCGACTGGCAATTAGGTTTTCAAAAAGCAGCTTCGGAATCAATGAGAGAGATAGTTGCTTTTCATGATTATCTATTATTACCAATAATAATCGCAATTAGTGTATTTGTTTTATTTTTAATGTTGTATGCGTGCATAAGATTTAGAGCTTCAGCAAACCCTAATCCATCTAAAAGAACACACAACGTTGCAGTTGAAGTTTTATGGACACTAATACCATGTTTAATTTTAATTGTAATTGCAGTTCCCTCATTTAAAATTTTATATAAACAAGATGCAATACCAAAAGCAGATTTAACAATTAAAGCAATCGGTTATCAGTGGTATTGGGGATATGAATATCCTGATGAAAATATTATTTTTGAGTCTTACATGGTAGAAGATAAAGATTTAAGACCAGATCAACCTAGACTTCTAGCGGTAGATAACGAAGTTGTTGTGCCAGTTAATAAAGTTGTAAAAGTTTTAATCACTGCAAACGATGTATTACATGCTTGGGCTTTACCATCGTTTGGTGTAAAAAGAGATGCTGTTCCTGGAAGAATTAACGAGACATGGTTCAAAGCTGAAAAAGTAGGAACCTATTATGGTCAGTGCTCTGAACTTTGCGGTATTAAGCATGCGTTTATGCCCATCACCGTTAAAGTTGTAACTGATGAGGAATATGAGGATTGGTTATCTGAGGCAAAAGAAAAATTTGCAAAAGAGGAAATAGAAAATAATAATCTTAAATTAGTGAGTAAATAAATATGTATACACAAACAGCTTCGCACGACGATCATCATACTCCAACAGGTTGGAAACGTTGGGCTTATTCTACAAATCATAAAGACATAGGAACAATGTACTTAATTTTTGCAATTGTTGCAGGAGTTATTGGAACTGCATTTTCTGTTTTAATGAGAATGGAATTAATGCATCCAGGCGATGGAATTTTGGGTGGAAATTATCATTTGTATAATGTGTTAGTGACAGGTCATGGATTGATAATGATTTTCTTTATGGTAATGCCAGCCATGATAGGTGGTTTTGGAAATTGGTTTGTTCCAATTATGATTGGTGCACCTGATATGGCATTCCCGCGAATGAATAATATTTCTTTTTGGTTATTACCTGTTTCATTAACATTATTAATATTGTCAATTTTTGCTGATGGTCCTCCAGGACAAACTGGAGTTGGAGGTGGATGGACAATATATCCTCCTTTATCCTCAAAAGCTGGACAACCTGGTCCTGCAATGGATTTAGCGATTTTAAGTTTACACTTGGCTGGTGCTTCATCAATTTTAGGAGCAGTTAATTTTATCACAACAATTCTAAATATGAGAACTCCTGGAATGACTTTACACAAGATGCCATTGTTTGCTTGGTCAATTTTAGTAACAGCTTTTTTATTGTTATTGTCTTTACCAGTTCTAGCAGGAGCAATAACAATGCTATTAACTGATAGGAACTTTGGAACTGCCTTTTTTGAAGCTCAAACTGGAGGAGACCCAGTGTTGTTTCAACATTTATTCTGGTTCTTTGGCCATCCAGAAGTTTATATTTTAATTCTACCAGGATTTGGAATGATTAGTCATATTGTTTCAACATTTTCTAGAAAACCAGTTTTTGGCTATTTAGGTATGGCTTATGCGATGGTCGCAATCGGAATAGTTGGCTTCGTAGTTTGGGCTCACCATATGTATACTGTTGGATTAAGTACAGATACAAAAGCTTATTTCTTAGCAGCCACTATGATTATTGCTGTTCCTACTGGAATAAAAATCTTTTCTTGGATAGCAACTATGTGGGGAGGATCGATCTCATTTAAAACTCCAATGATGTGGGCACTAGGTTTTATCTTTATGTTTACAGTTGGCGGAGTGACAGGTGTAGTTTTAGCAAACGCAGGAGTAGATACTGCAATGCACGATACTTATTATGTAGTAGCTCACTTTCATTATGTTCTCTCATTAGGAGCTGTATTTGCAATATTTGCTGGTTTCTATTATTGGTTTTCAAAAATGTCCGGTTACGAATATTCAGAGTGGCTAGGTCAATTACATTTTTGGTTAACTTTTATTGGTGTGAATTTGATTTTCTTTCCACAGCATTTTTTAGGATTAGCAGGTATGCCTAGAAGATATGCTGATTATCCAGATGCATTTGCAGGTTGGAATTATATTTCTTCAATAGGATCCTATATAGCAGTTGCTGGCTTAGCTGTATTTTTTGTGAATTTGATTTATGCTTTTGCAAAAAAGAAAGCTGCAGCGCAGAATCCTTGGGGAGAAGGAGCAACAACTTTAGAGTGGACCGTTCCATCTCCACCAAATTTCCACACTTTTGAGGAATTACCAAAGTTTGTAGATGATCAAGAGACTGGGAAATCTCATAGCTAGGATTAAAAGCTTTAAAATTGATGAGTAGTTCAAAGTTAAAAAAAGATAATCTGTCTCAGGAAGACTTACTAAATTTTTCTGAATTATTTAAATTGATGAAACCAAGGGTAATGTCGCTTGTGATATTTACTTGTGCCGTTGGATTATTAACGGCCCCAACTGTAGTTTCAACTCAAGATGCAATAGTTGGAATATTACTAGTTTCAATGGGTGCAGGAGCAGCTGGAGCATTAAACATGTGGTATGAGTCTGACCTTGATGCTTTAATGAGTAGAACCTGCCTAAGACCAATACCAACAGGTAAAGTAAACAAAAATCAGGCACTTATATTTGGAATAACTTTATCGGTTATTTCAGTAGTCGCACTAGATTATTTTACAAATCGAGTATCTGCAGGAATATTACTTTTTACTATTATATTTTATGTTTTGATTTATACAATTTGGCTGAAAAAAAGAACCTCACAGAACATTGTTATTGGTGGAGCGTCAGGAGCTCTTCCTCCTGTTATAGGTTGGACTATTGCTACAGGGTCTTTGTCTCTTGAACCTCTTGTATTTTTTTTAATTATTTTCTTTTGGACACCATCACATTTTTGGGCATTAAGCTTATATAAATCAGAAGATTATAAAAAAGCTAATATACCCATGCTTCCCCTAACAAATGGGATAGAGAGCACTAAAGTAAATATTTTTGTCTACTCTTTGATAATGCTTCCAGTTATAATTTTTCCATATGTAATCAACTTTGTAGGACTTGTTTTTCTTATTCCATCATTGTTATTAACTATTTATTATAATTATCTATGTTTCGATCTTTATAAATTTAAAAAAAATAAATTTAGTGCAAAAAAAGCTAAATCAATATTTGGCTATTCTATTTTATATTTGTTTTTGGTTTTTGTGCTTTTTCTGATAGATAAGATTTTATGATTATACCAGATAAAAAAACTAAGAAAAAAAATATCAAGACAGCATTAGCAATTATTGCCTTCATGATTTTTCTTTTTTTATTTACATTATATAATACTGGAGTTTTTGATAGAGCCATATGATACAAAAAAAAAATCTTACACCATTAGTCCTTATAGGAATATTTGTATTTATGTTGGGTTTATCCTACGCTGCAGTACCTTTATATGATTTATTTTGTAGAGTAACGGGTTTTGGAGGTACTACTCAAATTTCAAACAGTGCTCCTAAAATAGTTCTTAACAAAGTTGTAAGTGTCAGATTTGATACTAATGTGAATAATCTACCTTGGGATTTTAAAGCAAAATCGAATGTTATAGATGTGAAAGTTGGCCAAGTTAACAAAATAGAGTTTGAAGTTGAAAATTATAGTAGCGAACCAACTGCCGGTGTAGCAAGTTTTAACGTATCACCAGCAAGTTTTGGAAAATATTATAGTAAACTTGGCTGTTTTTGTTTTGAAAAACAAGAATTAAAGGCAGGAGAAAAAGCCACCTATGTAATGACTTTTTATCTAGACCCTGAAATGATTAATGATCCAAGTGTAAAAAACCTAGAAGATGTAACTATGTCGTATACTTTTTTCTCGACAGATTATTATAAACAATCATAATTCAAAAAAATGTCAGCTGAAAAAAAACATGATTATCACTTAGTAGATCCAAGTCCTTGGCCTATTTATGTTTCATTCTCTTGCTTAGTATTAGCTATAGGTGCCGTGTATTATATGCATTCAGATGTTTCATGGGGAATGTATCTTGGATTAGCTCTTTTAATTTATGGCGCATATATGTGGTTTAGAGATGTGGTCATTGAAGCAGAACATCAAGGTCATCATACCCCAGTGGTCCAAATTCACCACCGTTATGGAATGACTTTATTTATTGCGTCTGAGGTAATGTTTTTTGTTGCTTGGTTTTGGGCTTACTTTGACGTTAGTCTTTTCCCAAACGATTTTGTAGGAAACGTATGGCCACCTAAAGATATTGTGACTTTTGATCCTTGGGATATACCTTTGATTAATACATTAGTTTTACTATTATCAGGCACAACAGTCACTTGGTCTCACCATTCATTATTAGAAGGTGATAGAAAAGGTTTCATACAAGGATTAGTGCTAACAGTAATTCTTGGAGCATTTTTTACAGCACTTCAAGCATATGAATATCATCATGCTACATTTGCTTTTTCAGATCATATTTATGGTTCTGTTTTTTACATGGCAACAGGCTTTCATGGCTTCCATGTTATAGTTGGAACAATTTTTTTAGCAGTATGTTTATGGAGAGGAAAATTAGGTCATTTTACTAAAGACCATCATTTTGGTTTTGAAGCAGCTGCATGGTACTGGCATTTTGTTGACGTTGTTTGGTTATTTTTGTTTGCTGCAATATATATTTGGGGAAGTTAATTTGATCCTTGAAACATAAGTTTTTATTTTCCGTCTTTATAATTTTCTTTATTTTTGTTTTTATTGGACTAGGTACGTGGCAAATTATCCGTCTAAATTGGAAAAATAATTTAATTTTAGAAATTGAAAATTCATTAAAAAATCCTCCAGTTGAATTAGCTCAATCAAAAAAAGAAAATTTTCTTAAAATTAAAACTTCAGGGTCTATAGATTTTGATAAGCAAATTTATTTATATAATTTAAATGAGTCTGGTACTCCTGGGTTTGAAGTAATAAATCCAATTATGATTGGGGATGAAAATTTTTTAATAAATAGAGGTTGGATACCATTTGAAAAGAAGGGCACTCAAGAAATAAATGTATTTGATCAAGAAAATATTATCGGAACCCTAAAATTACAAGGTAGAAAAAATATCTTTAAGCCAGATAATGATTTAGATGAAAATTACTGGTTTAGTTTAAATAGAGAAGATATCTTAAAATTTACAGGTAAAAATTTTTCTAAATATATTATTTATTTAGATGGAAATTATCAGTTACCTAGACCAAAAAAAATTACTGCAAATATTTCTAATAATCATCAAAAATACGCTATTACATGGTTTTCATTAGCGCTTTCAATTCTTTTGCTATATTTATATTTTAGAAAAAAGAATTATTAAATGAATTACATTAGTACAAGAAATAATCAAAAAAACTTTTCTTTTAAAGATGTTTTCCTCAAAGGATTAGCGGATGATGGAGGACTTTTTGTTCCTAAATCAATTAAACAATTCCAAAAGGAGGAATTAGATAATCTAAAAAATCTTAGTTACAATGATTTAGCTGCTGAGATAATTTATCCATTTATAGGAGATTTCATGTCTAAAGATGATCTAATCTCTACGATTTCAAAATCATATTCAAATTTTAGATCTGACGATGTTGTTAAAATTTCTAATCTCGGAAATCTAAAAGTATTAGAACTATTTCATGGACCCACACTTGCTTTTAAAGATATCGCAATGCAACTGATTGGTAATTTTTATCAATACCATTTAGCCCGTGATGAAAAAAAAATTAATATAATAGTAGCGACCTCAGGTGATACTGGTGCAGCTGCAATCGATGCTTTAAAAGGAAAAAGCAATTTAAATGTTTTTGTATTACACCCAAATAATAAAATTTCACCTGTACAAAGAAGGTTAATGACAATACATGAGGAAAATAACGTATTTAATATTGCAGTAGAGGGTAACTTTGATGACTGTCAAAATCTAGTAAAAGCAATGTTCAATGACGAAAAATTTTCAAAAGCGATTAATATGTCAGGGGTAAATTCAATTAATTGGGCAAGGATTATTGCTCAATCGGTGTATTATTTTTACGCTTTCTTTAAAGTTGGAAATGGTCAGCCTTTATCCTTTTCTGTTCCAACAGGAAACTTTGGTGATATTTATGCTGGATACTTAGCAAAAAAATTAGGCCTTCCAATTGATAAGCTAATCGTAGCTACAAATAAAAATGACATACTTCATAGAGCCATATCAGGCGGTGATTATAGTCAAAAGAAAGTTGAGGAAACAAATACTCCAAGTATGGATATTCAAATAGCAAGTAATTTTGAGAGGCTTTTATATGATGTAAAAGATTGTAACTCAGAAGTTACAAAAGGTGTAATGGCTGAAATAAAAAATAATACCTATAAAATTGATAAAAACGATTTAGATAAAATCAAAAAGAATTTTGTATCTGAGATGCTTGATGAAAACGAAACTGTTGAAATGATAAAAACTATCAATGATGAACATCAAATGGTAGTTGATCCGCATACTGCAGTAGGTATTGGTGCTGTTAGAAAATTAGGATTAGAAAAAAATTGCGTTGTATTATCAACTGCACACCCGTGTAAATTTCCAAAGGCAATAGAAGATGCAATATCAAAAACTGAAAATTTACCCGAAAGTCTTAAATATGTTTATGACAGAAAAGAAAAATTTGAACTTCTTTCAAATAATATTGAAAAAGTCAAAAAATATGTAATGAATTCTATATGAAAATTAAAATAAAAGATCAACTTCCAGATACAGAGATTTTTCAACTTATTGATGGAGAGCCTCAAAAAAGTAACTTAAGAGAAATCATAGGTAACGGAAAAATTGTTTTATTTGGTTTACCTGGAGCATTTACATCAACTTGCTCCAAACTTCACTTACCAGGTTTTGTAGCAAATGCAGATAAAATCAAAGCAAAAGGAATAGAAAATATATTTTGTTTATCAGTCAATGACCCTTATGTAATGAATGGCTGGGGAGAGATTAATAATATTGGAGATAAGATTAAAATGTTATCTGACCCATATTTAGTATTTACGAAAGCAATCGGTGCGGAAGTTGATAGAAATGCAAAAGGAATGGGAATTAGATCAAATCGTTATTTGATGGTTATTGAAAATTTTACAGTCATTAAAATTCATGAAGAAGAAGAGACTAAAGAGTGCGGCTTAACTTCTGCAGAAAACTTATTGAACAATCTACTATAAATTTGCAGCATCTCTAGCAAGTAAATCCACTTCGTTATTTAATTTATCTGTTGAATGCGCTTTTACCCAGTTCCAACTTATTTCAAATTCACTATTTAGTTGGTCCAATTCTGTCCAAAGTTCTTTATTACTTACCTCTTTTTTATTTGTAGTTCTCCATCCATTTTTTTTCCAATTGTGTATCCACTCTGTTATTCCAGACTTAACATATTTAGAGTCAGTAAAAATTTGAACTTTGCTTCCTTTTGGAATCTTTTTAAGCGCCTCTATAGGCGCTAATAATTCCATTTGATTATTTGTAGTATCTTTTTTACTTCCTTTTATTTCAGTTTTTTTCCCCTCATCTAATATTATTGCTGCCCAGCCACCTTGACCTGGATTGCCAATGCATGAACCATCAGTGTATATTTTAATCATTAATTTAAATAATCTTTATAAGTGCTTAAATTATTGTGTATTACTAGCTTTTGATAATATTCTCTTGGATCTTTTATTTTAATTAATGCTGTCTTAGGAGTATTTGAATAGTCATAAAGTCTAGTCATAAAATATCTAATTGCAGCACCACGACATAAAATATTTAATGATTTCCTTTCTCTAACTGAGATTTTCCTAATTTTTTCATAACCTTTTATTAAATTTTTTACTTTCTTTTTGTTCAACACAAACTTTGATTTTTTTTTATCAAAACATAGTGCATTTACACAAATTGCGATTTCATACATAAAATAGTCATTAGCTGCAAAATAAAAATCGATTACCCCTGACAATCTATTATTTTTAAAAAAGATATTATCGATAAACAAATCTCCATGAATTACCCCGTTCGGTAAATTTTTAGGCCATTTTGTTTTAATATCTTTAAAATTATTTTTTAAAAATTTTTCTACGTTAGTAAATTTTTTTGACTTAAATTTTATACTTTTCAGTAATGGATTTAGATTTCTAACACCCATAGAGTTTTTTCTAGTAAGATTAATTTTTTTTGTAGATTGGTGCATTTCAGCAATCATTTTGCCAATGTCATAACAGTTTTTAAAATTAAGTGATTTTTTATCTTTCCCATTGAGAAAGGAAACTATGCATGCAGCTTTATTTTTTAAATTAATTAAATACCCACCATCTTTTTTTGTTTGTGGCTTTGGGCAATTTATTTTTGATTTATTCAATTTATCCATCAAATTCATAAAAAAAGGCAATTCTTTTTTTGATACTCTTTTTTCGAAAATTGTAAGTATAAATTTTTTATTCTTTGATTTTAGTAAATAGTTTGTATTTTCAATCCCTTGTTTTATACCTTTAAATTCTAAAATTTTTTCTATATCAAATTTTTTGTTAATATAAGAAATGTCTTTTTTACTTATTTTCGTATAAACAGCCATTTTAGTTTAATTTTTTTGGTGCTTTGAAAACAACATTTTCTTTAATTATTTCTACTTCATCTATACTGACTGTAAATTTATTTTTTAGCTCATCTATAAAATTATTGACCAAAATTTCTGGTGCGGAAGCCCCAGAGGAAATTCCAATTATATTTGAGTCTTTAATTAAATCGAATGGTATTTCACTTTGTGAATGAATTAATAGCGAGTTAGAGCAGCCAGATTTTTTTGCAACCTCTACTAATCTAACTGAATTAGATGAATTTCTACTACCAATTACAAAAAATAAATCACATTTTTTTGCAATATTTTTTACAGCCAATTGTCTATTCGTTGTGGCGTAACAAATATCTTCTTTAATTGGTTCTTTTATATTAGGAAATCTATCTTTTAAAATTTGAATTATATCTTTTGTATCATCTACTGATAGCGTTGTTTGAGTTACATATGAAATTTTTTTGTTGTTATGAGGTTTATATTTTTTGGCCTCATCCTCATTTTGAACAAGATCAATTGATCCTTTTGGTAATTGACCCATGGTACCGATTACTTCAGGGTGATTTTGATGTCCTATCAAAATTAAATGATACCCAGCTTTATGTAAATTTTCCGCTTCTCTATGTACTTTGGATACTAATGGACATGTAGCATCTATATAAGTCATGTTATAGTTTTTAGCATCTTCCGGTATTTTTTTTGGAACACCATGTGCAGAAAAAATAACTGGCCTTGTTTTATCTTCTATCTCCTCGAGCTCCTCAACAAAGATTGCACCCTTATTTTTTAAATCGTCTACAACATATTTATTATGCACAATTTCATGGCGAACATAAACTGGAGCACCAAATTTTTTGATTGATTTTTCTACAATTTCTATAGCTCTCTCAACACCTGCACAAAAACCTCTTGGTGCAGAAAGTAATATTTTCAAATGTTTATTTTTCATTTTTTTCAATTAAATACTCAAGCAATATATGTGGAAAGGTCAAAGACGCCAAACCTATAAATATAATTTTAAGAATTGAACTTTCTAAATTGTAAGCATTACTTAGTAAATAAAGGCCAATTGCACAAAAAATAGCTGTAATAATTGTTAGTGGTAAAGCCTTTTTTACAAAGATTTTAAATCCATTTCCAAGGTCATCCCTGTCTAATTCAGACATTAATGAGATACTATGTCTTACAGAGTGTAAAAAGCAGAAGTAAATTGTAAAAGCTACTAACGGAGAAAAATAATAATTTATTATTATGATTGAAAAGTAATCTAAAAATATTGTGAATTTCTTTAGTTCAAAATTTTTTGCAAATAGTAGAATATTTGCTAGTGTTGATAAAATAATACAATATAACAATATCTTTTTCGACTCTATTAAATCTAAAAAATTATAGAAATTTTCTTTTTCAATAAACAGCAATTTGAATATTGATATTGTCTCATCGAAATGGAAATACATTGGTGCAAAAACAATTAAAGAACCTTTTAACAAAAATAAAAATTGATTGTAATAAGAGTTTTCAACTATTAAAAATTGAGTGTCTTCTTTTCCAAAATGATATGAGGCAACCATTAAAAAAATGATTAAAGAAACATATGGTATGAGTATCCATAAAATTATAACTATGATGGCTATTAAAATATATGCCAAGTAAAAAATATAAAATTTTTTAAATTTAAAGATTTGAAAAAGTTTTCTTCCTTTTAAATTGTCAAGTGATCCATGAGATATACCGATACTTAAAATTAATAACAAACAAATAAATGGTGAAATTGCCAAAGTCTTAAACTTAAAAGCTATCAATGAAAAAATATTACAAACTAAAAAAAAAATGAAAGAATGATTAAAATTTATTTTTTTTGATCTGTTATTCATTTTAAAATTCTACTAATAAAATAATGCTTTTATAAAAGTCAATTTAGGCATTCTTAAAATAATAGACAAATCCTCGAAAAAATTACTTTTATTGGACAAAAATTTTATAACAGTCTTTGGTGAAGCCTTAAACATTTTAAAGAATATATCAGACATTTTTTCTGGATGTTTTTCAAGAACTCTTAAAAATATTTCATCTAAAAACTGATATTTAGTGCTTATTTTATATTTTTTAACATTAGCAATATTTTCAATATTTTCTCTAATATATTTACTATGTTCTTGAATATTTAAAAAAGTATAACCTGTACTTAATCTAGTCATACCACCAGCAGTTCCAATATTTATTCTATTTTTTTCATTCTCATCGATTGGGTAAAATAAAGGTATCGCCCCCTCCTCTTTATAAATTATCTTGTAATCTTTCAAATTTAGATGATTTTCAATGTAATCTTTTATCTGTTTGTCATAATCTTTTTGAGAATTGTCATTAATTTTAGACAACCAAGTGGTTTCGACTAAAGCAGTATTTTTTGAGTAGGGTAAGGTATAAAAAAAATGAACACTTTCTCTTTGATCACAATCAAAATCCATAAGGTTAAAAATTTCATCATCAAAAAAATTATTTTTAGTTTCGATTTCCACTCCACAAAAATGTTGCCAAAGATTTCGATAATCTTTTTTAATGAATGGTACGCTATTAAAAATAAAAGAATTTTTTAAACTAATTTCACTGACATCTTTAAAGTAGGAAATATTTTTATTTTCATTTAGTTTGTTGTTAATTTTTTCATAGAATAAACCACTGTCAATACTTTGATATGGAGAACTTTTACACTGCAAATAGTTAGTTTTTTTAGGAATATTAATTGAAAAATTTTCCCAATTTTTTTTTACACAATCATCAAAATTGTGAGATGTTACTTTCCAAAAAGACCAAGTTTTGTCTCTTTTGTATTCATCTCTTGGCTCTATGATCGCCAAAGTTTTATCTTTAAGCTTTTCATGAATTTCCAATTCATATGCTAAAGATAAACCAGCACAGCCTCCACCAATAATGACATAGTCAAATTCTTTCATCTAGATTTATTTCCTCATTAATTAAAAAATGATCATGTTGTATCTGATCTTCTTTAATACTGGTTAGAGATAACCTTATAAGATCAAAAATTGCAAAAATAGTCTCTATACTCTTTTCAATATTGGATACATAAATTTTTCCAGAATTTTTATAATTTTCAAACGTTTTTTTATTTAGAATATTATAGCCTATTTTTCGGTAGATTCTTCTTGCGACTAAAATTGAAAATCTAAAACTTATTGGAATGTCTTTTATAGAATAAAAGGAATTCTTATAAAAGGTATCTGCAAGATCTATAGTCGATGTAATTTCCTCAAAATTTTTATTTATATAAAATCTATTTATTTTTGAATCTTCAATTACATCTCTTGATATATTTGTAAGTTGCATTGCGATACCGAGATCAATAGCTGACTTAAGTGAGCTTTTTTTATTAACTTTTAAAATTTTTGCCATCATCAAACCAACAGTTCCAGCAACTCTGTAAGAATAAATTAAAAGGTCTTTTTTTGAATTTAATATCACCTTATCTTTTATATCTGAATTTATACCATCTAATAGATCTTCGACAATTTTTACTGAAATTTTAAATTCATCAATTAGGTCCCACATATTTTTAACAATTTGATTATCAAAATTCTTTTGAATAAAATCTTTTTTAAATTGTTTAAATTTAATTTCTTTAACTTCTAATTTTTCTTCATCGTCTGCAATATTGTCAGCAACTCTACAAAAATCATACAACGCAGAGCATTTTTTATATGTTTTTTTAGGTAAAAAAAAACCTGCCCAATTAAAAGATTTTGCATAAACTGATAAGTAATTTTTATCAGTCATCATAAAATCTTTTCTAATACCTTTGCTGACGAAAGCACTCCAGGTACACCTGCTCCAGGATGGGTTCCTGCGCCAACAAAATAAAGTCCTTTGTATATCTCAGACTTATTGTGAAATCTAAAATATGCAGATTGAGAAAATTTTGGTTGGATTGAAAAACCTGAACCATATTTTGTATTTAAATCTTTTTCAAAGTAATCAGGTGTTAAATAAAAATCTTCTACAATATTTCTTTTGAGATCTGGCATTAAATCATTTTGCATTTTATCAATAACCAAATTTTTCATTTTTTCTCCCTCAACAGACCAGTCAATTTTTGATTGATTATTTGGCACTGGGACTAAAACATAAAAACAATCGTTACCTTCGGGAGCCATAGTTTTATCGGTTGCAGAGGGTCTGTGAAGATAATAACTAATATCGTCGTTTAATTTTTTGTTATTGAAAATGTCATCTAGATGTTCTTTATATTTGTTTCCAAACTTAATAGTATGGTGTTCAACATTATTGTATTTTTTTTTGGTACCAAAGTAATAGACAAATAATCCCATTGAATATTCCATTCGGTTTTTTTTCCATCTAAAAAGAAATGAATTACTTGTATTCCCATTTAACATTTTCTCGTAAACAGCAGGAGGATCAGCATTACAAATTACATTGCTAGACTCTATTATTGTTTGATCATCTAATTGGATACTAGTAATTTTTTTTTTGTTTGAAATAATTTTAGTAACTTCGTGACCTTTAATTATTTTAATCCCGACTTCATCCATTAATTTTTCAAAACCTTTGATAATATTTCCTGTTCCACCCATTGAGTAATGAATACCCCATTTTTTTTCTAGGTATAAGATTAATCCATAAATTGAAGTTGTAGTAAAAGGATTTCCCCCAACTAATAATGGGTGCATACTAAGCATTCTCCTCAATTTTTCATTTTCTATATATGAGGAGACTAAAGAATAAACAGATTTATAACTTTTTAGTTTTAGTAGTGCTGGCAATTGCTGCATCATTACAAATGGTTTATCAAAGGGTACATCAGCAAGCTCCGTGAAACCTTTATCAAAAATTTTTTTTGTAAAATTGACTAATTTTTCATAACCCTCAACATCTTTTTCATTTATCTCTTTTATTTGTTTTTTCATCTCTAGCTCGTCCCCAGAGTAATTAAATTTTGATTTATCTTCGAAAATGAATTGGTACCAAACTTTTAGTGGAGTGAGTTTTATATAATCTTCTGGTTTTTTTTGAAATAATTCAAATAATTCATTTATCAAATATGGAGCAGTAATTACTGTTGGTCCACCATCGTAGATGAAGCCATTTTTTTGAAATACTCTAGCTCTTCCTCCAAGATCTCGATGTTTTTCGATTAAAGTAACTTTATGCCCTTTAGCTTTAAGACGTAAAGCTGCAGCTATTCCTCCAAACCCTGAACCTATAACAACGGAATTCATCTATATAATTTATAGTCTTTTTTGTAAAATTGTAAGAGTATTATGAGTTGATTTTTTTTAACTCTTCTTTTGTTTCATCCAAATTTTTTTGAAACAAGTTATCAAGCTTAGACTTATCAACCGATGTAGTAATTATCTTTTTAACTGAGTCTACCGCAACTTTAATTGAAGCATCTTTTATTTCTTTTATTGCCGCGTCTTTCATTTGATTTATCTTGTTTTCTGTTGAATTTTTTTTAATTTCTGAAGATTTATGAAATTTATCGTTTAATTCAATAATAAGATTATCACTGTCTTTTTTCGCTTGTGCCAATATTTCCTTACTAACTGATTGAGCTGTATCCAGTTTTTTTTGAGCATTATCCAATAAAGTTTTAGCTTCTGTTCTAAGCTTTTCACTTTCATCAATCTCATTTTTGATATCTGAAATTAATTTATTTAGTATTTCATTTATTTTTTGTGGAACCTTAAGATATATTAAGCCTCCAAAGAAAATAATAAACGATACAGCTACCCAAAATGTTGCATCAATTGCCATAATATTTATCCCCATTTCTTTTAGATAAATCATCAACGATCGCGGAAATACTACTATTATTAACTTCCGTACCGATTAATTTCACCAATAACTCTGAAGTAGTTTCGATTGCAATTTTATTGATTTTCTCTGAAGCACCTTTTCTTAGTAAATTTATTTCTTGCTCAACTTTCTTTATTTCCTCATCGATTTGTTTATCTAAAGTTTCTTTTTTCGCATTTATTTCTTTGAGCACATTTTCCCTAGCTTCTTTAAAAATGTTATTAGCTTCTAATTTACTTTTTGAAATAATATCATCGTACTCTTTAAGCTTGGCTTCACTACTTTCTCTCTGTTTTTCTGCTGCCTCAATATTTTCTTGTATTTGCGATTTTCTTAATTCAAGGTTTGCACTTATCTTAGGTAGTATTAGTTTAGATAATACAATGTACAGAATACCAAAAGTAAGTGTTAACCAAAAAATTTGTGAAATCCAAAATTCTGGATTTAATTGAGGCATACCTCCACTTTCAGCTGCAAAAACCTCTTTTAAAAAAAAGAGATTAAAAAATATTAACTGAAAAAATATTTTTTTAACCATCTATTTAAAATGCAAAAAGTATGATTAACGCTACAACCAATCCAAACAACCCAGTTGCCTCTGCTAAGGCAAACCCTAAAAGTAAATTAGGAAACTGTTTCTGAGCCGCAGATGGGTTTCTCATTGCACCCGAAAGGTAATTACCAAAAATAATACCTATACCAACACCGGCACCAGCTAGGGCAATTGCCGCCAAACCTGCTCCGATCATTTTTGCTGCTTCTAATTCCATTATATCCTCCTCTGTTAATTAATGGTGTAAGTTTAATGCATCATTTAAATAGATGCAGGTTAAAATTGCAAAAACGTATGCTTGAAGAAAAGCAACTAATATCTCCAAGCCTGTTAAAGCAACCGAAAAACTCAGTGGAAGCCATCCACCGACTACTCCAAGACTTATTACAAAGCCTCCGAATACTTTCATCATTGTATGACCCGCCATCATGTTTGCAAAAAGCCTGACGGATAAACTGATAGGTCTACTTAAATATGAAATAATCTCAATAACTACAATTAATGGTAATAGTACTATAGGAACTCCACTTGGTACAAATAATTTAAGATAGCCTAGACCGTGTTTAATAAAACCAATTATTGTTACTCCAATAAAAATAAATGCTGCTAACACAAAAGTAACAATAATATGACTTGTAACTGTAAAAGTATAAGGAATCATACCAAACATGTTACAAAAAAGGACAAACATAAATAAAGAAAATATAAAAGAAAAATAAGGTTTAGCTTTAGAGCCCGCTGTATCACTAATCATTTTTGAGACAAATGTATAACTTAATTCAGCTAATAACTGAACTTTGTTTGGTAAAAATGAATTTCTTTTTGATCCAAGGTTAAATATAATTAAAATAGCTAATGAACTAACAACCATAAACAAACTAGCGTTTGTGAATGAAATATCAAAAGCACCTATTTTAATTTCTGGACCAATTCTATAGACTTCGAATTGAGTCATTGGATTTGCAGCCATATTTTTTTCGATCTATTTTTGCATTTTTTTAGCAGATTTAATTACATTCATTATTCCAGCAATCACACCTACAAAAAAAAATATTAAAATTAACCAGGGTTTAGTACCAAAGGTCTTGTCTAAAATAAACCCAATAATTGTCCCTACAGCTACAGCAGAAACAAGCTCAGTGCTAAGTTTAAAAGCATTTCCAATGGGAGAGGGGTCAGGTTTCTTGTTATTTTCTTTTTCAAAGGCCTTTTTTTTTGCAATTTCTAAGCGAGTTTTAAATGGATCTTTAGACATTAGAAATTAGCTCTATTAAGCAACCATACTTTCTGCTTTTTGAAGATCAACAGCTACAAGTTGGCTAATACCTTTCTCTGGCATAGTAACTCCATATAGTCTGTTCATTTTAGACATTGTTAAAGCATGGTGGGTAACAATTATAAATTTCGTGTCAGTAATTTTTGTAAGTTCATCTAGCAAATTACAAAATCTTGTGACATTCGCATCATCAAGAGGTGCGTCTACTTCATCTAATACACAAATTGGAGATGGATTAGTTAAGAAAACGGCAAAAATTAGTGAAAGCGCGGTAAGCGCTTGTTCTCCACCTGATAATAAAGTTATTGATTGGAGGCGCTTACCAGGAGGACTCACCAACATCTCTAGTCCTGCCTCTAGTGGATCATCAGCATCTACTAATTCAAGTTTGGCGCTCCCACCATTAAATAGTTTTGTGTAAACCTCGTTAAATTTTCTATCAACTTTATCAAAAGCCTCAATTAATCTTTCTCTTCCTTTTTGATTAAGCTCATTGATGCTTTCTTTTAATTTTACTATCGCTGTAACTAAATCGACCCGATCGCTCTCCATTTTTTTAATTTCAGTTTCATACTTATCTGTTTCTTCATCTGCCTTTAAGTTCACCGAACCTAGTTTTTCTCTTTCTTGTTTTTTTTTGTCTAGCAAGTCCTCTTGATTTACAGCATCGGGTAGTTCCTCAACTCCGAAAAGATTTGAATTTTCTAAAATATTTTCCTCAGATAAATTTAATTCGGAATTAATTCTATCAATTAAATCATTTTTTCTCTTTTTTAGTCCCTCAACTGTTGCACCCGAACTTGCTTTTCTCTCTCTTATCTGAATTGATTGCTCTTGGATTTCATTCAATTGTAATCTTAAATTTTCTATTTTTTCATCTGTTGAATTAATAATTTCTTCATTTTCTTTTTTTTCCTCTTCAGAAATTCTTAACCCTTCAGTTATTTGACCTTTTTTTTCTGCCTGTAATTTTGGTTGATTGTCTAATTTACTTAATTGATCATTCAATTTACTTCTTCTTTCGGTAAGCTGGGAAACCATTTTTTCAGAATTGGATAATAGGTTTTTCCAACTTTCTATCTCTGTATCAATTACTTTAATTCTTTCGTTTCTCTTTACAGACTCTTTTTTTATATTTTCATTTTTACTATAACTCCCAGCATATGCTTCAATCAACAGCTTACAATTATCAAGTGCTGAAATAGCTTCTTGATTTTTTTGTGAATTAATAAGTTCTTTAACTTTTTCAATTTCACTTTGTAATTTATCTTTAGAGGTGTTTAAATCATTATCAGACTGTTTTTCAGTTTCATAATATTTGGAGTCAATTTCTATTAACTCATTTTTTTCTTCTTTTAATCTTTTTTCATTTGAGTTCGCATCGATTACTATTCCTTTTTCTCTACCGATATCTTCCTCAAATGTTTGAAGTGTTTTTTTTATATTTTCAATTTCATCTTGTATCCTTGTGTTTTCTTCGTCCAGACTTTGTAGCTCAAGATTAAGTCTCTGTATTTTAGATAAGTTTTCAATATTCTTTTCCCTTAATGGTGTGACTTTTTCAGTTTCAGTCTTTATTAAATTTTCAAGATCTGCGATCTTATTATTAAAGTCTGTTACTTCAGTCTCTGCTTCAACATTAATCTCATTTTCTATTTTTATTTCTTTATCAATTTCTAATAATTTTAAATAATATAAGCCTGCTTCTATCTTTTTTATTTCTTCAGACATATTTTTATATCTTGCTGCCTCTTCAGCTTGTTTTTGAAGATTAACAAGTTGCCTTTCTTGTTGGCGCCTTAATTCATCCGCTCTTTTAAGATTATTTTCTGCAGCGTTTAGTCGTAATTCAGCTTCATGCCTTCTTACATGTAATCCTGAAATTCCTGCAGCTTCTTCTAAGATTGCCCTTCTATCGGCTGGTTTTGCTGTAACGATTGCACCTATACGACCTTGGCTTATCATCGATGGAGAATGTGCTCCAGTTGATAAATCTGCAAAAAACATTTGAGCATCACGGGCTCTGACTTCCTTATCATTTATATAAAATTTTGAGCCTTTATCTTTTTCTATTTTTCTTCTTACGTTTACTTCATCCAATTCTCTATATTGAATTGGCCCCTCATTTTTTTCATTAGTTACAGTAACAGACACTTCTGCAATGTTCTTGGATGCTTTGTTAGATGTTCCAGAAAATATTACATCCTCCATTCCTGATCCTCGCATACTTTTTGCTGATGTTTCTCCCATGACCCATCTAAAGGACTCAACAATATTTGATTTTCCACATCCATTAGGACCAACTATCCCAGTTAAACCATTTTCAATTAAGAAATTAGTTTTATCAGCGAAAGATTTAAATCCGTTCAATTGGATTTTTTTAAACTCCATTAGGAGTTTATATCAGTTTTTCCAGCGATTTTTTTAAATTTTTATAATTAAGGGGTTTCTCAAACTTTTTGTTATTAATAATAATCGTAGGAGTAGCATTAACCTTAAATTTTTTAGTACCTTCGATTCGATCGTTTAACACATAATCCTCTATTTTTTTATCATTTATACATTTTTCAAAATCTAAATCGAAGCCTTGATTTTTAATGAATGTTTTTAAATTATCATTAATTTCCTCCACATTTTTCCCTCTGACCCATGCTTGTTGATTTGAATAAAGGCTATTTAAAATTTTCAAACTTTCATTACTTTTACATTGAGAAATTTTTGATGCATTAAAAGCGGCTACATCTAGAGGAAAGTGTCTAAATTCAATTTTGACTAAACCAGTATCGATATAATCTTTTTTGAGTTGAGGATATACGTTTTTATGGAAATCTGCGCAATGACTACATGTTAAAGATTCATAAGCGATTATTGTAATCTTCGCATCCTTATTTCCTGCTATGATTCTATTTCCTTCAGCATTTAAAATACTTATCGACCCAAAAAACAAGAATAATATTAAAAATATTTTTTTCATTTTGTTTTAAACACTTTTGATAACTTTATTAAAGATTTCTTTATTTTTTCATTTTTAACACTATTTATCTTTTTTTGATAATCATGATTTGTCACATTATAGGAGCTTTCATCATTTGTAGAGGGGTTAATTTTTTCATCATCAAAACTTGCTAGTTTAATTTTTTCAACAACAGAATAACCAAATAAATTATTTAATTTTTCTAATATATCTTTTCTTGAATATTCCAGTTCAACTTCATGCCCCCTTTTAACGTTAATTAACAAAGTGCTAACACCTAACTTATTAGAATTTTTAAAAGACTTGGGGTAGCAAACTTTAAATAAATTTTCTCCAACAATATATTTCCAATTATTGATAGTTTCAGAGTACACGTGCCCTTTCTTATTGATGACTTTTTTAATATTTTTTGGCAAAGTGTCTTTAAAGGATCTTAAGCCTTGAATGCTATTTCTCTGCTTAGTATATTTTTTGAATTGCATATGAAAGATCAAATAATAACAAAAAAAATTCTTAATTGGTATGATTTAAATAAGAGAAAATTACCGTGGCGAAAAAATGTTTCACAATCAAAAAAACATTATTATACATTGGTAAGTGAATTCATGTTGCAGCAGACACAAGTTGTAACTGTAATTCCTTATTTTAATAGATTTATAAATAAAATTCCAAATCTTAAAAAACTTTCAAAAATGCCAGATAGAGAATTGATAAAACTTTGGGAGGGTCTTGGATATTATTCGAGAGTAAGAAATCTAAAAAAAACTGCTAAAATCATAATTAGTAAATATCATGGAGAAATTCCAAATAATTATGAGGATTTAATATCTTTACCTGGTATCGGCAATTACACTGCTAATGCAATTTTAGCTATTGCCTTTAATAAATCCTATATTCCTTTAGATGGAAACATTGAAAGGGTTTTAAAAAGATATCTTTATTTAAAAAAAGATAAGGAAATACAAAAAGAAAATCTAATAGAAAAAAAATCTATTTTTGGAATTTCATCAAGAGCAAGCGATTATGCTCAAGCTTTAATGGAATTAGGAGCAATGATATGCAAACCAAAAAATCCTGAATGTAGTAAGTGTCCTATCTCAAAAAATTGCAAATCTTATAAGAAGAAAGATTTTGATTTAGCTAAAATTACAAAAAAGAATAAAGAAAAATATTTTATTCTTAAAGTTTATAAAAAAAATCAAAAATACCTGTTAGTAAAAAATACAAGATTTAACTTTCTAAAAAATTTAGCAATTTTTCCGATGGAAGAGCTTTCTAATCCAAAAAATTTTAATGAAAATCTTAATTTTAAAATGTCAAATATGAATATGAACATAAAAATTGAATATCTCAAAAATGCAAAAAGATTTCCCTCATCTTATTGGTTTGATAAAAGGAAATTAGATAATTATATGCTTCCAACATT
The DNA here is from genome assembly GCA_902572925.1 of uncultured Pelagibacteraceae bacterium. Classification (GTDB taxonomy): domain Bacteria; phylum Pseudomonadota; class Alphaproteobacteria; order Pelagibacterales; family Pelagibacteraceae; genus Pelagibacter. The sequence continues at coordinate 69,720 of CACGHT010000001.1, read as the reverse complement.
CACTAAGAAAGTTGTTAAATATTTAGAAAAAAAATAATGAAAAAAGTAGCTGTAATTGGTGCTGGTATTTCAGGGCTATTCATTGCGAATTTATTTAAGAGAAATGAAAAATATCAAGTAACTATCTTTGAAAGAAATAGCTTAATCGATTTAAAAGAAGGTTACGGAATTCAATTATCTGTCAACAGTATCAAACTTTTAAATAAAATTCAGTTTGATAAATTAGAAAATAATAAAAAATTTAATCCAGACAAAATAAATTTTTACTCAGTCAAAAATTCTAATAAGATATGTGAGTTAAATATATCAGATTTTAATACTGAAAATTGTAAATATACTACTCTTAAAAGATCATCACTTATTGATTTTTTAAAAAAGGATATAGAGAAAGAAATAAAATTTAACCACACTATTTCAACGATAGAACAACAAGATCAAATCGTTAAAATCGCTTTTGAAAATAATGAAGCTTATGAATTTGACTATTTAATTATTTCAGATGGTGTCTTTTCAAAGAGTAAAAATCTGTTATCAAAAAATAAAATTCAACCAAAATATGATGATACGTTAGCCATAAGAGGAATAATACCAAGCTCGTCAAATATAGCTGATAAAAAAAACATCTCATTGTTTTTAGGTTCAAATTTTCACTATGTTATTTATCCAGTATCTCCTGATGGAGATTTAAACTTTATAGCTGTAATGAAATATAAACTTTCAGAGGTTGAGCAAAAAGATTACTCGTTGTTTAATGACAATATTTTTATTAAAAATATTTTAGAAAAAGTTCCGGACATAAATAAGAAATTTTTTGACAATATTAAGGATCTAAAGATATACCCAGTATTTATCAGCCATGATTTTTTCAAAGCTAAAAACAATAATATTCATTTAATAGGAGATGCTTTTTTTGCTTTTCCACCATCATTTGCCCAAGGTGCATCACAATCAATAGAAGGTGCATATGAATTATTTGAGAATATAGAGAATAATACTAAGAGTAATTTTTTTAGAAATAGAGTTGATAAAATAAAGATGGTAAATAACCGCTCAAAACTTAATCAATTTGCTTTTCATTTATCTAATCCTTTAACTAAATTTTTAAGAAATATTTTTTTGAAAAGACTAGTAAAAAACAAAAAGTTTTTGGAGGGCTATCTAGGGAAAATTTATAAAAACTAACTATTAGAAATCAACCTTTGTCTCAAATGATCGATAGGAACTGCGTTTCCATTTAAGTTATAATGCCAATAGGTCCATCCATTACAGCTCTCAGCACCTAAAATTGTAGCTGCTACTTTATGGATTGAGCCTTCAGTTTGAGCATGTTTGATACTGCCATCAGCCATAATTTTTGCACTGATTTTCTTTTTATTATCAAAAATAGTGGTGCCTGGTTTAATTATTCCCAATTCAACCAATGATCCAAAAGGTATTCTCGGCTTAGATCTACCATTTTGCAAAGTATCTAAATAATGGTCTTCTATAGGTTTTGCATTCTTTAATCTTTGTTTGGCAGCTTTTAAATAGGTTTTTTCTTTTTCAATTCCATAATAATTTCTACCCAATTTTTTTGAAACTGTTGCTGTTGTTCCTGATCCTAAAAAAGGGTCTAAAATTAAATCATTTTTATTTGATGTTGCTAATAAAATTCTGTGAAGTAGAGCCTCAGGTTTTTGAGTAGAATGGACTTTTTTACCATTCTTTTTAAGTCTTTCAGAACCATTACAAATTGGTAATTCCCAGTTAGATCTCATTTGAAGATCGTCATTTAAACATTTTAAGGATTGATAATTAAAAGTGTATTTTGATTTTTCAGACTTAGATGCCCAAATTAAAGTTTCGTGTGCGTTTGTAAATCGCGTTCCTCTAAAATTTGGCATAGGGTTTTTTTTATTCCAAATGACGTCATTTAAAATCCAAAAACCTAAATTTTGAATAGCTGTTCCAACTCTAAAAATGTTATGGTAACTACCAATTACCCAAATTGCTCCATCTTTTTTTAAAATTCTTTTACACTCACTTAACCATGAATAGGTAAAGTCATCATACTTTTTAAAATTTTCAAATTGATCCCATTTATCATTTACTGCACTTACTTTAGATCTATCTGGTCTTATTAATTCACTTTTTAATTGTAGGTTGTAAGGAGGGTCAGCAAAAATTAAATCAAAAGTCTCATCAGGAATTTTTTTTAGCTCCTGGAGACTATCTCCGTTAATTAATTTATTTTTAAAATCTAAATTCATTTTGAAAAAATAAATTAGACTCCAAAAAGATTCTTGGGTCAACCTATGATTGAATTATTTAGACTGGTTTTGTATGACTTATCATGGCGATAACTACATATTGTGTTTTTACGTGAAAACTATTTTAATCTATTTATTGGGGAAAACTTTTTCCTGTGGTGCTTTGTAATCCCTAAAACTTTTATGGCTTTTAAATGTTGACTAGTACCATATCCAAAATTTTTTTGCCAATTATAGCCTTTAAACTTTTTACTTAAATTTGAGATCATTTTATCACGTGTAACTTTAGCAATAATTGATGCTGCAGAAATAGATGGAATTTTTTGGTCACCTTTAATAATAGATTTAAGTTTGTAATTTTTTAAATCAGGCAATTTATTTCCATCAATTAATACGTGTGAAGGTTTTTTCTTAAGTTTTTTGATTGCTCTTTTCATTGCTAATAAACTGGCATTCAAAATATTTAATTGTTCAATTTCTTTCAATGATGCCTTTCCAATTGCCCAAATTGAATTTTTTTTAATATAGCTAAATAAGACTTTGCGTTTAGAGTTCGATATACTTTTTGAGTCTTTCAGTAATTTTGTATTTATAGATTTTTTTAAAATAACTGCAGCTGCATAGACTGGTCCAACTAAACTTCCTCGACCGACTTCATCTACACCAGCAATTATTTTCATTAAATTATAATATTTAAATCTTCTACTTTTTTTCTTATTTTTTTTAGGTCCTCCCATGAGAATTTCTTTTTATCTGGATACCTAATTAAATAAGATGGATTAAAAGTGATAATTACGGGAATTGTTTTGTTTCCAATTATGATTTCTTTCCAATTTCCTCTTTCATTTGAAATTTGATTACTAAGACCTGTTACTGCCTCCATTGCAGTGGTACCCATCAATATCAAAATTTTAGGGTCTATAATTGAAATATGTTCTTTTAGAAAAATTGAATATCGTTTTATTTCTTGAGTAGTTGGCTTTCTATCATTAGGGGGTCTAAAATTTATTGAGTAAGTAGAGTACACTCTCTCTCTTTTAATTTTAATTGCTAAAAGCATCTTGTTTAATAGTACGCCAACATCTCCACAAAATGTTTTAGCTTCTAAGTCCTCTTTTTCATCAGGAGCTTCTCCAATTAACATTATAGGACTATTTATGTCACCATCTCCCATAACTAGATTTTTAGAATTATTTCTTAAATTACAATCTTCAATTGAATTGATTTTTTCCTTTAGTCTTAATATTCTCTCTTCTTTTCCTGATTTATTTTGAACGCTATTTTCCTTTACAATTTTAAGTCTATTTATTGGCTTATTACTAAACTCAAATTTTGGCTCTACTTTATCTAAAAATCTTTGATCATATTTGGCATTTTGATTTAACATCTTTTTAGTCATAAAGTGCAATTATGTTTGTCAAAAATTTAAAGTTTTTGTTGATATTATTTATACTTTATCAAAATCCCTTGCATTCTAAAAGTGCTAGTTTTGATAATTTTGACTCCAAAAACTTATCAAAATATTTTTCTGGAATTGTAGCATTTGAAAATAAAAATAACTCAAAGGCGTTAAATTTTTTTAATACTTCTAAGATTTTATTAAATAAACATGAGCCATATTTAAAGAGATATGTTTACTCTCTAGTTTTAGAAAATCGAGTAAATCAAGCTATAAATATTGTTAAACAAAATAAAAATAAATCAGAATTTTTTGAAAAATACTTATTATTAACAATAGACAGTATAAGAAGAGAGGATTTTTCAAAGGCATTGGATTACATATCTAAATCTAAAAAATACATTAAGCTCAACCGATTTAATTCTGCAATTTTAGATAATTTGAGAGACTACATTTTTGTATTTAAAGAAAAAAGATTGCCCAATGATATAAAAAATTATGGAAATCTATCAATAATTTCAACAACCTTTCAAAGGTGTTATCTAGGAGATGCAAAAACAAAAACTTTTTTTTCTAAGCTGGTTGGTAATGACGATGCAGACCTAACTAGGTACACTTTTTTTTACTTAGCCTATTTAATTGAAAATAACCAAATAGAGGAAGCAAAAAAAATAACTAATAACATTAAATTTATCAATACTTCTTTACTTTTGTCTCAAGGAAAAAGTTGGATTGAAAAAGGCAATGAAAGAAAAATGAACTCTATTTTTTCATGCAAAAACCATAATGACTTAATAAGTGAATTTTTATTTTTAATATCTAATTTACATTCTGCTCAAGACGATTTTATAAATTCTAACTTTTATTCATATTTATCTAATTATTTAAATCCAAAATTTCATTATAATTTATCATTAGTCGCTGAAAATCTATATTTAAATGAAGAATTTGATCGAGTTAAAAAAATTTTACAAGAATTTGAAAAAGAAGATGATTTCTATTATTGGTATAGATTAAAAAAAGAAGCTCAAATTATCTCAAAAGAAAGTAATACAAAAGACTCATTAAAATTTATAAAGTCTAATTTTGAAAAAATTGAAAAACCAAATGAAAAAATCTTATTTGATATTGCTAATTTTTATAAAAATGCAAAAAAGTACGAACAAGCTATAAAATATTACACAATAGTGCTAGGAATAGTCAGCGATGATTTAGAAATTAAATCAGATTTGTTTTATAGAAGAGGAGCGAGCAATGAACGAATGGGAAATTATGAAGAAGCAGATAGAGACATGCTTTCTTCTTTAGAAATTGATCCAGATGATGCATATGTTCTTAATTATTTAGCTTACTCTTGGTTAGAGAGAGATTATAAAATTAAAGAAGCAATGGAAATGTTAGAGAAAGCATATTCTTTAACTGAGAATGATCCATATATAATAGATTCAATTGGTTGGGCTTATTATCTAACAAAAGACTACGTAAAAGCAGAAACATATTTAAAAAGAGCTGTCCAATTAATGCCAGATGATGCGATAGTAAATGATCACTATGGAGATATTCTTTGGATGTTGGGTAGAAAAATTCAAGCGAGGTATTTTTGGAAAAGTGTATTTAAAATGGAGGATGTAGATGAAGAATTATTACTAAAAATAAATTCAAAAATAATTAAAGGACTCTAAGATGAGCTATTCCAGGATAAAGTCATTTGCTAAAATTAATTTAGCCCTTAACGTTACTGGAAAAAACTCAAGATTACACAAAATTGAGAGTATTGTAGGTTTTGTCTCGTTACACGATGTTATTCTTATTAAAGAAATTCAATCTAAAAAACATATTATTTCATTTAATGGAAAATATTCAAAAAATATTCACAAGGAAAATACAATTTCAAAGTTATTAAATATTCTAGAGAAAAAAAAATTAATCACAGATCATAAGTTTGAGATTAAAGTTAACAAACATATTCCATCAAAATCTGGATTAGGAAGTGGATCAATGAATGCTGCAAATTTATTAAAATATTTGATTAAGAAAAAGTTTATCAATCCCAGCAAAGGACAATTAATTTCAATTTGTAAATCAGTAGGTTCAGATGTAGCTCTGGGTCTTAATTCTACTTTTACAATTCTTCAATCAAATAATCAGATGAAAGAGTTTAAAAACTGCAAAAAATTTTATGCACTTATTGTTAAACCTAGCTTTGGGTGTTCGACAAAAGAGATATATTCAAATGTTAATAAATTCTCAAAACCCAGATTTAACAAACCCTCTAAGAAAATGTTTAGCTTTGATAATTTGAAAAAACTCAATAATTCTCTTGAGGAAATTTCTCTATCTAAGTTTCCCAAATTAAAAAATATCAAAAATTTTCTTGAAAAATCCTCAAATAAGAGTTTCGTAAGAATGACAGGATCAGGTTCTGCAATTGTCGCATATTTTAAATCTAAAAAATTATGCGATGATGTTAAAAAAAAATTTAGTAGAAAATATAAAAATTGCTGGTGTAAAGTTGCAAAAACTATATAAATTCTTTTTTTTGTGTTATACGAAATTAGATTGGGGCGTAGCCAAGCGGTAAGGCACGGGTTTTTGGTACCTGCATCCTAGGTTCGAATCCTAGCGCCCCAGCCAAATATGAAAAACTTTTTAAATAAAATTTTCTCGAGCTCAAAAAACCTTTACTCATTTAAGAATAATATCAAAAAACTTTCATTAACAACACCTGTGAAAAAAATTTTTGAGGCTATAAATTCTCACTCATCTGAAAGTGAGATTAGGTACGTGGGGGGTTGTTTAAGAAAAATATTAAATAATGAGAAAGTTGATGATATAGATTTAGCAACAAATTTAAATCCTTCAGAAGTCACCAAAATCTTAAAAAAAAATAATATTAATTTTTATGAGTCAGGAATTGAGCATGGAACAATTACAGCAATCATAGATGATCATAAGTATGAGATAACATCTCTAAGAGAAGATATTTTTACTGATGGTAGACACGCTAAAGTAAAATTCTCCAAAGATTGGAAAAAAGATGCTGCGAGAAGGGATTTTACTATTAACTCTATTTATGCTGATTTGGATGGAAATTTATTTGATCCTTATAATGGAAAAAAAGATATTGAAATAGGTCAGGTTAACTTTATTGGCAACCCTGAAAAAAGAATTAAAGAGGATTATTTAAGGATATTAAGATACTTAAGATTTTTTTTAAATTACTCAAAGCAGCCTCACAAAGAGGAAATAATTAAAATAATAAAAATCAATATAAGTGGTATTTCAATTATATCTAAAGAGAGACTATTAGATGAGTTAAAAAAATTATTAAATTCAAATAAATTAGAAAATTTATCAAAAGATAAATTCAGCATCGACCTAATATTGTTAATTTTTCCGGAGCTGAAGAATATCAAAAGTATTATTGATGCAATCAAAGTAAAGAGAGAACTATTTGTTGATCTGGATTTTATGTTTACTTTATTTTTAACGATAATAGATGAAACAGACAATTTAGAATACTTCTTATACAAATATAATATTTCAAAAAAAGATCAAAAAAGAGCTTATGCTATTAGTAACTTTTATAATGGAAAGAATGAGTCAAAAACTTTAAATGAAGTAAACTTAAATAAAGTTTTATATTATGATGGAAAGCAAGCAGTATTAGATATTATAAATTTTAAGATTATAAAAACAAAGAAATTAGATAAGAAATTGTTGAGCTTACTAGAATTATATAAAAATAAGATTACGCCAAGTTTGCCTGTTGGAGCTAATTTATTAATGACTAGATACAAAATACCAGAGGGAAGACAGTTGGGAAGTATGCTGAAATTGATCGAGGAGGAGTGGATCAGGAATAATTTCAAAATTTCTGACAAACAAATCGATAGTATCGTAAAAGGTTAAAGATATTTGACGTCTTTAATTTCAAAGTTTTTTACTCCAGCGGGAGTATTTATTTCCACAAGATCATTTTTATTTTTTCCAATGAGACCTTTACCTATCGGTGATTGAAAATATAACAGTTTTTTTTTTAAATCTGCTTCATCTTTTCCAACTATTTTATAATCTATCTTTTCACCGGTATCTAAATTTTCCAAAAATACTGTGGCACCAAAAATTACTTTGCCATCATTGTTTATTTTAGTAACATCAATGACGTTTGCTCTTGCAATAATATCATTTATTTCTGTTATCCTACCTTCGTTGTGAGACTGCTCTTCTTTTGCTGCATGATACTCAGCGTTTTCTTTTAAATCTCCGTGTGATCTTGCTTCAGCAATTGCGGCAACTATTTCTGGTCTTTTTTTTTCTTTTAAAAAAATTAATTCTTCTTTTAGTTTATTTAAGCCATTCAAGGTAATTGGTTCTTTATCCATATCATTTCCATTTTGCATGAGGAGGTAATGACATTAATATTCCCTCAACATTACCACCTGTTTGTAACCCAAATTTTGTACCCCTGTCATATAGTAAATTGAATTCTGCATATCTTCCTCTTTTAATATATTGATTTTCTTTATCTTTAGAAGTCCATTTTTTTTTAATTTTTTTATTTATAATTTTTTGAAAAATAGTCTCAAAGGTAATACCAACATCTCTGACAAATTTGAAATTTTTTTCAAAATTGTTTTTTTTATAATCAAAAAAAATACCACCTATTCCACGGGGCTCTTTTCTATGAGGTAGATAAAAATATTCATCACACCATTTTTTATACTTTTTATAATAATTTTTGTCATGTCGATTGCACATATCTCTAAGAGTTTTGTGGAACTGTTCTTTTTCTTTATTATCTTTTTTTGATGGAGTAACATCAATACCTCCACCAAACCAATCAAAAGTCGTACAAATATATCTAGTATTAAAATGCATCGCAGGAATTAAAGGATTTTTCATATGCATTACAACGGATATCCCTGATGCCCAGAACCTAGGATCTTTTTGAGCGCCAGGTATATTTTGTTGAAATTTTTTTGGAAATTTTCCATAAACTTTTGAAAAATTAACACCTACTTTATCAAAAATTTTTCCATCTTTTAAGATTCTATATTCACCACCACCTTCATCTTTTTTTAAATTTCTCTTCCATGTAGTCGACCTAAAACTGATCTTGTTTTTTTCAAAATCACTAATACTTTTGCAGAACATTTCCTGCAAAGATTTAAACCAATTACTTGTCAATTTTTGTTTTATTTCTATATCCATTTAAATTAATTTATTTTGTTTTAAACATTCAGCCAATATTATAGCAACAGAAGAGGAAATATTTAGAGAACGCTTATTATCTCTCATTGGAATTTTTAACCTATTATTTATCAATTTATGCACAAATTCAGGCACTCCTGCGCTTTCTCTTCCAAATAAAATTGTATCATTTTTTTTAAACTTAAATTCTGTATATGGGCTAGAGGCTTTTGTAGTCATAAGTATAATTCTTTGATTCTGTTTTTCATCAAAAAATTGATCGGAGCTCTTATAATATCTAATCTCTTTTTCATCCATATAATCCATCACAACTCTTTTAAATCTCTTATCGTTTAATAAAAATCCACAAGGCTCTATTATTTCTAATTTCGCCCCCAAACAGGCGCAAGTTCTTATGATCGCAGCAGTATTTTGAGGGATATCAGGTTCAAATAGTGCAATTTTTGGCCCATCATTAATTAGATTATGTGTCATTCTATCAGTAGAAAAATAATACTTTTTTATTATATGTAATCATATATTAACTAGCTAAATCAACATATAGAATTATAAGAACCTATAAACAGTGGAAAAGAAAACTAAAAGAAGAGATTTTTTATTTACAGCTACTTACGCGGTTGGAGCCGTTGGTGCAGGTGCAGTGATTTGGCCTATGATAGATCAAATGAACCCAGATGCTTCAGTAAAAGCGTTAGCAAGCACTGAGGTTGATGTGAGCGCAGTCAATCCAGGAAAAACCATAACTGTGTTATGGAGAGGAAAGCCAGTTTTTATTAGAAGAAGAACTCCAGAGGAAATAGCTGAAGCTAAATCTGTTAAGTTGGAAGATTTAAAGCATCCTGAAAAAGATGAAGATCGTGCAAAAAATCCAGAGTGGCTTGTTATGCTTGGAGTATGCACGCACCTAGGTTGTGTGCCTTTGGATCAAAAGGGTGATTACAATGGATGGTTCTGCCCATGTCATGGTTCTCATTACGATACTTCTGGAAGAATTAGAAAAGGTCCAGCTCCAACAAATATGGAAATTCCAGAATACAAATTTGTTGATGCTAACACAATTAAGATTGGATAATTTTTTATGAGTGAACACGAATACACACCAAAATCAAAAGTTGGAAAGTGGTTTAACGACAGATTACCTCTTTTAACTTTAGCAAATCATTTAACCGATTATCCAACACCAAAAAATTTAAATTATTGGTGGACTTTTGGTGGGATTCTTACTTTTTGTTTGATTACTCAAATTGTAACCGGATTGGTTTTAGCAATGCACTATATTGCGCATGCTGATATGGCGTTCCAAAGTGTCGAACACATAATGAGAGATGTGAATTATGGATGGTTAATAAGATATATACATGCAAACGGAGCTTCAATGTTTTTCTTAGCAGTATACATTCATATATTTAGATCTTTATTTTATGGCTCTTATAAATCACCAAGAGAAGTTATATGGATTATCGGAATAATCATTTATCTGCTTATGATGGCAGCAGCTTTCTTAGGCTATGTTTTACCATGGGGACAAATGAGTTTTTGGGGAGCTACAGTTATTACAAATTTATTTAGTGCAATTCCTTTGGTAGGTGAGGGAATAGTAACATGGTTATGGGGAGGGTATTCGGTTGATAACCCAACACTTACAAGATTTTTTACTCTACACTACTTAATTCCTTTTTTAATTTTAGGTTTAGTTGTTTTACATATTTGGGCTCTTCATGTGCCTGGAAATAATAATCCAATTGGAATTGATATAAAAAAACCTTCAAAAGACACAGTCCCATTTCATCCTTACATAGTTATCAAGGATGGTTTTGCGTTGTTGATGTTTATGATTGTTTTCGCTTTTTTTGTTTTCTATACACCAAATATCTTAGGTCATGCTGATAATTATATTGAAGCAAATCCTCTTGTAACACCAGCTCATATTGTTCCTGAATGGTATCTGTTACCTTTTTATGCAATTCTGAGATCAGTTCCAGATAAACTTCTAGGTGTTATAGCGATGTTGTCTGCTATATTAATATTAGCTGCACTTCCTTGGTTAGATACTTCAAAAATTAGATCCGCAGTCTTTAGACCTTTATATAAGCAGTTCTATTGGATCTTAGTGGCTGATGTTTTAATTTTAGGATATGTCGGAGCTATGCCAGCTGAAGGTCTTTACTTATTAATTGCTAGGATTGCAACAGCATACTACTTCCTTCATTTTTTAGTTATACTGCCAGTTTTAGGATTCAAAGAGAGGACCACACCTGTTCCTTTGAGTATTACCGAACCAATTTTGGGTGGATCACCTAATCTTGCAGCAGTGAAAAAAAAGGATAGTTTTAAAGATCAGTGAAAAATTTTTTTAGAATATCGTTTTTAATAGCTTTATTTTTTGGATTTCAATTTAACTCTAATGCAGCTGAGAAAGTTGAATATTTAAAAACTGATTGGAGTTTTAAGGGTCCCTTCGGAAAGTTTGACAGAGCTGCACTTCAAAGGGGATATCAAGTTTATCAAGAAGTTTGTTCTTCTTGCCATTCTATGAAATATCTAAGTTATAGAAATTTAGTGGAAGAGGGTGGGCCTGAATTTTCAGTAGAACAAGCAAAAGCCATTGCAGCATCTTTTGAGGTAAAAGATGGACCAAATGTAGATGGTGAAATGTTTATGAGACCAGGAAGGTTGTCGGATAAATTTGTGATGCCTTATGAAAATGAAAAAGCTGCTCAAGCTGCAAACGGTGGAGCATACCCTCCCGATATGACTGTTTTAGTAAAAGCGCGAGGAGGTGGAGTTGACTATATCTATTCACTCCTTCAAGGATATGAAGATCCACCAGCTGGAGTGACTTTAGATGATGGTGTTTACTATAATAAATATATGTATGGAAATAAAATTAAAATGTCCAATCAACTTTCTGATGGTTTAGTAGAATACTCAGATGGAACTAATGCTTCTGTAGAACAAATGGCAAAAGATGTTACCACTTTTTTAATGTGGACTGCAGAACCTCATTTAGAAACACGTCATAAAATGGGTTTTAAAGCAATAGTTTATTTAATTATATTAACAGTTTTAGTTTATTTTAGTATGAAGAGAATCTGGTCACGTATTGAAACGAAAGTTTAAAACGTCACCGTCTTTAACAATATAGTCTTTACCTTCTAATCTCATTTTTCCGTTTGTTTTAGAATTTACCCATCCATCATTTTCAACAAAATCATTATAAGAAATAGTCTCAGCTCTAATAAATCCTTTTTCAAAATCAGTATGTATTTCACCAGCAGCTTTTGGAGCTAAACAATTTTTCTGAATAGTCCAGGCTCTTGTTTCCTCAGGACCTGAGGTAAAAAAAGTGTCTAATTCTAAAATCTTATAACCTTTTTGTATCAACATATCCAAGCCAGTGTCCTTTAAACCAATCATTTCCATGTAGTTTTTTCTTTCTTCACTATCTAACTCATTGATTTGATTTTCAATATCAGCCGATACAATCAAAGTGTTTTCTAAACCAAATTTTTCTAAGAATGATTTAGTGTAACTGTTTCCATTTTGGATACTTTTCTCATCAACATTACAAACAAATATTTTGGGCTTTAAAGACAGTAAACCACTTAAATTTAGTTGTTTTTTGGTAAATTCTGATTTTAAACTTGCTAAATCTTGATCATTATTAATTAATTCTAAACAGCTTTGAAGAATTTTAATTTGATCCTCATCAATATTTTTTTTGTTATTTTTTTCAAGTCTTTTTTGAATGGATTCTAAATCTGCAAGCTTCATTTCTGTCTCAATTATTTCAAGATCTCTAACAGGGTCAACTGTAGGATTTACATTTTGAATATCACTAGAGTCAAAACATCTAATCATATGTATTACAGCGTCTACTTCTCTGATATGAGACAAAAATTTATTTCCCAAACCTTCACCTTTAGATGCACCCTTTACTAATCCAGCTATATCAACAAAAGAAATAGTAGTTGGTATAATCTTTTTTGATTTAGAAATTTTGGCTAAATTTTCTAATCGATAATCAGGCACACTAACTACACCAATATTTGGATCAATTGTACAGAATGGAAAGTTAGCTGCTTGAGCTTTATTTGAATTGGTCAATGCATTGAAGAGAGTAGATTTACCTACGTTTGGTAAACCAACGATCCCACACTTGAAGCTCATTATTTATTATTTACTGTACTAGAAAAAAGATCTAATTTTTTTTCAACAAGAAAAGAAATTGAGTCATTTATGTGGTTTGATATTTTTTCAATACCTAATGATTCATCCTCATCAAAATTTTGTAAAACGTAATCTGCAACTTCGATGTTTCCTTTGGGTTTACCAATACCTATTCTTACTCTAGAATAATCTTTGCCAATAAACTTATCAATTGAAGCAATTCCATTGTGTCCCGCACTTGATCCTCCAAACTTAGCTTTAATTTTTCCAAATTCCACATCTAGATCATCATGAAAAACTATCACATCTTGAGCATCAATTTTAAAATATTCAATAAGCTCTCTAATACAAATTCCTGAATTATTCATAAAGGTCAAAGGTTTGATGGCATAAACTTTAACATTTCCTATATTGCCGGTTGTTAATAGGCCTTTAAATTTTGGTTTTTGTTTTGATAAACTAAATTTTTTGTTAATTGCGTCTATAATTTTAAACCCAACATTATGTCGATTATTTTCGCTGTCTGGTGTTGGATTACCCAATCCTACAAATAAAAGCATGATCTATTGATTAATTTTCAATTTAGTTGATTATTTTTTTTCTTCAGGAGGTTTTTTGTCAGCAGGTTTTTTATCATCACCCTCTTTTTTATCTCCTTTATCACCCTCAGGAGCAGCTTTATCCCCATCCGCCGCTGCAGCAGTTGCACCCTCTGCACCTTCTTCACCCTCTGCAGCTTCTGCTTCAGCAGGTTTTTCAGGTTCTTTCATAACTGTTGGAGCTGCTAATGTTGCTATTACAAAATCTCTTCCTTGAATTGTTGGAACAACTTCTGGATCTAATTTAACTGAAGAGATTTTAAAACTCTCACCAATATCAACGCCATCTAAGTCTAACGTTAAATTTTCAGGAATCTTTTCACTTGGACATTTTAATTCTACTTTTCTTCTAACAATGTTTAGCACCCCACCTCTTTTAAGACCGGGAGATTTTTCGTGATTAATAAAATTTACTGGAATTTCTATTTTTATTTTCACACCTGGTAGCACTCTTAAAAAATCTACATGAATTGGTTCATCGGTTAAAATATGATATTTTATTTCTCTTGGTAATACATTTTGATTACTACCATCTACCTTTAGAGTAATTATGTTTGAGAAGAAATTTTCTTTTTCAATAAAAGTCTTAAGTAATTTTTTAGAAATAGATATCTTTTGATTTTTATCTTTACCACCGTAGATAATGGCTGGAACATTTCCACTATTTCTTATAGCGTTTAATTGCCCTTTAGTGGAATTATCTCTAATGTTAGCTTCTATTGAATTCATAAAACAGAGCTTTTTAACTCATGTTTACAAATAATCAAGAAATTTATTTAAATAAATCTGATACGGATGTTGAATTTGAAATTCTCTTTATTGCTTCACCCATAAGACCTGATATGGGTAAAACCTCAATATTTTTAACATTTTTAGTTTTATGAACATTGTCTATTGTATCGGTTATAACTAAATTTTTAATCACTGAACTTTTAATTTTTTTAATTGCATCTCCACTTAAAACCCCGTGAGTAATGTAAACATAAACATCTTTTGCTCCTCGAGATTTCAAAGCTTTTGCTGCATTTACAATTGTGCCACCTGAATCGATTATGTCATCAACTATAATACAGGTTTGACCTTTTACATCACCGATGACGTTCATAACTTGTGATTGCCCAGGCTTAGGTCTTCTTTTGTCAACAATAGCTAGTCCTACATTTAAAAGTTTTCCAAGTGCTCTAGCTCTTTCTGTTCCTCCCACATCAGGTGCAACACAAATAATTTTTTTACTCTTAATTTTCTTTCTAGCGTGTCTTGCAAATATCGGAGTAGAAAATAAGTTATCAACGGGAATATCAAAGAAACCTTGAATTTGACCTGCATGCAAATCTACTGTTACCACTCTATCAGCACCTGCTTTAGTAATTAAATTTGAAACAAGTTTTGCAGATATGGAAGTTCTTGGAACAACCTTTCTATCTTGTCTTGCGTATCCAAAATACGGTATTACCGCTGTTATATTTTTTGCCGACGACCTCTTAAGAGCATCAATACATAATAACAATTCCATTAGATTATCATTTGCTGGAGAGGAGATAGACTGAACAATGAAAATACTGTTTCCTCTTATATTTTCATTTATTTCAATATAAATTTCACCATCAGCAAATTTTCTAATGCTTGAATTTACAAGTTTTGTTTTTAAGTATTTAGCAATGTTTTTACTTAAAACTTTATTGCTGTTTCCAGTTAATAATTTCATTGAGAAACTCTAATTAATCATAATTAATGAAATATTTCTACCATAATCATCATGATTTAAATGCAAAGATCTTCTTGCACTAAAAAAATTATTTTTTTTAGGAAAAGTATCAATATTTATCGTCTCTAAATTTGTGATTTTCATCAATTTGAGTTGTAATTTAACATATTTTGATAAATCAAAATAAATTAAGTTTTTTCTTTTTTTAAAAAAAACTTTATTTCTTTTATCTTTTTTTATGAATTTTCTTTTAAAATCTTCTTTTACGTTATAGCTTTTTTGAGCAATACAAGGACCTATAACAGCAATTATACTTTTTTTTTCACAACCCTTTTTAATCATGAAATTTATTACTTTTGAAATAATTCCTTTATATGCACCTTTCCATCCAGCATGAATAGCAGCTACCATCTTTTTTTGTTTATCATAAATTAATATTGGTACACAATCAGCTGTAAGAATTCCAATTGGCAATCCTGGAATGTCAGTAATTACTGCATCTGCTCTCTTTTTTTTTAGGTATTTAGAATATTTATTGATGAAAATAAATTTATTACTATGTATTTGATGGAGTAAAAAAATATTTTTTGAATTTTTACTAATTTTTTTTTTAACAATTCTTAAATTTTTAAGAACTTTTGTTTTGTAGTCATTGGAACCTGGTCCACAATTTAAACTTTTATAAATACCTGTCGAGCACCCACCTTTATTATTGAAAAAACCATGTTCGATTTCTTTTAATTTAGATAATTTTTTTGAAACTATCAATTAAACCCCAATTTATATTTATTACTTTTCTTTTTAATAAACATTACCTTAAATAAATTTCCCATTTCTTTCTCATCTATTAGTCTTTTTAATCTGTAATAAATATCTGCTTTTTTTGAGAAGCTTTGATTTTGTGAAATTATTTCAGCTCTATTTTTTATTCCTAATTTTACTAAAAAGCTTCCTTGAGTCGTTATTAAGTTTTTTAAACCACCTAATTGATTGATAATTTTCTTAAACAAGAAAAAATTGATATTATGAGTAATATCCGAAGTACCGATATTTTTTAAAACACTGTTATGTTTATGATTTGAAATCGATTTAAGAGTATTTTTCATTCCCTTTTCCATATACCCATAATCTATCATTAGAAGACCGCCATTATTTTTTTTAATTATTTTAGCAACTTTTTTTAAATAATTTGTTCCAACTAGGGAGTATTCAATAAATTTTTGGTCTTTTGAGATATTATAATCAATTTCTTTTTCAAATTTTTTCATATTAAACTTTCTTTCACAAAAAAAGGGCTTTTTTTGATTTTTAAAATTTACATATCTTTCAAACCAAAGATCTTTTTTTTTAATAAATTGTTTTATTGCAACTGCATCAAAAAACTCATTAGCAATAAAAATAGTTGGAAATTTTTTTATTTGTTTCAGATCAGAAATCCAAATAACTTTTTCTTTGTACAATTTGTTTTTTTGAATTTTCTTTAATTTTAGACTTTTTTCATGAATTAAAATATTACATGAACTTAAAAACGCTGGAAATTTTTTAAAAGTTTCTAAAAATATTTTCATCATTTCTCCGTTTCCTGCACCAAGTTCTACTAAATTAATTTTTTTTGGGGTTCCTAAATTTTCCCAAAAACCTAAAATCCATACAGCTATCATTTCAGAAAACATTCTAGAAATATTTGGTGCAGTTATAAAATCACCCTTTGGTCCAAAAGGGTTTTTTTGCATGTAATATCCTTTTTTTTTATCATATAGAGCAAAATCGATAAATTTATCTAAAGAGATTTCAAAATTATTTTTGGTGATCATATTTTTTTAAAGTTAAATAAGAACCAAATATAAAAAAAACTAAACATAAAATTTGCCCCATACTCAAGTTAAATAGAACGTAACCTAATTGTTCATCTGGCAATCTTAAAAATTCTATAAAAAATCTAAAAACAGAGTAAAATATTAAAAATATTCCAGATAAGAAACCAGGATTTTTAGCTGAGGACTCTTTTCGAAAATATATCAATATAAAAAATAATAACAGTCCCTCAAAAAAAGCCTCATAAAGTTGAGATGGATGACGATATATTTCATCAATTTTTTCAAATTTAATTCCCCATGGTAAAGTTGTTTCTTTGCCATAAAGCTCTGAATTTATAAAATTTGCAATACGTCCAAAAAAAATTCCTATTGGGGCGACTAACGAAACAATATCAAGATAAATATAAGAATTATGATTATGTTTTTTTGCAAACCATACGCTCATCACAATTACACCTAATAGTCCACCATGGAATGACATTCCTCCATTCCAAATTTTAAATATTTCAAAAATGTTTTCTAAATAGTAATCTAAATTATAAAATATTACGTAACCTAATCTTCCACCAATTATAATACCTAAGATTATATAAGTAATGTAGTCGTCAAATTTCTCTTTTAAATTATCATCTTTTATAAAAATTCTTTTTGCCAAAACCCATCCAGCGATAATTCCAAATATATATGATAAAGAATACCATCTAAATTCTAATGAAAATAAAGTAAATGCAACTGGGTCAAAATTATTAATGAACATTTTTAATTATAATAATAGATTAAAGATATAATAACTTATTTAATAAATATATGAAAAATTCAAAATTTGTTTTTGATAAATTTACTAAACTTCTAGAACAAGGTTTAGTTTCATCTAGAGACTTAAAAAATGAGATAGTAAACATTTTAAAATCAAAAAGAGATGAAATCGTATTCAAAATGAAATTAACAAGTAAGGATGAATTTGATATCTTAGCTAAAAGAGTCGAAAATTTGGAAAATGAACTTGAAAAAAAAAAGGTTTTAAAAAAAAAGATTAAACGGGTAAAAAAATCTTAACCTCAAGTCCATTCAAATTGGATTTATTCAACTTTATATAACCACCGTGAGAACGCACAATGTCAGATGCTATTGACAGACCAAGTCCTACACTGGATTTGGAGTCTGCTCTTCCTTTGTCAATTTTGTAGAAAGGTTTAAATACATTATCATATTCACTTTCTGGTATTCCTGGACCATCGTCCTCAATTTTTATTATTAAGCTCGATTTTTTTTTTTGAAGATCAACATTTATTTTATTCCCATATTTGATAGAATTTTCTAACAGATTATTAAGACATCTTTTAATTAGATTTTTTCTACCATTTAAATAAATCTTTTGTGATATTTCTTTTGTTATGTTTTCATTATTATATTTACTAATAATCTCATCTATTAAATCGCTGAGATTGAACAGCTCATCCTTTTCCATAAATGAGGAACTTGTAAACTGTAAATATTCATTGAGCATTTTTTCCATTTCATTTATATCCTCGGTCAACTTCTTAGCTAAGGATTTGTCTTTTATAAACTCAGTTTGTAATTTCATTCTCGTTAAGGGTGTTCTCAAATCATGACTAATCCCAGACAGCATTTCAGATCTTTGATTTAGATGTCTCATTATTCTTTTTCTCATTCTATCAAACTCATAACCTGCTTGACGTATCTCAGCTGCACCAGAAGGCTTAAATTCATCTACATTTTCCCCTCTTCCAAATTTTTCAGCAGCTTTTGCTAAAGCTGTGATTGGTCTCGTTTGATTTTTTAAAAATATAAGAGAAATAATTACGACTACGAATGCAGGAACAGTTATCCACAATCCAAACAATCTTGCAGAAGTACTTGTGAGTCTATCTTTTGGAACTATAAATTTGAAATAACCATTTTGATATTTGACTCTTAAATCAACTAATTCCTTATAACTAGTGGTATCAAACCAAAATATTTCAGACCCAAATTTTGATTTCAATTCTCTTCTTAATGTCCTATCAATAGGACTAAACCATCTTTCATTGTAGAAAAATTTAAAATTTTGATCTTCTACAAACTCAATATTTAAATCTTGGTATAATGAGAAAATATTTTTAATTTCATCTTTCTCATAATTATCATTACTATAAACTTCAATGAACGTTTGTATCTCACTTACCAATGCTCTTGTCATTCCTTTATTAGTTTTTATCCAAAGACTATCAAAAAAAACAATAGTTATAGTTAGTTGAATAAGAATTATTGGTATAGCTACAATTAATAAAGCTCGATAAAATAATCTTTTTGGAAGTAAATTTTTGAAAAATTTACTCAATCCATAAAACATAACCAGCACCTCTAATTGTTTGAAGAAATTTTGGATTTTTCGGATTGATCTCAATTTTTTTTCTTAGTCTTGTTATAATTACATCAATCGATCTTTCTTTATCCAAATCAATTAATTTACCTATCTCTTCTCTAGCAAATATTTTTCCTGGATTATCTATCATCTTTTCTAATATAATTTTCTCTGTATTATTAATTTTAAATTCCATTTTATCTTGAAAAATTATTTTCTTGTTCAAATCAATTTTGACTTTCTCAAATTCTATAACTCTTTTTAAATTAACTTGTTTTGTCTTATTAACAATATTCTTAATTCTTAAATCAAGTTCTTTAGGCTCAAAAGGTTTGGGTAAATAATCATCAGCACCCATCTCAAGTCCTTCTATTCGTTCATTTGGCTCACCTTTGGCGGTTAACAAAATGACTGGTGTATTAATATCCTTTTTATGTTCATTTAAAAAGTCAAGACCACTTTTTCCTGGCATCATTATATCTAAAATAATGAGATCAAATTTGATAGCCTTTATTTTTTCAGAAGCATTTTCTGCATTGTCTGCAGTTGTAACTAAATATTTTTTCTCATTTAGATATCTTTTTACTAAAGATCTGATTCCTTCATCATCGTCTACTAATAAAATATGTGCCAAAAAATTATCCATTGATTATTCTTTTTAAAACTTCATCAAAATTTAGAACTTCTTGTGAACTTGAATTTAATAAAGCATTATAAATTCTTTTTTTTTGAATCTCAAAAATCTCTTTAAAAATTTTTTTTCCTTTCTCATTTAAGAAAATATGTTTAATTCTAGTATCAAATTCATCTTTTTTAAAAAATATAATTTCAAGTTTAATAAGATCTTTTAAAACTCTATTAAGACTTTGTTTGGTAACTTTTAATTTTCCCATTAGCTCAGAAATGGAAATTCCCTCATACATAGATATTAAATGAATAGTCTTCTGATGAGCTAAACCTATATGATATTTATTGAGAATTTTTTTGGAATCTGAAAACGTTTCTCTATAGCTGACAAATAATTTTTCAATTAAATGTTTCAATTGTTCGTCTTTTAAATACAAAAGCTCTTTCATCACAGGTAAGTTATATTGACATATTATATATACATAGATATTTTTCAGTAATAATTTTATATTTCATACATGATACCTTACGACAAAAGATCTGGAAAAATATGGTACAACGGAGAATTAGTAGATTGGTCAAATGTCAAAGTGCATGTTTTAAGCCACGGATTACATTATGCTAGTTGTGTTTTTGAAGGAGAGAGAGTTTATGATGGTTCAATCTTTAAACTAGAGGAACATACTTCAAGATTTTTTCATTCAGCAAAACGAATGGGTTTTGAAATTCCCTACACAGAGGAGGAAATTAATGCAGCATCAAAGTCTATAATTAAAAATCAAAAAGTTGAAAATGGTTATGTAAGGCCAGTTGCATGGAGGGGGAGTGAGATGATGGCGATCTCAGCTCAACAAACCAAAATTCATGTTGCAATAGCAACATGGGAGTGGGGGTCCTATTTCGACCCAAAATTAAAAGTTGAGGGTATCAGATTAAATATTTCTAATTGGAGAAGACCGGCTCCTAATACAATACCATGGGACACAAAAGCTTCAGGTCTTTATATGATATGCACTCTTTCAAAACATGAGGCAGAAAAAAATGGTTATACAGATTCTTTAATGCTAGATCATGAAGGTAATATTGCTGAAGCTACTGGTGCAAATATTTTTTTTAAAGATTCGAATGGTGAGTTACACACGCCGTTACCAGACTCTTTCCTAGATGGAATTACTAGAAGAACAGTAATTGAAATTGCAAATTCAAAAAATATTAAAGTTCATGAAAGAAAAATAAACCCCACAGAGCTGAAGAATTTTGTTGGATGTTTTTTAACCGGAACTGCAGCAGAGGTAACCCCGGTATCTTGTATCGCTGAAAATGAATTTAAAGTTTGTGATTTAATTATTGGTCTTAATGAAAGTTATCAGAAACTTGTTAGAAAGAAAAAAGCAGCTTAATCTTTATTATCTTCTGAGATTGCGTGATCAATACCTTTTCGCATATATTCATATCCCGTAAAAAGAGTTAAGGCAGCCGAAAGCCATAAAAGAATTATTCCAATAGTTTGAGCATTATAATCTTGAAAATTGATAATTTTATTTCCAGTTTCACCTGAGAGTAAAAGTGCAATAGAAACCATTTGTAATACAGTTTTTAATTTTGCTAGATTTGAAACTGGTAGTTTAATTTTTCCTTTTGCCAAAAATTCCCTTAATCCAGATATCAAAATTTCTCGAGTCAGGATAATAATTGCTGCTATCACTTCGTAATGTCTTATTGTTCCATCCATTACCAGAAGTATTAAAGCAGTTGCGACAATAATTTTATCTGCGATAGGATCAAGTAATTCTCCAAGTTTAGACTCTTCTCCAAGAAATCTTGCTAGCATCCCATCTAAAAAATCTGTGAAAGATGCAACTATGAATAAAATTAGTGCTGTCAAATCTCCATAAAAACCTGGTAAGTAAAATGCCAACACAAAAAAAGGAACAATCAAAATTCTTCCTATAGTTAAAATATTTGGTATTTTTTTAAGCATAATTTTTTTTATTCATGAAAAAAGTTATATATTTTTTTTGCAACTTTTTCTTCAACCCCCTCTACAGATTTAATTTCATCTAGACTTGCAGACTCAACTGCCCTAGCTGATCCAAAATGGTTTAATAAAGCTCTTTTTCTTATGGACCCTATTCCGTCAATTTGGTCCAATAGCGATTTACTAATACCCTTCTTCCTTTTTGCTCTATGAGCACTAATTGCAAAACGATGAGACTCATCTCTTATTCTCTGAAGAAAGAATAAAGTAGGATCATTTTTAATGAATTTAAATTCCTTTCCATTATGAAAGAAAGTCTCATTTCCACTATTTCTATATTTACCTTTAGCAATTGCAATTATAGGAATATCATGAAGCCCAAGTTCATTTAGTGTTTCTCTAGCTACTGAATATTGCCCTTTTCCTCCATCTACCATTACTAGATCAGGAAAAGTTAAATAGTTATCTTTTTCTTGTATTGCTCTTTTAAATCTTCTATTCAAAACTTCTCTCATCATTCCATAATCATCTCGTTCATTCTTTTTTAGCTTGATGTTAAATTTTCTATATCTTTTTTTAATAAATCCATCATCACCATAAGCAATCAATGCACCTACACTGTTTGTTCCCTGTATATGACTGTTATCATAAACCTCTATCAGATTAATATTTGTCTCTAGATTAAATTTACTTGCCACAGCTTCAAATAATTCCTTATTATTTTGACTTTCATAAAGCTTTCTATTTAAACTCTCTTTAGCGTTTTTTATTGCTTGATTAATTACTTTTAATTTTGACCCTTTTTTAGCTATTGATATAGTAACTTGTTTTTTTTCTTTAAGAGAGAGTGTTTTTTCGATTAAAACTTTTTCTTTTATCTCTTCAGATAATATTATTGAGGAGGGTACACTTTTATTTTCATAAAATTGTGTGACAAAAGAATTAATTATATTGCTTAAATTCTCATCGGGATCATGTTTTGGAAAAAAAGATTGATTACCCCAGTTTTGTTTTGACCTATAAAAAAAAACCTGAATACAAGCTTTGCCGGACTCCTTATAACCTGCGATTACATCAGCCTCTATAAGATTAGCTTCATTAATTCTTTGTGATGATTGAATAATATTCAATGACTTTATTCGATCTCTTAAAATTACAGCTTTTTCAAAATCTAAATTTTCGCTAGCTTTTTCCATCTGCTCCGAGAGGCTTTTTTGTATTTTCCTTGATTTACCAGAAACAAACTCAATAGCATCATCAACAGTCTTTTTATATTCCTCACTTTCTATGTAACCAACGCATGGGCCAGAGCATCTTTTAATTTGGTACAAAATACATGGTCGTTCTCTGTTTTTGAACACAGTATCATCACAAACTCTAAGATGAAATATTTTTTGGATCATTTTAATTGTCCAGTTAGCTGATCCAGCAGATGCAAAAGGTCCAAAATAAAAACCTTCAGTAGTTTTTTTTCCTCTGTGTCTTTTTATTTGTGGCCATTTATCTTTGTTGCCAATGAATATAAAAGGAAAAGATTTATCATCTCTTAGTAAAATATTAAATTTTGGTTTATATTTTTTGATTAAATTTGCTTCAAGAAGTAAAGCTTCACTTTCATTAGATGTAGTTGTGATCTCCAATTTTCTAGTTTGTGACAACATTCTCTCGGTTCTAATGATATGGTTTTTTTCAGCTACATAACTTTTGAGTCTATTGGGTAAATTTTTGGCTTTACCAACATAAAGAATTTCTTCTTTTTCGTTCAACATCCTATAAACACCAGGAAGTTTTGGGATTAAGGGCAGTTCTTTTTTTATTATTTCTTTTCCAATATCAGAACTTATCATGACTTCTCTTTTTGGTAATTTGAATACCAACAGATGAGCATTCTTTTAAAATCTCTAATTTTTCAATTTTGAGCATTATCTTAGCAATTCTTTTATCTTTAAATAATTCGTCAAAGACAGCCTCTGCAAGAGTCTCTAAAAAATTATAATGTTTTTTCTTAACCAGTTTTCTTATCAGTTTAACAATAGTTCCATAATTAACTATTGATTTTAAATCTTTATCATTTGACGGTTTTTTATCTTGATAATCTATTTCAAGGCTAAATTTTACTTTTTGAGCATTTTCTCTTTCAAAATCATAATATCCAAGTTTTAAATCTAGTATTAACTCGTTTATAAGGATTTTTTTTTCGTAATTGAAAAGAGATTTTCCTTTATCAATTTTAACAATTTTAAAGTTATTTTTTTTCATTCCTTACCTAGAACATCTGGTGTTTGCCAGTTTAAACTTTGGCCACTATCAATTGCCAGCACTTGACCAGTAATAGATCTGCTTTTTATAAAAAAGTCAACAGCATTACAAATCTCATTAACATCAACCTGTCTTTTTAAAGGAGTAGCAAGATATTGTTTTTTAAAATGTTTTTCAGTCTGCCTTTGATTTTTGATAGTAGGTCCTGGGGCAATACCATTTACCCTTATTTTAGGAGAAAGGCTCATAGCACTCGTTTTTGTCAAAGTATAAAGACCGGATTTACTAATAGTGTAAGAAAAGAAATATGGAGTTAGTTTAAAAATTCTTTGATCAATAATGTTAATAATATTGTTATTATTTCCTCTAATATTTTTAGAAAATTCTTTAGTTAAAAGTGCAGGTGCTTTTAAATTGGTTGATATATGTTTCTCCCAACTTTTGTTATTAAAATTTGCTAATTTATCATTCTCAAATAACGAAGCATTATTAACAAGACAATCAAAATACTTTAATTTAGATTTTGCTAATTTGATAATTTTGATAATATCTTTTTCTTTACTTAAATCACCTTTGACTAAATAAACTTTAGTTCCATTGCCTTCTAATTTTTTTTTGAGAATTAGTGCTTTAGATTTTGATTTATTAAAATGAAGAACTAACTCTTTATTTGGACCTGAAAGTTTTTTTGCAATTGCAGCACCTATTCTTGTTGCTCCACCTGTGATGATTATTTTGCGTGCTTCCATTTTTTATCTTTTTTTTTGGTAACTTTTGTACCAGGCATACCCATAGTGGATCTTCCTTTGGGATAAAGTTTATTTTTAACATCATACTGTCTTATTTTTGGATTTAATGTTATTTCAAGTTCAGTACTCTCTAATTTTCTTATTTCATCTCTGATTTTTGCTGCTTCCTCAAACTCAAGATTGGAGGCTGCTTCTTTCATTTTTTTATCCAAAGCTTTTAAATGTTTTTTTAAATTTCCACCAATGTTTGAACCTTCACTAATTTTAACATAATCTTTCTCATAAACACTTTCTAGAATATCGTTAATTTCTTTTTTTACTGTTTTCGCATCGATCTTATTTTTTTTATTATAATCTAACTGAATTTTTCTTCTTCTTTCTGTTTCTTGTATAGCTTTTTTGATACTTTTTGTTTCTTTATCAGCATACAAAATTACCTTGCCGTCAACATTCCTTGCAGCTCTTCCGATAGTTTGAATCAAGGATGTTTCAGATCTTAGAAATCCTTCTTTGTCTGCATCTAAAATTCCAACTAGAGCACATTCAGGAATATCTAAACCCTCTCTTAATAGATTTATGCCTACAAGCACGTCAAAAACACCCATCCTTAAGTCTCTCATAATTTCTATTCTTTCAAGAGTGTCAATATCGGAATGAAGGTATCTAACTTTCACACCATTTTCATGAAGGTACTCAGTTAAATCCTCTGCCATTTTTTTAGTAAGAGTTGTAACTAGAACTCTATGATTTTTTTCTATTACCTTTTTACATTCATGCATTAAGTCATCTACTTGGTTTTTAGCAGGTCTTATTTCCACTGGTGGATCAATTAATCCGGTTGGCCTTATAACTTGGTCAATAAACTTCCCTTTTGTTTGTTCTAATTCCCAAGGTCCTGGTGTTGCTGACACAAATACTGTTTGTGTTCGCATTAGATCCCATTCCTCAAATTTTAATGGTCTATTATCCATGCAAGATGGAAGTCTAAATCCGTATTCGGCTAACGTACTTTTCCTTGATCTATCACCTTTGTACATTCCATTAAGCTGAGGAACTGTTACATGACATTCATCAACAAAAATCAAAGTATTATCTGGAAAGTATTCAAATAAAGTAGGAGGTGGTTCGCCTGGTTTTCTACCTGACAAAAATCTTGAGTAATTTTCAATCCCAGCACAAGATCCAGTTGCCTCAATCATTTCAAGATCAAATTTAGTTCTTTCCTCAAGTCTTTGAGCTTCAAGCAATTTATTTTCTGCTTTATGTTTTTTAAGAGTAATTTCTAATTCTTTTCTTATATTTAAAATCGCTTGCTCAATAGTTGGTTTAGGAGTTATGTAATGACTATTTGCATAAATTTTAACTAAACTTAATTCTCTAACTTGGTCACCTGTGAGAGGGTCAAACTCTTCAATTTTCTCCAGTTTATCACCAAACAAATTTAATCGCCAAGCTCTATCTTCTAAATGAGACGGAAAGATTTCTAAATATTCACCACGAGCTCTGAAAGTACCTCTATAAAAATTTTGATCATTTCTTTTGTATTGTAACGCAACTAGAGACTTTATTATTTGTTCTCTATTATAATCGTAGTTTTTTTGGAGTGTAAGAGTCATCTTACTATATGCCTCAACAGAGCCTAAACCATAAATACATGATACACTGGCCACAATTAAAACATCATCTCTCTCCAAAAGTGATCTTGTTGCTGAATGTCTCATCCGATCTATTTGTTCATTAATCGATGCCTCTTTTTCAATGTATGTGTCAGATCTTGGGACATAAGCTTCTGGGGTATAGTAATCATAATAAGACACAAAATACTCAACCGCGTTATCAGGAAAAAATGTCTTCATCTCTCCATAAAGTTGAGCAGCAAGAGTTTTGTTAGGAGCAAGAATTAAGGCTGGTCTATTTGTTGCCTCTATCACCTTTGCCATTGTAAAAGTTTTTCCAGAGCCAGTAACACCAAGCAAAACTTGATTAAATTCCTCTTTATTTGCACCGTTTACTAATTTTTTAATGGCCTCTGGTTGATCACCCGCTGGCTTAAAATCAGATTTAATTTTAAATTTTTTACCACCTTCAAGTTTTCCACTGATTTTTGGGTTTTTACTCTGAATATCAGTAATTAAATCTTGATATGTATTTTCCATATATTAAAGAACGTAGTAGAATTAATTTATATTTCAATGAGCATAATATCAGACAGTTTAAAAAGAATTAAGCCATCACCAACTATCGCAGTTACTCAGAAAGCTAGAGAATTGAGAGCAGCTGGTAAAGATGTAATTGGTTTAGGAGCTGGAGAGCCAGATTTTGACACTCCAGAAAATATAAAAAAGGCTGCGATCAAAGCTATAAAAAGAGGAGACACAAAATACACTGCTGTTGATGGTACACCTGAACTTAAAAAAGCTATAATTAAGAAATTTAAAAGAGAAAATAAACTCAACTACTCTTTGGATCAGATCACTGTTGGCACAGGAGGAAAACAAGTTCTTTACAATGCTTTTATGGCAACTCTTAATAAAGGGGACGAGGTAATTATACCAGCACCTTTTTGGGTATCATACCCAGATATGGTTTTGTTAGCTGGAGGAAAACCAAAAATAATCAAATGTACTGAACAGGAAGGGTTTAAACTTACTCCAAAAAAATTAAAAAAAGCAATATCTAAAAAAACTAAATGGATCATTCTTAATTCTCCATCAAATCCAACGGGAGCAGGTTATTCAAAAAAAGAAATTAATGACTTAGCAAAAATTTTAATCAGAAATAAAAAAATTTTTATTCTGTCTGATGACATTTATGAACATGTTAGGTATGACAACTTTAATTTTTTTACAATTGCTCAAATTTCTAAGCTAAAAGATAGAACACTTACAATGAATGGAGTAAGTAAATCATATGCCATGACTGGTTGGAGAATAGGCTATGCTGCTGGTCCAAAGGAAATAATAAAAGCTATTGGAAAAATACAATCACAATCAACTTCAAATCCGTCTTCAATAAGTCAAGCTGCAGCTGTTGAGGCATTAAATGGAAAACAAGGATTTATAAAAACTAGAGCTAAAGCATTTAAAGACAGAAGAAACTTTGTTGTAAAAAGCCTAAATAGTATAAAAGGCATAACTTGTTTAACCCCAAATGGTGCATTTTATGTATTTCCAAGCTGCAAGGGATTGCTAAATAAAAAAACAAAATTAAAAACTGATACTAATTTTGTTCAAAGATTACTTGAAAAAGAAAATGTCGCTGTTGTCCAAGGTTCTGCCTTTGGCTTAGATGGCTATTTTAGAATTTCTTATGCTACATCCATGAAAAATTTAAAAAAGGCAATGTCGAGAATTAAATCTTTTTGTGAAGCCTTAAATAAATAATTATTTTTCATTTAAAATCTTTTTTGCTGGAATTGTTTTTTTAATCCAATTATTTGGAATAGAATTTATACCTTTTAAAGCTGCAAAATATGCTCCAGTAAAATTTGCTCTTGAACAATTGCACCCACCTGCCTTTATTGTTTTTAAAATAGCGTCTTTATAATTTTTTGAATTAATAATTGTATATATTGAGCTGTTAAAAGTTCCTGGGTAGCTACAAGCCATACCTAGTTTCTTTATCGTAGTTGGATCAAACTTTGTTCGAAATTTTCTTATTTTTTTAATGTCATCAACAATTCCTTTAAAAAAATTGTTTCTATTGAATTTTTTAATGAATTCTTTAATTGGGTCTTCAGCTCCCTTTAACGCAAAATCTATTAAATAAAATTTTGCCATAGCATATTTAAAACTTATTTTTGAAACTGTTACAATTTTGAAAATTTTTTCTAAACTTTTAAAATCAAAGCCATATAGAAAATATGGAAGAGTAGCACAAAAACCATCTGACTCATTGACTTTTACACCACCAGAGATCTTCTTTTTCAACTTGATATTTTTTACCGTCTCAATAATATTTTGATGTATCCACGGTCCCTTGATTATACCACGCCAGTCTTTGACTTTTTTATATTTAGATCTCAGTTTTAAATTTTTCCAATATTTACTTCCAGGGCCAAAGTTTTTAAGGATTTTTTTTTTGAAACGTTTCTCTATATTTTCGTGTCCATCCAATAGTGTGTGAAACATCACTTGGCTAATTTCATTGTAACCAGAGACTTTCCCAGTTTTGATATTATAGAAGGGACTTCTATTATTTTTTAAGAAAGAAAAGTCCTTTTTTCCTTTAATATAAACACCTAATTTTTTTTGATTATATACCCAATGTAATGGTCTGGCTGCTGCATCTGCAACTGTAGCGCCTAAGAAAACATGGAGATTATTTTTCACCTTAATGAGATAAAAACTTTTCAGCCTCTAGTGCTGCCATACACCCCATACCAGCAGCAGTTACGGCTTGCCTAAATGTTTTATCCTTTACGTCTCCAGCTGCATAAACACCTGGTACATTAGTTTCTGTTGAATCCGGTTTTGTTATCAAATAACCCTCATTATCCATACTAAGTTGATCTTTAAATAATTGCGTTGCAGGGTCATGACCAATAGCAATGAAAACACCGTCTAATTTTATTTCATCAATTTTATTTGTTTTCACATTCTTAACTTTAATTCCTTTAACATTTTTTGGATCTTTATCTCCAATTACATCTTCAACAACTGTATCCCAAATGATTTCAATTTTTTTATTTTCCATAAGTTTTTTTTGAAGCATTTTTTCAGCTCTTAAACTATCTCTTCTGTGAATTAATTTTACTTTTGACGCAAATTTTGTGAGAAACATTGCTTCCTCAACAGCCGCATTACCTCCACCTACAACAGCAACTTCCTTATCTTTAAAGAAAAAACCATCACATGTTGCACACGCCGATACACCAAATCCTCTGAACTCCTGTTCAGATTTAATATTTAACCATCTAGCTTGGGCACCTGTGGAAATTATTATGCTATCAGCAGTATATTTTTGACCAGTGTCACCTACAGCCTCAAAAGGGGTTGTTTTTAAATTTACTGAACTTATATGATCTTCAATCATTTCTGTTCCAACTGATTTTGCTTGCTCTTTCATTTGATCCATAAGCCATGGACCTTGAATAACATCAGCAAATCCAGGAAAGTTTTCAACGTCTGTTGTTGTAGTTAATTGGCCTCCAGGCTCCGCCCCATAAACCAAAATTGGATTTAACATTGCTCTCGCCGCATAAACTGCAGCAGTGTATCCAGCAGGACCAGACCCAATTATTAACACTTTTGTGTGTTTAGTTGGATTTTGACTCATATGAAAGCTATATAGTGATAAATGACTAAATTAAAAGGTTTATTATTGACCGAGGGTATGCATGGCATGATTAGCCAAGTCGAGGGGCTTGCCAAAGCTCTTAATCTTGAATTTATACACGAAAAAATTGAATTAAATAATTTTTGGAAAATGATTCCTCCAAAATTAACACCCGTAAAAGATTTTGTTTTCAAAAATAATATATCAGAAAAATTTAATGTAGTAATTTCATGTGGGAGAAAAAGTGTAGTCCCATCCATCTTTTTAAAAAAAAAATTTGGAAGTAAAATTATGAACATTCATATTCAAGATCCAAAAGTATCATTAAATAATTTTGATTTTGTTATTGCACCAGAGCACGATGGTCTTGAGGGGAAAAATGTTATTAAAACCAAAGGAGCAATTCATTATCTTACCGAAAAAGAGTTAGAGGAAAATGTTAATTATTTAAAACCTAGAATTAAAAAAGAAAAAGTAATTGTGTTTATCGCTGGTGGCCCAAATAAGTATTATGATTTTAATGATGAAATAATTGAGGAAATTTTTATTAAAACTAAAAAAAATTTCATAAATCAAGGTTATCAGCTAATATTTATACCTTCAATGAGAACACCGCAAAGAATTATAGAAAAAGCTCGAAATTTTTTTGATGATGATCAGATTATAATTCAAGATATTGATAAGAAAGCCTATTTGTCATCACTTAAACTAGCTAATCATATTATTGTAACTTGCGACTCTACATCTATGATATCTGAGGCAGCTATGTCGGGGAGACCTATATATGTGGCTCAAATGCCAGCTGTTAAAAAAAATATTCGTTTCAAAAAATTTTTTGAGCTTTTTAAATCCCTAGAAATAATTAAAAACTTAGGGGACGGAGTAGAAGAATGGAATTATAAAAAACTTAATGAAACTGATAGAATATCGGGATATATAGAGAAACAATTTAAAGATTATGACTTTTCTTAATTCTATATTGAAAAACTCAAAAAAGTATGAATTACCATTTAATCACTGGGAATATAATAATGCCTTAAGTCAAGAAGCTATTAAAGAAATAGAAGGTGCAGACATTCCCGATGTAAGCAAACATAATCTCAATTATGATGGTACAAGAGCAATTGATGGTGGTGCCGCCGAATTTAGAGAAGGCATAGCTTCAGGCGGTAAGGCAATCAAATTTAGATGTTTTGTTACAAAAGAAAATGCTTCTCAATTTCCACATTTAGTAAAATTCATTAATGAACTTCAATCTAAAGAAACATGCGAAACGATCTCCAAAATGATTAATAAAGATTTAACGGGTTCATATGTCAGACTTGAAGTTATATGTGATCGTGAAGGTTTTTGGTTAAAGCCACATTGTGACATTAAAGAAAAATTAATGTCAGGACTCATTTTTGTTAATAATGCAAATGAATCTGAGGAATTAGGTACTGATTTTTATAACGAAAAATTAGAAAAAGTTAAAACAGTTCCCTACAAACATAATTATGGTTATTTATTTACAAGTGGTCCAAATACATGGCACGGTATGGAAAAGAAAAAAATTGTTAAGGAAAGACGATGTATTCAAGTCAATTATGTTACATTTAAAACTGATTGGAAAGTTGATTAAATATTTTGTAGAGACGTTACCTCTAATTTTTTTGTTTTAAGTGATTTAATACCCTCAATACATGCAAGCGCTGTTGACATATTAGTGCAGTAGGGCACTTTATTTTTAAGTGTTGCTCTTCTTAAAGCAATAGCATCGTTTAATCTATGTTCTGTATTGCCCCCACCAGTATTAATTACCAAAGCTATTTTTTTGGAGTCGAGAACATCAACGATATGAGGTGATCCACTACTTACTTTATTTATAATTTTACAACTCATGCCATGTTTTTTAATGTATTCAGCTGTTCCTTTTGTAGCACACAAATGGAATTTTAGTTTCAAGAGTTCTTTTGCAAGCCCTAAACCTTCATCTTTATGAGAATCTTTTAATGATAAAAAAGCCAGTCCATTTGTAGGTAAAGAATTAGATGATGCTATTTGGCTTTTTGCGTATGCCATTCCAAAATTTTTGTCAAATCCCATCACCTCTCCAGTTGATTTCATTTCTGGACCTAACAATAAATCACTGTTTGGAAATTTATTAAACGGAAAAACAGCCTCTTTCACGGCAAACATTCCTTTAGATTTATCTTTTAAATTAAATTTTGAGAGTTTTTCCCCAGCCATAACTCTCGAGGCTATCTTTGCCAAGGGTATTCCTTTAGCTTTTGAAACAAAAGGAACAGTCCGACTAGCTCTTGGATTTACTTCAATAACAAAAATTTCATCTTTTTTTATTGCAAATTGAACATTCATGAAACCTTTTACTTTCAGAGCCAGGGCTAATTTTTTCGTTTGTTTCTCAATTTCTTTTAGTAAAAAAGGTTTTATGGAAACAGGTGGTAAGCTGCAAGCCGAGTCCCCAGAATGAATTCCTGCCTCCTCTATATGCTGCATAATGCCAGCCACATGCACTTCTTTACCATCGGATATAGCATCAACATCCACCTCCATTGCATGATCTAAAAATTTATCAATAAGAATTGGATTTTTTTCTGCTGCTTTAAACGCTTCCTCTACAAAATTTTTTAATTGACTTTTTTCATAAACAATTTCCATCGCCCTTCCTCCTAGAACGTATGAAGGTCTAACCATTAAAGGCAAACCAATTTTTTCAGATATTTCTATTGCTTGTTTGAAATTTTTTGCAATTCCACTTTTAGCTTGATTTAGATTTAATTTTTCTAAAAGTTTTCTAAATCTATCTCTATCTTCTGCTAGATCAATAGATGAGTATTGAGTTCCTAAAATTGGAAGATTATTATCATGTAAAAATTTTGCCAATTTAATTGGAGTTTGTCCTCCAAATTGCGTAATGATACCGACTAGATTACCTTTATCTTTCTCTCTCTTTATAATATTGAAAACATATTCTTCCTTTAAAGGCTCAAAATATAATCTATCACTAGTGTCGTAATCAGTTGAGACAGTCTCAGGATTACAATTAATCATTACAGTCTCAAAACCAGCAGCCTTTAAGGCAAAACTGGCTTGACAACAGCAATAATCAAACTCTATTCCTTGTCCTATTCTATTAGGCCCTCCACCTAATATTATAATTTTTTTCTTAGCTGATGGGTCAGCCTCACATTCTGAATTTATTGAGAAATTTCTTTGATATGTTGAGTACATGTATGGTGTAAATGATTTGAATTCTGCAGCACAAGTATCAACCTTTTTAAATACTGGTAAAATTTTAAGCGCAGTTCTTTTTTTTCTCACAATATCTTCAGATAAATTTGAGAGCTCAGAAAGCTTTTTATCTGAAAAACCTATTGATTTTATTTGGTTAAAATCATCAAAATTTTTAGGTAATCCATTATTTTTGATCTTAATTTCATTTTCTATTATTTCTTTAATTTGGTTTAAGAACCATGGATCAATTTTTGATAAATTGTAAATTCTTTTGAGCTTGATTTTTTTTCTCATTGCTTCAGCAACAAGTAAGATTTTATTTGGAATATTTTCTCTTAGTTTTTTTTCAATTTGTCTTTTATTTAGATTGAATATTCTGTCTAATCCTGAGAAACCAGTCTCAAGAGATACCAATGCTTTTTGAAGAGACTCCTTAAAGTTTCTTCCAATTGCCATTGCTTCCCCTACCGATTTCATTGATGTGCCTAGAATTGCGGGAGAAGTTGAAAACTTTTCAAAAGTAAATCTTGGAATTTTGGTTACTACATAATCTATACTTGGCTCAAATGATGCTGGAGTAACTTTAGTAATTTCATTTTTTAATTCATCCAACGTATATCCAACCGCAAGTTTTGCAGCAACTTTTGCGATGGGAAATCCAGTTGCTTTTGATGCCAGGGCTGATGATCTTGATACTCTTGGGTTCATCTCAATTATTACCATTCGCCCATTTTTTGGATTTATTGCAAATTGAACATTTGAACCACCAGTCTCAACTCCAATTTTTCTCAAACACGCAATAGAAGCATTTCGCATTACTTGATATTCTTTATCAGTTAATGTCAATGCAGGAGCAACTGTAACCGAGTCTCCTGTATGTATTCCCATAGGATCTACATTTTCTATTGAACAAACAATTATACAATTATCTTTTTTATCTCTTACAACCTCCATCTCAAATTCTTTCCAACCCTCTAAGCACTCTTCTACAAGTACTTGGCTTACTGGAGACTCATGCAAACCATTTTTGATAATTTTAAGGTAATCCTTTTTATTTTTTGCTATTCCACCCCCTAAACCTCCAAGTGTAAAAGCTGGCCTGATTATTGCTGGCAAACCAATTTTACCTAAAACTTTTGATGCTTGATTTATATTGTTTACGATCTCAGATTTCGGAAGATCTAAACCAATATCAATCATGTTTTTTCTAAATTTCTTTCTATCTTCCGCATTGGAGATAGCTTTTGAATTTGCACCAATTAATTCAATTTTGTATTTTTTTAAAATCCCTTTTTTCTCTGCTTCCATTGCAAGATTAAGAGCAGTCTGGCCACCCATGGTTGGAAGAATTGCATCTGGTTTTTCTTTTTTGAGAATTTTTACTAAAACTTCTAAAGTAATAGGCTCAATATAAGTTTTATCAGCAACATCTGGATCAGTCATAATTGTTGCGGGATTTGAATTAATTAATACAACTTTATAACCTTCATCTTTTAATGCCTTACAAGCCTGGGTTCCTGAATAATCAAATTCACAAGCTTGACCAATAATAATTGGTCCAGCACCTACAACTAAAATTTTTTTAATATCTTTTCTTTTTGGCATTTTTTTTCATATTGTTAATAAATTCCTTGAATAAATAGACACTGTCTTGTGGCCCTGGGTTTGACTCTGGATGATATTGAACTGAGAATACTGGATTATTTTTTAATCTTATTCCCTCAATACTATTATCAAACAAAGATTCATGAGTAATCCGAATGTTTTTTGGTAAATTTTCTCTTACAACTTCAAAGCCATGATTTTGACTAGTGATTTCCACCTTTTCACTAATCAAATTTTTAACAGGATGATTTGCTCCCCTGTGACCTAATTTCATTTTTTTTGTTTTGCCACCTAACGCAAGTGCAAGTATCTGATGACCAAGGCAGATACCAAATAATGGCATTTTCTTTTCAATAAGATTTTGAATTATTTGAATTGCATATCTTCCTGTTGCAGCTGGATCTCCGGGTCCATTAGATAAAAAGACACCATTAGGTTTGAGGGATAAAATTTTTTCTGCAGGTGTTTTACAGGAGACTACAGTAACTTTACATTTAAAATCAGAAAAATATCTCAAAATATTTTTTTTTATTCCATAATCTATGGCCACGACATGAAATGAATTTTGATTATTTTTTCTATAACCATGCTCTTTTTTCCAAGTTTTAAGTCCTTTCCAAACATAATTCTTTTGTGTAGTAACTTTTTCTGCTAGATCTAAATTTTTTAGGCCACTCCATTTTACTGTAGAATTGATAAGTTTATTAATATGAAATTTATTCTTCTTTGAGTGAGCAATGGTTCCTCTAGGGGCACCTTTATCTCTAATAAAATTCGTTAAACTTCTTGTATCAAGTCCGGTTATTCCGACTATCTTATTTTTTTTTAACCAAGCATCTAAATGTTGAAAAGATCTATAATTCGATGGCGATGTTATCTCAGAATTAAAAATAACTCCTTTTGTCCA
The DNA here is from genome assembly GCA_902572925.1 of uncultured Pelagibacteraceae bacterium. Classification (GTDB taxonomy): domain Bacteria; phylum Pseudomonadota; class Alphaproteobacteria; order Pelagibacterales; family Pelagibacteraceae; genus Pelagibacter. The sequence goes on along the minus strand of CACGHT010000001.1, from coordinate 33,563 downwards.
TATTTTATCAGATTCGAAATCTTCTTTGTTTGTCCCTACATTTCCAATGTGAGGAAATGTAAAGTTTATTATTTGTCCAGCATAAGATGGATCTGATATTATTTCTTGGTATCCCGTTAATGAGGTATTAAAACAAACTTCACCAGTTGCTTCGCCTTGGTATCCGATTCCAATGCCTCTAAAAATCTTTTTATTTTCTAAAACTAAAATACCTGTATTTTTTTGAGAATTTTTTAAGTGAGCTTTTTTTACTTTTTTGATCAATTACAACTCATAAGTTAAAGGTTAATACAATAATTGATTTATTATCGCAACAGAGATGTATTATAAAATTGTAAAAAAACAATTTTTCTTTTGAAGAATTTTGTCTTTAAAGTAGATTAAAAATTATGTCATTAAAAGTAACAATTGAAACAGAATATAAAAATGCTTTAAAATCTAAAGATAAGATTAAAATCTCAACTTATAGGTTAATTTTATCATCAATTAAGGATCTCGATATCTCAAACAGGTCTGGCCCCAACAAAAAAGAAACAGATGATGAGGATATAAAAAAATTATTAAAAAAGATGATGAAGCAAAGAACCGAATCAATCGATATTTATAAAAAAAATAATCGCTCTGATCTTCTTGAAATTGAGCAAAACGAATTTAATATTCTATCAAGTTTTTTACCTAAACAGCTGAATGATGAAGATACTAAAAAAATATGTGAGGAAATTATTTCTAAATTAGGCGCAAACTCTATTAAAGACATGGGAAAAGTAATGAGTGAATTAAAAAAAAAACATGCTGATGAAATTGATTTTTCAAAAGCAGGTGTCTTGTTAAAACAATTATTAAATAAATAATGAAATATCCAAAAGCATACTTAGATGAAATTAAAACTCGTCTTAAAGTTTCTAGTGTTGTCTCAAAAGTTGTAGCTTTAAAAAAAAGAGGAAAGGAGTTTGTTGGACTATCACCATTTAAAAATGAGAAGACACCCTCCTTTACGGTCAATGATGAAAAAGAATTTTATCATTGTTTTGCAACTGCAGAGCATGGAAATATTTTTGATTTTGTCATGAAAACTCAAAATTTAAGGTTTGGAGAAGCAGTAAAATATCTTGCTAATATTGCAGGAATGCAACCGTATCTCTTTACCAAACATGATGAGGAAAGGGAAAAAAATTGGAAAGAGTATTTATCAATTTATAGCAGGTATGTTGATTATTATCATGATCAGCTACTAAAAAACGAAAAACTCACGAACGCTAGAAATTATTTAAAGAATAGATCATTAAGCAAAGATGAAGTTAAAAAATTTAAAATTGGTTTTGTTGAAAAAAATCCTAGTTTTTTTGATGAACTCAAAAAAGAATTTAGTGAAAAGACTTTGTTAGAAAGTGGCTTGTTTTATTTTGATGAAAAGAAAAAAACTTGTGTAGAGAGATTTAGAGGAAGATTAATATTCCCAATTAACAATATTTCAGGACAGCCAATTGCTTTGGGTGGTAGGATAATAGAAAATTTAGATTATTTAGCAAAATATATTAATTCACCAGAGACAAATTTTTTTAAAAAGGGCTCAAATCTTTATAATTTAGACCGAGCAAGAAAATTATCTAATAAGTTAGATCATATTTTTTTAGTTGAAGGTTATATGGATGTAGTTGGTTTAAGTAAAAATGGGGTTGAAAACGTTGTTGCAAATCTTGGCACTTCTTTAACTGATAAACAAATTTTTACACTAAATCAGTTCTTTGATGATATAATAATTTGTTTTGATGGGGATGAAAGTGGTTATAAAGCTGCTTTAAGAGCAGCAGAAAATTCTATTAAAGAATTGAAACCTGAAAAACAAATATCTTTTTTATTTTTACCAGACAAAGAGGACCCCGATAGTTTTGTAAATAAAAATGGTAAAAATTATTTTTTAGATTTTACAAAACAAAACAAACTACCAATTCATCAATTTATTTTCAGCCATTATAAAAAACAAACTAAAAATAATCCCTCTTCTATGGCAATATTTGAGAAAAAACTAAGATCAATAGCTAATACAATTGAAGATAATTTTATCAAAAAATACGTTCTTGAATTTTTTTTAGAGAAAATTGCAGAATTAACACCTCATTCCAATCAAAATAAGAATAAGTTTTCTTTAAAGAAAACAAAATCACTTGAATCAACAAAAAAATTTTATAATGAAAGTCAAGGAATTACTGCTGTTGAGTTGAAAGAGTTTTCTTTATTATATTTGCTCTTGAATAATTTATCTCTTTTTCAGTCAAACATACATTTAGTAGAAAATATCAAATTATTTTCAGAAATTAATAAGCAAATATTCAATTCGTTAATTAATAAATTAAAATCAAATGAAACCATTGATATCGAAAAACTTAATTTTGATAAACAATTGTTAGATAAGATAAATAAGTTTGCGCCAATTAAACATATTCTTAAAAATAAAACTAAAAATGATAATCAAGTGGTAGAGCTTCTGGATGATATTTCAAAAGATTTATTTAATCATGATTTAGAATTAAGAATCCAAGAATTAGAATCGAAGTTTTCAAAAGATTTAAGTGAAACAACATTTAATGAGCTAAAAGAGCTAAAAAATGAGAGAAAAACCAACTAATCTGAATAAATTAGCAATGGATTTTTGTTAATTTGATATTATATAAGTCTCTCAAACTTAAATTGCTGTGGAAAGAATTATTACTAAATCATTCGCTAGATTAATGGGTCGAGGAACTCATAGAGGTTTTATTACTCATGAAGAATTGAGTAAGTCTTTAGGTAAGAGAAATCTATCAGATGAAAATTTATCACAAGCTTTTATTCATATATTAAACGAGGGAATTGTATTAGTTGAGAAAAAATCAGACTTTAAAGTACTCAGAAAAAAAGAAAATTCCTCTAAGGACGAGGGTAAAACAATAGAAAAAAGTGATGATCCAATAAGAATGTACCTGAGGGAAATGGGTGGTGTTGAGTTATTGTCTAGAGAGGGAGAGATAGCGATTGCAAAAAGAATTGAGGCAGGAAAAGATGTTATGTTAATTGCATTGTCACAAAGCCCAATAACAGCTCAACAATTTTTTGATTGGGATCAAAAGTTACAGAGTGACGAAATACTTGTAAGAGAAATAATTGATATAGATACTAACTATATGGAAGATGAGAATACTGGCCCAAGCGCAAAACAAAAAAATGCCGGAGAAGATGAAAAAGATGAAAATTCATCAGATGATAGTGATGATGATTTTAATCCAACACTTGCTGCTATGGAGTCAGAAATTAAACCAAAAGTTTTGAAGACTGTTCATTTACTAACAAAAGATTATCGTAAATTAATTAAATACCAAAAAGAAAAGTTAGAATGTGTCATAAATTCTAAAATTTTCTCATCTGCTAAAGAAAAAGGATATGAAAAAATTGTTAACGATATTTTAGAAAATATAAAATCTCTACAGTTATCTCCATCAGTATTAGAAGAACTTGTTCAAAAACATTATGTTGAGAACAAAAAAATAATTTCATTAGAGGGTAACCTTTTGAGACTAGCAATGAATCAAAAAATTCCAAGAAATGAATTTATTAAATTTTATATTGGTAACGAAATAAACCCAAATTTAAAAAAATTTTTAGATACGAATACTTTGTGGAAACAATTTTTTAGTAAGAATAAAGAAGAGTTTAAAAATATTAGAGAAAGATTAGTTGAAATTAGTCACAAACTAGGAATGTCAGTAACTGATTTTAAAAAGTTAGTTAGCAGAGTTCAAAAAGGTGAAAAAGAGTCAAGAATTGCAAAAAAAGAGATGGTTGAAGCTAACTTAAGATTAGTTATTTCTATTGCGAAAAAATATACAAATAGGGGTCTTCAATTTTTAGATTTAATTCAAGAGGGAAACATAGGATTAATGAAAGCTGTTGACAAGTTTGAGTATCGAAGAGGCTATAAATTCTCAACTTATGCAACTTGGTGGATTAGACAGGCGATAACTAGATCGATTGCTGACCAAGCTCGTACTATAAGAATTCCAGTTCATATGATCGAAACAATTAATAAGATAGTTAGAACACAAAGATTAATCTTAAGTGAGTTTGGTAGAGAGGCAACTCCTGAAGAATTGGCGAAAAAACTTCGTATGCCATTAGACAAAGTAAGAAAAGTTTTAAAAATTTCAAAAGAACCTGTATCATTGGAAAAACCAGTAGGCGATGAGGAAGATAGTAGTTTAGGAGATTTTATAGAAGATACAAAAGCACTAGCACCACTAGAGCAGGCAATTAAATCAAATTTAGGTGAAGCAACCACAAAAATATTATCTACTTTGACACCAAGAGAAGAACGTGTTTTAAGAATGAGATTTGGTGTTGGAATGAACACTGATCACACACTTGAGGAAGTAGGCTTGCAATTTTCTGTGACAAGAGAAAGAATACGTCAAATAGAAGCAAAAGCTTTAAGAAAACTAAAACATCCTAGTAGATCTAAACAATTAAAAAGCTTTTTAGAAAGTTAATTTGGGCCGTTAGCTCAATAGTAGAGTACTGCATTGACATTGCAGGGGTAGTTGGAGCGTAACCAACACGGCCCACCACCATTATATTTAATTCTCTAATTCTCTAAATATTTTTTTTATTTTTATATTATCTAGAAAGTTGAATATAAAATTTTTATAAAATATTTTTCTAATAATTCTTCTGTAAAAGCTTCTTTTATTTAAAAGACCATATTTTTTATCGAGTTTCAATTTTAATTTCCCAAAGTACTCATTATGCCTATAATCGATTGCCCATTCATTTTGGGCTTTATTATGAACTTCTTTATTTTGGAAACATTTTTTTGAGTCTATTGAAAAAACGACTATTGACTCAAAAAATTCTACTAAAAAAATCTTTTTTGAATAAAAATTCAATTCTTTTTTTAATAATGGAGATCTTCGGTGGATAGCATCAACAACATTTTTTGCAAAATTAATAAAAGAATATCTTGAAGGATTATTAAATTCTTTCTTTACGTAGCTAGTGCCTGTGTCCTCAATAACAATTTTACCCCCATCTTTAATATAGGGCAATGAATGATGAACAGTACTAATTTGTTGCAAATTTTTGTGTCCCCCATCATCTAAAATAAGATCAACTTTACCCTCTTTTTTGTAAAAGTTTTCCCAAAATTTTTTATCACTCTGATTACCTATATAAATTTTAAAACCATTTTTCTCTAATTTTTTTGCTTTTGGATTAAGATCAATACCGATTATTTTTGCTTTGTTACCAAAGTATTTTTTCCACATAAACAATGAACCACCATTAGCAACTCCGATCTCAACAAACTTGATCTTTTTATTTCTGTAGCGTGAAAAAATTTTTTCATAAACTTGGAAATAACTACTCCACTTGATTGAATATTTCTTTGATTTATTGAATAGTTTGTAGATAGAAAGTTTTTGTATATTTTTATTCATATTTAAATATTAATGAAAACTCTATTATAAATTAATAATAAAATATCTCAACTTGCGTGGTAATGAAAAACATTGTAAACATCTGATTTGTTTGGGCCTGTAGCTCAGTTGGTTAGAGCAGTACACTCATAATGTATTGGTCCCAGGTTCGAGTCCTGGCGGGCCCACCAAACTTAAAAAAATAAATTTACGACAAAAACTTAATTACTAGAAAATTCCTCTAAAACTTTGAACAATGCTTTAATATTGTCTTCATTTGAACTTAAAACAGAAGCAAATTCTTCTTTTTGAGTTCTAGCTAAACTAAGACCTTCAATAATCAAATCTCTTATAAGTGGATTATCAGAATCTTTAGTATATATCCTCCAATCAATATTTATTTCAGGTCTTTCATTAGTAGCTTTCAAAACACTATTTACAATTGTGTAATTGTCATTAAGTTTTTCTTTATTAATAACGTCTATTTCAGGATTTGTATATTCTGCCAATCTACTAGAGAAACTTTTTAAAAAATATTCTTCAAATAATGACGAGTATTTCTCTTTTTCTTCTTTACTAAGACTTTTTCTTTTTGCACCGAGAGTATAAAAACCAATACCCTTTATATCAACTGTTTCTTTTGCAATTAATTTTAACTTTTCTATTTTCTCATTTTTAGAAATATCTTCACCTAATAGTTTTGAAGCTCTATTAACCGTAGACTGCACAAATATATCTGGCTCTATCGATAGTAAAAAGGTAGGATATGAAAAAAAAACAATTAAAAATATTAACAATTTTTTTTTCATCTTTTATTAATGAAATTATTGTGTTTCTATTTCTTCCCAATCACTATCGTCTTGAGTTTCAATAATTTTTGTACTATTTAAGATTCTTTGTTGTCTATCCTGCAAATAAAGGCTTTTTACAGAAGCGTAAAAGTCTAATGAATTTTTTTCTAAATTTTCAATCGAGTCAAAATTTTTAGCTCTAAAATCTACACCCGCAGTTACTCTTGATGCATAATAGTCAATGTCTCTAAAATAGTGTGTGTCATTTCTCACAGTCACATTATACCAAGCATCTCCACCAATAAAATTTGTTAATGAGGCAATTGTATCTCTAGCAGTGGTTGGCCCTAACACAGGTAATACTAAATAACAACCAGGACCAACTCCATGTGAAGCTAAACTTTGTCCATAATCCTCTTTAACATATTCAGTAAAACCAAGATATGTTGCTACATCAATTAAACCTAAAACACCAACAGTTGTGTTAATCAAAAATCTGCCAGTATTAATTCCTGCTAGTTTAAATTCACCCTGAAGGACATTATTAGGGATTGTAACAACATTTGATAAATTATTTAATGAGTTGCTTACTCCTGTTTTAATTGGTGATGGTAAAACTCTGTAGACACTTGAAACTGGTTTAAAAATTATTTTATCTAATCCCTTATTAAGAGCAAAAGATGCCTTGTTAAAGGTCTCAGAACAATCTTTAACTTTAGAAGGTTCATTTTTTTTCAAAATGAGCTCACCATCAGAACCAGCATAAAGATTTACAGTTAGCGTTAAAGTTGTAATTAGAATTATTAGTATTTTTTTAATCATTTTAAGATCTGTATATTACAATGTAAGTTAAATTAAAATAAGAATTAATCATAATTATAGCTTAAATGTGGCCTAAAATATCATTAAATTATTCACCTAATTTTAATTTGATCAAAAGAAACAGAAAAAATATAAAATTTATAATTATTCACTATACCGGTATGAAAAAAGAATTATCCGCAATAAATAGACTTTGTAATGCTAAGTCAAAAGTTAGTTCACATTATTTTGTAAAAAAAAATGGATCTGTATTAAATTTAGTCCCTCCACTTTATGAAGCTTGGCATGCTGGGAAATCAAGCTGGAAGGGTTTTAAATCTTTAAACAGATATTCTATTGGTATTGAAATTCAAAACTCTGGTCATGACAATAAATACGAAAATTTTTCAAAGAAACAAATAACTTCAACCAAAAAATTGTTAAGGTATTTAATTAAGAAATACAAAATTAATCAAAAAAATGTTTTAGGGCATTCTGATATTGCTCCTGAACGTAAAAAAGATCCTGGAGAAAAATTTCCATGGAAAGAATTTGCAAAATCTAAATTATCTCAATGGCACAACTTAGATGAAAATAAACTAAAAAAAAAAAGATTATTTACATTAAATTTTGTTGAAGAGAGTGAATTTATTAAAAATTTGAATAAAATCGGATATTTCAAAATTTCTAAAAAAAATAATATTATAAAAAAAAAATTTTTAATCAGCGCATTTCAAAGACACTTCAGACAAACAGTGATAAATGGGATTTCCGACAAAGAATGCTTATTAATTAGCAGGAATTTATCTAAATTTTGATAATTATTCTTGAAAAAAATTGATTTAATTATAGATTGTTTATGCCAGATAAATGACTTATCGCTTAAAGAAATTTAAGAGGAAAGTCCGGGCTCCGCAAGGATACAGTGCCAGGTAATACCTGGCGGGGGCAACCCTAGGGATAGTGCCACAGAAAATAAACCGCCATAACATGGCAAGGGTGAAAAGGTGTGGTAAGAGCACACCGGTTCTATTGGTAACAATGAACGCTGGAAAACCCCACTGGGAGCAAGACTAAGTAGAGGTGACATTGATGAAAAACTAAAAGCCATCCTTGGCTAGTCACCTGGGTTAGTCGCTTGAGTTTGAAAGTGATTTCAAACCTAGAGAAATGATAGGTTTAAATGACAGAACCCGGCTTATAGTTTATCTGGCAAATTTTTCCTTTTCAAAAATATTTATAATCTATTAATAGAAATTACTCGGATTTGCTTATTTAAACTCTTAATTGTATGTATTGACACACGGAATAAAAACCCATAATATCCCAAATATTCCCATATAAAGGGGATAAAGGAATTTATGGTTTATGTTTTTATCAACCTACGAAAACAAATTAGACAAAAAAGGAAGGGTGTCGGTGCCAGCTAGCTTTAGATCTTATTTATCTAATTTAGGATACAACGGTGTTATTTGTTATCCTTCATTTAATAATCAATCAATAGAAGCATGGCCCCAAGATAGAGTTGAAAAAATTTCAAATTCAATAGATAACCTTAATCCATTTGAGGAAAAAAGAGATTTTTTTGCTACATCAATATTATCAGAAAGCATAAATTTACAATTTGATAGCGAGGGAAGAATTTCACTTACGCCAAAATTACTAAAACATGCAAAAATAAAAAATAGCATGGTGTTTGTTGGTCAAGGTAAAACCTTTCAAATATGGGAACCAACAATTTTTGAAAAATTTAAGGTCACTGCAAGAAAAAAAGCAAATTTAAATCGTGCAAGTCTTAAATGGGAGAATCAATTAAATAAATAAAAAGAGGGGGAAAACAAGATGACAATTAATTTTAAAACTCCTGAGATTAGAGAGTTACAACCAAGACTTTTGGTAATGGGAGTGGGTGGCGCAGGTGGAAATGCAATTAATGAAATGATTGAAAATGGAATGCAAGGAGTGGAATTCATTGCTGTTAATACTGATGCACAAGATCTTAAACATAGTAAAGCAAAATCAAAAATTCAAATTGGTTTAAATTTAACCAAAGGTCTAGGAGCAGGTGCAAAAATTGACATAGGTCAAGCTGCAGCTGATGAGTCTTTGAATGATATCGTTAATGTTTTACAAGGTGCAAATATGGTTTTTATAGCAGCTGGAATGGGCGGTGGAACAGGAACTGGTGCTGCACATGTAATTGCCAGAGCTGCAAAAGAATTAAATATTCTAACTGTTGGGGTTGTGACATTACCATTTTTGTATGAAGGTCCATCAAGAATGAGAAGAGCACAAATTGGTCTTGAAGAGTTAAGAAAACATGTTGATACTATAATAGTTATTCCCAATCAAAATTTATTTAAAATAGCTAATGAACAAACTACATTTGAGGAATCGTTCAATCTATCAAATAATGTTTTAATGCATGGGGTTCAAAGTGTGACAGATCTGATGGTAAGACCTGGGATTATTAATTTAGATTTTGCTGATGTTGAAACGGTTATGGCATCTATGGGTAAAGCTATGATGGGAACTGGAGAGGCTGAGGGTGAAGGTAGATCTATGAAAGCTACTGAGATGGCAATCAGCAATCCTTTAATTGATGACTATACTCTCAAAGGTGCAAAAGGATTACTTGTCAATATTACAGGCGGCAAAGATCTTAAGTTATTTGAAGTTGATGAAGTTGTTAACAAAATAAGATCTGAAGTTGAGGCTGATGCAGAAGTAATTATAGGTGCAATAACTGACCCATCTCTTGAGGGTAAAATTAGAGTATCAATTGTTGCAACGGCTTTAGATGGACAACAACCCGAAACAAAATCAGTAATTAATATGGTTCATAGAATCCAAAATAGAAATCCTGGATATTCTGATTTTTCAAATCTAGGATCTAATACTTCTTTTAATTTTTCAACTAGCACGCCAATATCAAGTGGTGCTAATGCATTGAAATTAGAGGATGAGATATCGACTGAAAATATTAGTGAAACTGTTGCGAATGATAATATTAATCAAATTAATGATCAATACCATGAGGAATTATTAAAAAATCAACAAGTTGAAAACTTAGTTGAAAACACCAATGAGGATGAAGAAAGTTCTTTTACTCAAGAGGCTGCTGGTGAGTCAACTAATGTAGATGAGATAAAAAATGATCTAAAAGAGTTTGGAGTAGATAATGATGCACCAGACTTATTTAGCTCTGAAAATGAGGCCTCTTCTAAAGAAAATCTGTTGTCGCAAGAAAATGAGAATGAAGAGGACGATTTAGAGATACCAGCATTTTTAAGAAGACAAAAAAATTAATGGTCTTCGTAAAAATAAATGGAAGCCACCATAGTACAGGATAAAACAAAACATTATCCAGTACTGCTAAAAGAAATTATTAGCATTATTTCCCCTCAATATGGTGGCACATTTATCGACTGCACTTTTGGTCAAGGTGGTTACACTCGAGAAATTTTAAGGAATAATAACAACAAAGTAATTGGGTTTGATAGAGACTCTGAAAGTTTAAAAGTTGCAAAAGAAATTGAAAAAGAATTTCCAGATCGATTTATCTTTAAAAATTTAAATTTTAGTAAATTAGGAAATTTAAAACTCAAAAATGAAAATGTAAAAGGTGTATTATTTGATTTAGGTTATTCATTCACACAGATTAAAGATCCAAAAAAAGGACTGTCTTTTAATTCTAGTGGTTCATTGGATATGCGGATGGGTTTAAATGAATTTTCAGCCAAAGAAGTGATAAATAAATTAGATGGAAAAAGCCTTATTAAAATTTTTAAATCTTTTGGCGACGAGAGAGACGCAAAATTAATCGTTAAGAATATTCTTAAAGACAGATTGTTAAAAGAAGTAGATACCCCTCATTTAGTAAAAATTATTGAAAAATCAAAAAAAAGAAATAATACAAAAATTCATCCTGCAACTAAAGTTTTCCAGGCATTAAGAATTTTTGTTAACAAAGAAATAAGTGAGTTAATTCATGGAATGATCTATGCAGCTAAGGTTTTAAAAAAGGATGGTCTTTTAGTTGTTGTAACTTTTCATTCTTTAGAAGATAAAATTGTAAAATATTTCTTCAGAAGTCTCTCAGAACATAAAAGTGTATCCAGATACCAACCCGAACAAATACATAAAGAAATTTTATTTAAATTACATCAAAAAAAACCAATAGTGCCATCAAATCGAGAACTAAAAGAAAATCCTCCTTCTAGGTCTGCGAAATTAAGGTACTTAATAAAAAAGGAAAATTTCTACGATTTTAAAACCGATATTTTAGACAAATTTAAAGATCTAATAGAAATTGAAAATCTTGGACTTGAATTATGAAAAAAATTTTAACTATTATTTTAATTTTTTCACTTATTATAATTACCACTTTTATAAAAAATTCTACGAAGAAAATTGATGAAGAATTGTTTAGTTTAAAAGAGAATATATCAGATTTAAATTTAGAATTAGATAATGTAAAACTTGAATTCGATTATTTAAGCTCTCCAGAAAAACTGATAAGTTATCAAAATATTTATTTTGAAAATAAGTTGACTCAAAAGAGTATAAATGAAATTGAAATTATTGAATTCACGAGAGAAAAAATTCTTACAAACGATGTCAAAATTATAGATAGTGAAAAATAACAATATGAAGTTTATTCTCCAGGAAAACAAAGAAGAATATGAATTTAAAAACGATAAAAACTTTGATATTAGATTTAATAGAGTTGCATTTATTTTTTTTATTTTTTTTCTTATTTCTGTTATTTATTGTATTCATCTAACTCATCTTGGATCTAGAGATTTAAACTCTAATATTTTAAAGAATTATGACTCTTTTAATAAAATTCAAAGAGCAAATATCTTAGACCGGAACAATCATTTTTTGGCAAAAACTGTTAATTCTATAGATATTGGAATAAATCCAGTTGAAGTGATAGATAAAAAAAAATTGTTACTTAATCTGAAATATATTTTTCCTGATAAAGATTTTGAATTAATCAGTTCCAAACTTTCAAAAGATAAATTTTTTTGGTTTGAAAAAAAAATTTCAGAGGAGAATTATGAGAAAATTATGATGTTGGGTGATAAATCAATAAAACCACATGAAAATCTTACAAGAATTTATCCCCAAAAAAATTTATTTAGTCACATAATTGGACAAATTGATGAAGATAATTTAGGGATCTCTGGGTTAGAGAAATCATTAGATTTAGATTTAAAAAAAAACGATAAATCTATTCAACTTACTGTAGATAAAGATATTCAGTTTTTAATAAGAGAGGAGTTAATAAGGTTTAATGAAATATTCAAAACCAAAGGTAGTGCTTCGATTTTAATGGATATTAATAATGGTGAGATATTATCAATTATCTCACTGCCTGATTTTGATCCAAATTTAAGAGAAAATATTACAGATGTTAATTACATTAATAGAGCAACCAAAGGTGTTTATGAGTTAGGTTCTGTTTTTAAAACCTTTACCTTGGCAGCAGCCTTAAATGAAAAGATAATAGAGCCAAATACTGAATTTAAAGATTTAGAAAAAAGTATTACTTGTGGAAAAAATAAAATAAGTGAATACGACAAAAAAATTCCCTCTAACTTAACTGCTGAAGAAATACTAATTCGCTCAGGCAACATAGGTTCAGTAAGAATCGGCCAAGCAATCGGGATAGAAAAATATAAAAAATTTTTAAATGATCTCGAGTTAATTAACTCAATACAGTTTGATATTGAGGAAATGGGCAAGCCAATATCTTTTAATTGGGGAAAATGTAAGCTTGCAACAACTTCATATGGACATGGAATAACTACTACAATTTTACAATTAACTAGCGCTTACTCTACTATTGCTAACGGTGGTTTTAGGATCAATCCAACTCTTTTAAAAAAAGAAAAATATGTTAAAGGGGATAGAGTCTTAGAGGAAAATGTTTCATCAAATCTTGTTTCAATATTAAGAAAAATTGTAACTACAAAAGAAGGCACGGCAACTCTAGCTAACGTAGAAGGTTATGAGGTTGCAGGGAAAACTGGTACCGCAGAAAAAATTTTAGAGGGTGGATATTCCCGAAAAAAAATTAATACTTTTGCATCAGTATTTCCAGCCTCAAACCCCAAGTATAGTTTGGTAGTAATGTTGGATGAGCCTAAAACAAATAGTGAGTACGTTTATAATTATAGAGATGGATCAGGAATAAAATACAAAGGAACTCCTTTTAATACTGCGGGTTGGACTTCAGTTGAAGTTGTTGGTCAAATTATAGAAAAGATTGGGCCTATTTTAGCCACAAAATACGCGCAAATTAATTAACAATGTTATTAGGCAATTATTTTACCAATATAGATAATAGTAAAAAAAATTTTTTTTTCTCAGGGATTTCATTCAATTCAAAAGATATTAAAAAAGATAATATTTTTTTTGCTATAAAAGGGAATAATTTTGATGGAAATAAATTCATTTCTAGTGCAATAAAAAAAGGCTCTAAAATTATTATAAGCGAAAAAAGAATTACAAATCTTCAAAAGGATATTTTATTCATTCATACTAAAAATATAAGAAAACTTTTAGCAGAAATCGCTTTTAAAATTTATAAGAATAAACCAAATAATTTAATTGCTGTAACTGGGACAAATGGAAAATCATCTGTTTCAGATTTTTATTTTCAATTGTTAAAACTTAACAAAATAAAAGTCGCCTCAATCGGAACATTAGGTGTAAGATCAAAAAATATTAGATTCAATTTACCAAACACCACAATAGACCCAATTCGAATGGGACAAATATTATCTAAATTAAAATCTCAAAAAATTAACAATGTAATTATGGAGGCATCCAGTCATGGTCTAACTCAACATAGGTTGGATGGTCTAAAGTTTTCATCTGGTATTTTCACAAATTTATCTCAAGATCACCTAGATTATCATAAAAATTTTAAGGAATATTTTAAAGCAAAACTTTACCTCTTTGAAAATTTGATAGGAAAGAAAGGAAATGTAATAACAGATGAAACATTACCAGAATTTAAAAGAATAAAAAAAATCACAATTTCTAGAAAATTGAAATTACAGGTTTTAAATAATAGTAAAAATCAATTTCAAATTTTATCTCATAGTTATAGAGGTGAGAAACAAATATTAAAAATTAGATATTATAATCTAACAAGAGAAATAAATTTAAATCTTATTGGAAAAATACAATTAAAAAATATTTTAATGGCGATTATTGCAGCAAAAAATAGCAATATAAGTTTAATCAAGATTCTAAATGTTTTATCACAACTTAAGCCAATAGATGGAAGACTTGAAAAAATAGGTAAAATCAAAAATAGGTCTAAAGTAATACTTGATTATGCACATACACCAGATGCACTTAGAATATGTCTTTCAAACTTAAAAGAGCAATTTCCAAATAAAAAAATAATTTTACTCTTTGGTTGCGGTGGAAACAGAGATCAAAATAAAAGATTTAAAATGGGAAAGATTGCATGTGATTATTCTAACGAAATTTATTTAACAGATGATAATCCTAGATTTGAGGATCCAAGAAAAATAAGAGATGATATTAAAAAGGGTATTCAAGGAACTTCGATAAAAGAAATTCCTGATAGAAAAAAAGCTATTTCTGATGCCATCAAAAATTTAAATACAGGTGATATTTTGTTGGTTGCTGGAAAAGGTCATGAGAAAACACAAGATTTTGGTAAAAAGAAAATTTATTTTTCAGACAAAAAAATTATTTTAGATTCAATAAAACTAAAGAATACAAATTTATCAAAAAACTTAAAGATAAATATTTTTAAAGAAGTATCGAAAATCAAAAATAAGATTCCTTTAGTAAAAGTAGATAAGGCAAGAATTAACTCCAAAGAGGTAAATAAGAATGATATCTTTTTTGCTATTAAAGGAAAAAAAAATAATGGAAATAAATATATTGGAGAGGCATTTAAAAATAAAGCATCATTAGTTGTAGTAAATAAAGTTCAAAATAAATTCGATAGCAAACGTCAGATAAAAGTAAGAAATACATTAAAATTTATGACTGAAATTTCAAAAATATTTAGACAAAATATCGATACAAATATTATAGCTATCACAGGAAGTTGTGGAAAAACTACTCTCAAAGAATTATTGGGCAATGTGTTAGGAAAGATTTCTAGTGTTAGTATTTCTCTAAAATCATATAACAATAAATTTGGAGTTCCATTAAGTTTACTTAATTTAAAACATAGTAATGAATTTGGAGTTTTAGAGGTTGGTATGGATAAAAAAGGAGAAATAGATAATTTAACAAATATTATAAAACCGAATGTTGGCTTGATAACCAACATAAATTATGCACATGCAAAAAATTTCAAAAATATTAAACAAATTGCTTTAGCTAAAGCAGAGATAATAAAAAATATATTACCCAATGGTTTTGTTGTCTTGAATGCTGATGATAGTTTTTTCAAATTACATAAAAAAATTGCTGAAAATAATAATATTAATGTGATTTCTTTTGGGATTAAAACTAAAAAAGCAAATGTTAAGTTGTTTAATATTAAAAAAGTTAAAAAGGCATTTAAAATTAAAGTTAAACTTTATGATAAGTTTAAATATTTTATAATTTCTAATAATTTTCAAAGTAATATTTATAATATTTTAAGCGCTTTAAGTGTAATAAGTATTTACAAAGATGTGCTTAAACTTAATGAAAAAATTTTCTTAGATTTTAGAAGTCCAGCAGGAAGAGGAGATCATTCTACAATAAAGATAGGTAACAAAAAAATAAACTTAATTGATGAAAGTTATAATTCTAATCCTCTATCTTTAAAATCAGCCTTAAAAAATTATGACAATATAGATACAAAAAAACATCGTAAATATCTTTTGCTTGGAGATATGATGGAACTTGGTTCACATTCAAAAAAACTTCACCAATCAATAGTTCCTTTAATAAATCAGACAAATATTCATAAAGTATTTGTTATGGGAAAAATGGTAAGAGAAATATTCGATAATATTGTGAAAGTAAAAAGAGGAAGAATTTTAGAAAATAAATCAGGAATTTTTGAGTTAATTAAAAAAGATTTAAATAATAATGATTATTTAATGATTAAAGCCTCAAATGCGACAGGTTTCAACAGTATAGTCAATAACTTGAAGGGTTTAAATTAAATGCTTTATCAATTTTTACTAAATTTTGTTGATAATTTCAGTTTTTTAAATGTATTTAAATATCTAACATTTAGGACTGGTTTATCTTTTTTTACCTCATTGTTTATTGTTTTAATTATAGGAGGGTCTTTTATAAAATTTTTTTCAAAACAAAAAATTTTAAATCCTATCCGTGATGATGGTCCAGAGGATCATATAGTTAAAAAAATTGGAACTCCGACAATGGGTGGAGTAATTATTTTGTTTGGTTTGTTGATATCAGTATTATTTTGGGCTGATTTATCGAATTTAAATGTTTTATTTTGTATGTATATCGCAATCTCTTTTGGTCTACTTGGAGCATTCGATGATTATAAAAAGATAAAATATAGTAACTCTTCAGGTATCTCATCAAAGATAAAATTTACCTTTCAAATAATACTAGCAATAATTGGTGTAAGTTTTTATGTTTACTTTAATGATTATCAAGATTTAACAAATCTATACTTTCCTTTTTTTAAAAATCTTATCATTAATCTGGGATGGTTTTTTATACCTTTTTCAATATTTGTAATTATTGGTTCATCGAATGCTGTAAATCTCACTGATGGATTAGATGGATTAGCAACAGTGCCGGTAATACTTGTTGCAGCTTGTTTTGCATTTATAAGTTATGTTACAGGAAATGTTGTATTTTCAAATTATTTACAAATTCCTTACATAGAAGGAACTGGAGAAGTCTCAATTTTTTGTGGAGCCATCATTGGCTCTTGCTTAGGTTTTTTATGGTTCAACGCACCCCCAGCAAAAATTTTTATGGGAGATACTGGATCTTTGTCTTTGGGTGGCTCTCTAGGAGCAGTTGGTATAATAACAAAACATGAAATAGTTTTAGCAATTACTGGAGGTTTATTTGTTCTTGAAGCGGTTTCAGTGATTGTGCAAGTAATATCATTTAAACTTACTGGTAAAAGAGTTTTTAAAATGGCACCAATCCATCATCATTTTGAGAAGAAAGGTTGGCCTGAATCAACAGTTGTAATTAGATTTTGGATAATTTCTATTATTTTAGCGATGATAGGACTTGCTACGTTAAAACTAAGATAATGAGTGATAATTCACAAATTTTCTTTAATAAAAAAATTCTAATTTATGGATTAGGAAAAAGTGGCCTCTCATCGTTCAATTTTTTAAGAAATAAAAATGATGTTTATTTATTTGATGATAACCCGAATCTTAAAATAAATAAGTCGATTAAAAAAAAAACTCTCAATTTTAAAAAATTACTAAAAACCAAATTTGATATAATTATATTAAGCCCAGGAATTGATATAAAAAAATGTAAGTTAAAAAATTTACTTAAAAAAAAAAATAAGAATATTTATACAGATCTAGATGTTTTTTGCTCATTATATAGAAATGTTTCATTTGCAATAACTGGTACTAATGGAAAGTCTACTACATGCAAACTTTTGTATGATATCCTAAAAGATCAAAAAAAAGATGTAAGACTAGTAGGGAACATTGGTAGACCAATACTATCTATAAAAAAGATTTCAAAAAAAACAATTTTTGTAATTGAAGCTTCCTCTTACCAATTAGAATATAGTAAGATTTTCTCATCAAAATTTACAGCCATACTTAACATCGCACCAGATCATTTAGAGAGACATGGCAATCTAAATAATTATATAAATGCGAAATTTAAAATCTTTAATAATCATAAAAGAGATGCAGTTGGATTTGTAAATAAAAACGATCATCTAATTCAAAAAAGAATTAAAATAAAAAAGCCCAAGTTCAAACTAGTAAATGTAGATACAAAATTAAATAATTTTGTTTTAAAAAAAATTACAAACAAATATTTTTTCTCAAGATCAAATCAAGCAAATCTTGCATTTGTTTTAGAAATGGTAAAAAAATTTAATGTAAAACAAAATGAGATATTAAAAAGCATTAATAAATTTAAAGGATTGAATTATAGACAGAAAATTATCTATAACAAAAAAAAATTAGTCATAATTAATGATTCTAAATCAACAAGTTATTCATCCTCGAAAGAATTGTTAGAAATGTATGAAAATATTCATTGGCTAATTGGTGGTATTCCAAAAAAAAATGATAAATTATTGTTATCAAAAAAATATTTTAAAAATATTAAGATTTATATCTTTGGTAAAAACTATAAAAAATTTTCAACAGATTTAAAGGATAAGACTGAATTAAAAAAGTTTAAAAATTTAAATCTTGCACTATTAGCAATTTTTAAAGGTATTCATAAAAAGAAACACTTAAATAATACGATCTTATTTAGTCCAGCCTCTGCATCATTTGATAGTTTTAAAAATTTCGAGGAAAGGGGTTTATATTTTAATAAATTAATAAAAAGATATTTCGATGAAAGAAAAATTATTTAGTTATATTTCTTTTTATCAATGGTGGAAAAGTATTGATAAACCTATTTTATCCTTGATCTTAATTTTATTTTTGGTGGGTTTATTTTTTTCCCTTGTATCAACTTCTCTAATTGCATCCGATAAATTAGATACAAATACATATTTCTTTTTTTTTAAACATACAGTATTTGTTTTTTTTGGTTTTTTTTTAATTTTTTTCCTTTCTTTTATACCTAAGAAAGAAATTTATAGAATTTCCATAATATTTTTCTGCATATCATTGGTTTTGTTATTACTTGTTCCTATAATTGGAGTAGAGATTAAAGGTTCAAAGAGATGGATTGATTTGTTGGTATTGCCAAGAATACAACCTGTTGAATTTGTGAAGCCTTTTTTAATAGTAATAATTAGTATGATAATTTGCTCTCAAAAATATACTAATTTAAATTTTAAATATTTTTTAACTTTTTTGTTAACTATCTTGATATCGAGTCTTTTGATACTTCAACCAGATATTGGCCAAACTCTTTTGATCGGTTTTAGTTGGTTAGTTTTGATTTTTATTTCTGGCATAAGTATATTTTTCTTGAGCCTATTTTTTTTTATTTCATTAATCGCAATAGTAACCATCATTAATTACTTGCCACAATTTAAATATATAAAAGATAGATTATTTTCTTTTTTTAATCCTGAAATGGGCACTCATAATTTTCAATCAGATAAAGCATTAGAAGCTATAATAAGTGGAGGTTTTTTTGGAAAAGGTATTGGGGAGGGAACATTAAAAAACAGAGTACCTGAAGCTCACACTGACTATATTATTTCAGTAATTTCAGAGGAGTTTGGAGTAATCTTTATAATGTTAATTTTATTGACTTATCTAATATTGATAATTTCAGTTTTAAAAAAAGTTTACAGCGAAAATGATAAAAAGATTAAGCTAATATTAACTGGATCAATTAGTTTAATACTCATGCAAGCAATGATTCACATAGGAGTAAATATTAGATTATTTCCAACGACTGGAATGACTTTGCCATTTTTAAGCTATGGAGGATCATCAATAATGAGCATCTCTATCATGTCTGGAATAATTTTAAATTTAACAAAAAGAAAAATAATAGGATGAAAAATATATTAATCTCAACAGGAGGATCAGGAGGACATGTAGTGCCAGCTAAAATTCTATATGAACATTTACATCTAAATTTTAATGTTTTTATTTCTACCGATTTGAGAGGGTTAAAATATTTAGATGAAAAAAAAAATGATATTGTTTTGATAAACACTCCTAAATTAAATCTAAATATATTTTTTATCTTTAAAATATTTTATCTAATTTATTTGGTGATTAAAGCAGTCTTATTTTTAAAAAAAAATAGAATTAATATTGTTATTTCAACAGGTGGGTACATGACATTACCTGTTTGTATTGGTGCAAAATTATTAGGAAAAAAGATATACCTACTTGAGCCAAATATCATTTTAGGCAGAGCAAATAGACTTTTTTTAGGCTTTTGTAATAAAATTTTTTCTTATACAAAAAATTTGAAAAACTTTCCTGAAAAATTTAAGCATAAAATTAAAATAATATCTCCGCTAGTTAAAAAAAATTTTTATGATAAAAACAAAATCAAAAAAGAAAATAAAGTATTTTGTCTTTTAGTTGTGGGCGGAAGTCAAGGAGCAAAGATTTTTGACAACATCATAAAAGATGTTATCGTAAATTTATCAAAAAAAAATAAAATCAAAATTATTCAACAAACTCATAAAAGTAATATTGATAATTTGAAAAATATTTATGATGAGGCTCAAATTGAAAATACTATTTTTGATTTTGAGGAAAATTTAGCAGATTTCATACATCAATCAGACCTATGTATTACTCGTGCTGGTGCATCCACTTTAGCAGAATTATCAATCATGAATAAACCATTTCTAGCTGTTCCTTTGGTTTCGTCAAAAGATAATCACCAATTTGAAAATGCAAATTTTTATAAAAACTTAGGTTGCTGTTGGATTATGACTCAAAAAGACTTTAATATTATTAATTTAGAAAAGTTTTTAGATCACGTAATTATAAATAAGTCTGAATACAACATAAAAAAAGATAATTTAGAAAAACATAATTTCCAAAACTCATGGAATAATATAAACAAAAAAATACTGGAAACTATTAATGAAAATTGAATTAGCTAAAAAAGAGACTATTCATTTTATAGGTATAGGTGGAATAGGTATGAGTGGTCTTGCATTAATTATGAAAGCAAAAGGTTTTCAAATTCAAGGAAGTGATATCAATAAGAATAAAAATATTGAAAAATTAAAAAAACAGGGTGTTAGAATTTTTATTGGTCACAAAAAACAAAACATGAAAGATGTTACAATTGTAGTAACTTCCTCTGCAATAAAAAAAAGTAATCCAGAATTACTAGAGGCTAAAAGAAAAAAATTACCAGTAATAAAAAGAGGTAAGATGTTAGCAAATCTTGTTTCTTTAATGAAAAATATTGTTGTGGTTGGCTCCCATGGTAAAACAACAACGACATCTCTGGTAAGTTCTATTTTTGAAAATACTAAGTTAGATCCTACTATAATCAATGGAGGTATAATAAACTCAATAAAGAGCACAGCGAAGTTAGGTAAGAGTGACTGGTCTATATTAGAGGCAGATGAGTCAGATGGAAGTTTTACCCATATTTCTCCCACATATTCAATTATAACAAACATTGATAGAGAGCACATGGATTTTTATAAATCTATTAAGGATTTAAAAAATCATTTTCTACACTTTTTAAAAAAAGTACCATCATTTGGAAAATCTTTTATTTGTATTGATGATAAAATTAACAAAGAATTGATTAAAAATATCAAAAATAAAAATTTTTTTACCTATGGAATTAAGTCTAATGCTAATTTTCTGATAAAAAATATTATTCAAAACAAACATTTCTCAAAGTTTGATTTATTTATAAATTTACCAAATAAAAAAAAAACAGTCTTAAAAAACTTTCAGATCCCACTATTAGGTGTTCATAATATTAGAAACTCTACAGCTGCAATTGCAGTTGCTCTTACTGTCGGAATTCCAGTGTCTAACATTAAAAAAGGTTTAAAAAACTTTAAAGGTGTACAGCGAAGATTTAATAAGATATTTTCATATAACGGAGTAGATTTCTACGATGATTATGCCCATCATCCAACAGAGATAAAGTCTGTGTTAGAAGGAGTAAAAAAAGTTTTTGATAAGTGTGAAAAAATATGTGTTTTTCAACCACATAGAATATCAAGGTTAAAAGATTTAAGAAATGAATTTACTCACTGTTTTAGAGATGCGGACACGATTATATTATGTCCTATTTTTACAGCAGGAGAAAAAATTAAATTAGATTTTCATTATAATGATTTTGCAAAAGAAATAATCAAAAATTCAAAAGTAAAACTATTTATGATTAAAAATAATATTGAATTAGCGAAATTTCTTAAGCAAAACATTTATGGAAACAAAATTGTTATAGGAATGGGCGCAGGTTCAATCTCAAATTGGATGAAAAAATTACCTGAGTTAATGTAATGCAGATACATCAGCTTAAAGATTTGTTTCAAGACTTTGATAAAAACGTAATTTACGATCAAGATTTAAAAAAAAAAAACTGGTTTAATATTGGAGGAAAGACCAAAGTTTTTTACAAGGCAGAAAATTTAAGAGATTTAGTCAAATTTCTCAAATTACTAGATAAGAAAGAAAAAATCTTTATCATTGGTGCAGGCTCTAATACTTTAATCTCAGATAACACTTTTGATGGAGTTGTTATAAAGCTGGGTAAAAATTTTAGGAGAATATCATTATTAAGAGAAGATGTAATTATTTCTGGAAGTGGTGTTTTAGATAATAACCTATCTATTTTTGCCGCTGAAAATAATTTGAGTGGATTTGAGTTTTTATCCTGTATACCGGGGTCTATCGGCGGAGGAATTAAAATGAATGCTGGATGTTTTGGAAGAGAATTTAAAGATGTTCTCCTTTCTATCCAGGCCATAGATCAGAAAGGGAATTTAATAACAATTCCATCAAAAGAAATTAAATTTGATTATAGAAGTAATGATTTATCTGAAGATTTGATATTTTTAAGTGCTTCTTTTAAAGGAATTAAAAGTAATTTTAAAAAGGTAAATAGTGAAGTAATAAGAATGAAATCTTTAAAAGAAAAAAATCAACCAATGAGAATTAAAACTGGTGGAAGCACTTTTAAAAATCCAATAAATCAAACGGATAAGAAAGTTTGGGAACTAATCAGAGAGTCTGTTTCGATAGATACTCAGTTTGGAGATGCATACATTTCTGAAAAACATTCAAATTTTTTTGTTAATAAAGGAAATGCATCATTTAAAGATATGAAAAAATTAATTGATTTTGTTTCAAAAAAAGTTCTAGAAAAAACTGGCATAAAATTAGATAAAGAAATTAAAATATTAGAATAAATTGAAAAAAAAAATTTTGATAATTTCAGGCGGTATTTCCAAGGAAAGAATTATCAGCTTAGAAACAGGCAGGCAGGTTGCTAAAGAATTAAAAAAAAATAATTATAGAGTAAAAATATGCGAGCCAGACAAAAATTTAATATCAGTAACAAAAAGTTTCAAACCCCATTTCATTTTTAATGCTCTACATGGGCAGTTTGGTGAAGACGGATACATACAAACAATCCTTGAGACAATTGGCATACCTTATACCCATTCAGGTGTAATTGCCTCTGCTAAGGCAATGGATAAAGAAATTTCAAAAAAAATTTTTATTAAAAATCAAATTTTGACACCAAAATATTTCATTTTTACTTTTAATAAAAATAATAAAGAACTTATAAGTTTAGTAAAAAAAAAGTTGAACTTTCCTGTTGTAATCAAACCAATTAATGAGGGTTCTAGTGTCGATGTTTATATTTGTACTAAGAATAATTTATCCAGAAACGTAAAATTATTAAAAGATTATAAAAAGATATTGATAGAACAATTTATACCTGGGAGAGAAATTCAATCAGCTATAATTGGAAAGAGGAAGCTTGGAGCAATCGAGCTAAAACCAAAGAGAAAGTTTTACGATTATCAAGCAAAGTATAATTCTAACGCTAAGACAGAGCATATCATTCCAGTAGATTTGCCGAAAAAAAAATATAAAGTTCTGATGGACATTACTTTAAAAGCACACAACTTGATGGGGTGCAGGGGGGTTACAAGATCAGATTTTAAATATTTTAAGGGAAAATTTTATCTCTTAGAAATTAATACCCAACCTGGAATGACAAAACTATCTTTAGTTCCAGAGATATCAGCTTATATTGGAATTGATTTCATAAATTTAATAAAGTTAATTTTAAAAGATGCATCAATTAATAAGTAGAAAAATTTCAATTTACTTATTTTTATTTTTTTTACTTGTTTCTATTAATAATAACTCAATTATTAATTTAAAAATTCCTAAAATAACTACAATAGAAATTACAGGACTTAATTTTAATGAAAGCAATGAAATTAAAAGGATTATTGAGAAATTAAATTTAAAAAATATCTTTTTTATTAATCAAACAAAAATACAACAAGATATTATCAAAGTTAATACAATTGAAGAATTAAGCATATTTAAAAAATATCCCTCCACATTAAAAGTAGATATAAAAAAAACTGAATTTCTAGCTATCACAAAAAAAGATGGTCTCGATTATTACATTGGTTCTAATGGAAAATTGATTAAAAAAAATGAATTCTTTTCAAAACTACCATATGTTTTTGGAAACTTAAATGTTGAAGAATTTTTAAAATTTAAAAAATATATTGATATGTCTAATTTCAAATTTAATGAAATTATAAACCTTTATTTTTACAAATCAGAAAGATGGGATATTGAAACTAGTAAAGGTTATATAATAAAATTACCAAAGAATGACGTAAAAAAAAATCTCGATTTATTTGTTCGTTTATCAAATGATGGAAAATTTAAAGATAATTTAATTGTCGACTTTCGTCAAAAGAGTCAAATTATATTGAATGCTAGATAATTCAAATAGTAAGATATTCCTTTTTGTCAGCTTAAAAAAATATATAATTGCCATAATTGACTCAAAGAATGATATTATTTTAAAAGAAGAGATACTAACAAATGAAATAAACAATATTGAGTTTCCAAATTTAATAAGATTTTTAGATTCAAAAGTATTTAAGATTGAAAAAAAATTTAATAATTTTATTAAGAACATTTATTTGATTATTGATCATACTGATGTACATTCTATTAATTTTTCAATAAAAAATAAAACAGATAATATTTTATTAAATTCGGAAACTGTAAATAATTTATTGTTAGAGGCTATGAACTGCTGTGAACAAACATTAAGAAGTCTAGATATTTTACATATGAAAGTTGATCAGTTTTGTATTGATGATGAAATTTATGAACTTCTTCCGGATAAGAAAAGATGCAAAAATTTTTCTATTGATCTAAGCTTTATTTGCATGTCGAATAAAATTACAAAAAATTTAAGAAAAATTTTAAGTAAATATCAAATTTCTGTCGAAAAAACTTTAAGTTATGATTATTTGAAAAATCATAAAGAATTTAAAAATAAAAATATTTTTGAAATTGCTTCAAATGTTTTAAGTGGTATGAATGAAAATGATGTAACTTTCATTAATAAAATGTCAAAAAATCAAGGCTTTTTTGAGAAATTTTTTAATTTTTTTAAATAATTGGTATTTTCTCGTAATATTTGTTGTTTTTAATCTTATGTCTAAGTGGATTAAAAGCTTCGTGTGTCACTATTAAATCAAAAAACAATCAAGAAAAACGTTTTGTTCAACGGTGTTGGCCTTCATAACGGCAAACAAGTAAACATTTGTCTTAAACCATCAGATCCTGACACAGGAATTGTATTTAAGAGAACAGATCTTAAAGGAAATAATTATATTTATCCAAATTTTATGAATGTGAGCAATACGTCTTTAAATACCACTATTAGTAATAGCTCTGGTATTAAAGTATCAACCATTGAACACTTGATGGGTGCTTTATTTGGAATTGGAATAGATAATGTATTAATTGAGATTGATAATGATGAGGTGCCAATATTAGATGGATCGGCTAAATTATTTATTGAAAAAATATTATCTGTAGGTTTGGAGTCTTCAAATAAACCAATCAAAATTATTAAGATAAATAAAAAAATTGAATTTAAAAATGGAAATAAATTTATTTCCATCGAACCCTCAAAGTTAAGTTTAGATATTGATTTTCAGTTAAAATATCAAAACATGATAATTGGCAATCAAAGAAATAAAGTTAATGTATATGAAGATGATCTTACAGAAATTTTTAATTCACGAACATTTTGTCTATACGAAGATATTGAAATAATCAAAAAAAATGGATTAGCTAAAGGAGGAAGTTTAGAAAATGCTATTGTAGTCAAAGGCGAAGAAATACTAAATCCAAATGGCCTTAGGAATTCAAAAGAATTTGTTAATCATAAAATTCTTGATTGTATTGGAGATCTTTTTACTAGTGGGTACAGAATGATAGCAAGTGTCAATTGTTCAGAGGGGGGCCATCATCTTACAAACAGTTTATTAAAAAAGGTGTTTGAAAATAAAGACAATTTTTCTATTATTGAAATTCAAGAGAGAGCACTTCCTCACACTTTAATAAATAGAAGTTTATTAAGATCTATAGCTTAATTAATATTCATCTTTATAATTTTTTTTTAAGTATGTATACTTGAAGAAATGTTCAAATATAAAATACTCTTAATTTATTTTTCATTACTGATTTTTTACGGATGCAGTAAAGAAACTGAAAATGTTTCACTTATCAAAGAAACAAATCAAAAAGTTGAGATGATTTCTACATATAAAGAGGGAATGAATTTACTAGAAGTTGGAGATTATTTTGCTGCAGGTAAAAAATTTTTAGAGGCTGAAATATTATTCCCACAATCACAATGGGCATCAAAGTCTGTTCTGATGGCATCGTATTCCTATTATATGCAGGATTATTATTCTTTGGCAATTGATAACCTTAAAAGATATTTCAATACTTACCCAAAAGATAAGAATTTAGTTTATGCACATTACCTCTTGGCGATGTGTTATTATGAAACAATAGAGGGAGAAAAAAAAGACCTAGCTCCTTTACTGTTATCTAAAAAAGAACTTAATTTTATAATTAATCAATACCCTGAAACTGATTATGCCTATGACGCAAGGTTTAAAATAGATTTAATTAACGATGTATTGGCAGCAAAAGAGGTTTATATAGGAAGACATTATGTAAAAAAAGAAAAGTGGATACCCGCATTAAATAGATTTAAAAATGTACTAGAAAATTATGAAACGACTGCTCATGTAGAGGAAGCTATACATAGACTGGTTGAGATTTATTTTAAATTAGGTATGGAAGAGGAGTCATTAAAATACGCGTCTCTATTGGGCTATAATTATAATTCAGGAGAATGGTATGAAGAAACTTACAAAATTTTTAATAAAAAATATGAGGTTTCATTACCAAAAAATGAAAAAGAGAAAAGTAAAATTCTTAGCAAAATAAAAAATCTTTTCTAAAAATGTCTGATGATAAAATTAATCAAAAATATTTAAAAAAGATAAAATTATTTCAAAAGTATAATAAACATTATTACGATTTAAATAA
This sequence comes from uncultured Pelagibacteraceae bacterium, assembly GCA_902572925.1. Taxonomy (GTDB): domain Bacteria; phylum Pseudomonadota; class Alphaproteobacteria; order Pelagibacterales; family Pelagibacteraceae; genus Pelagibacter. Next base: position 6,293 of record CACGHT010000001.1, on the reverse strand, counting down.
TCCTGTAGTTAACGACCAAGTATTCGATAAATTAAAGTCAGAAATAATTGAATTAGAAAAAAAATATAAATATTTGGATAATATTAATTCCCCATCAAATTCAGTAGGTTTTAAACCATCTAAAGTTTTTAAAAAAGTCAAACATTCAGTTCCAATGCTTTCTTTGGGCAATGCTTTTGATGAGAATGATTTGATAAATTTTGAAAAAAAAATTTTAAATTTTTTAAATGAAGACAAGAATTTTGATATAGTATACAGCGCTGAGCCTAAAATTGATGGTATATCAGCATCTTTAATTTACAAAAATGGAAAATTTATCACCGGTTTGTCTAGAGGTGATGGAAAAGAGGGAGAGGATATTACTGAAAATTTGAAAACTATTAAAGATATTCCATATCATATAAAGTCAAAAAATTTTCCAAAAGAAATTGATATAAGAGGTGAAGTATTTATCCAAAATAATGATTTTGAGAAATTAAAAGATAAGTTTGCAAATCCAAGAAATGCGGCCTCTGGATCTTTAAGACAAAAAGATCCTAAAGAAACCAAAAAAATTCCTTTAAAATTTATTGCTTATACGTTTGGTTATGAAAAAGGTTTGAAAGCTTCATCACAAAATGAATTTTTAAAAAATTTAAAGGAATGGGGTTTTAAAACTAATCCTTTAAATAAAACTCTAGAAAAAATAGAAAATTTAATGACCAATTATCATGAAATCGAAAAAAAAAGAGGTGATATTGATTTTGATATTGATGGGATAGTTTATAAAGTTAACAACTTTCAATTACAAAAAAGGTTAGGAAATGTTGCTAACGCTCCTAGATGGGCTATCGCTCACAAATTTTCAGCTAATAGTGGAATTTCAAAAATAAAAGATATTGAGATTCAAATTGGTAGAACTGGTGCATTAACACCTGTGGCAAAAATCAACCCTGTAAATATTGGAGGAGTAGTTGTTTCTAATGCAACTTTACATAATGAAGAAGAAATAAATAGGAAAGACATAAGGGTGAATGATACGGTTTTAATTGAAAGAGCTGGTGATGTAATACCTCATGTAATTTCTGTGGATCTAAAGATGAGGACTAAAGATTCAAAAAAATTTAATTTTCCTCTTAAATGTCCATCTTGTGGATCAAAAACTATTAAAGATTTTAATTTTACAACTAAAAAAGAAGATGCAGTGAGAAGATGCTCTAGTGAGGGATATGAGTGTGAAAAAATGTCTATCGAAAAAATTAAACATTTTGTCTCAAAAGAAGCTTTTAACATCGAGGGTTTTGGTAAAAAGATAGTTGAAAATTTTTGGAATTTGAATTTAATTAAACTCCCATCAGATATTTTCAAACTTAATTTCAAAAAAATTGAAAGTTTGGATGGGTGGGGTAAACAATCAGTTGCCAATTTAAAATATTCGATAAATTTAAGAAAAAAAATTTCTTTTGAAAAATTTGTCTATGCTTTAGGTATTAGGCACATTGGTTTAGAAAATGCTAAAATCATATCTAAGAACATAAAATCACTTAAAAATTTTTTAGCACTCTCAAAAAAAAATAATTTCGATGATTTAATGAATATTGATGGAATAGGTGAAACTCAGATTAATTCAATTAAAAATTTTTTTAAAAACCATACAAATCTTAAAGTTTTAAAGAATTTGGATGAATTGCTTGAAGTAAAAGACGCAGAAACACCCAGAGTTGATGGTCTATTAAACAATAAAACATTTATGTTTACAGGCAAACTCTCGAAAATGAGTCGTTCTGAGGCAAAATCTTTAATAGAGCAAAATTCAGGATCAATAGTTAGCAATGTTACGAAAAAACTTGATTATCTTATCATTGGTGAAAAACCAACCCATAGAAAAGTCGATGCAGCAAAAAACTTAGGTGTAAAAATTTTAGACCAGTCTTCTTGGTTAAAGATGCTTAAATAAAACTCGCTAACCACTTTTTTTCATTTCTGTTTAAAAATGGAGATATTTTCGAGTAAACTTTTAAATGATAATTAAAAAGATAGTTTCTTTCTTGCTTTGTTAAAAGATCAAAATTGATTAATTCTTTTTCTATTGGAGCTAAAGTTAAATTTTCAAAACTTAATTTTCTTCCAATTTTTTTTACATATACTAAGTTCTCAATACGAATTCCAAATTTATCTTTTTTATAGTAACCTGGTTCATTACTAAGTATCATGCCTTTTTGAATTTTTACTAAATTAGACTTCGAGATAGCTTGAGGTCCTTCATGAACATTAAGAAAAAAACCAACACCGTGTCCAGTGCCATGATTATAATCTAGGCGGTCTTTTTTAAGAAATTTTCTTGCATCTTTGTCAATGAGTTTTCCAGTTTTTTTTTTATTAAGATCAGTTTGAGCAACAGCAATATGTCCTTTTAAAACATTAGTAAAAATATTTTTTATATTTTTATTTTGATTTCCAAAGCAGATAGTTCTTGTTACATCTGTTGTGCCAAATTTATATTGACCACCAGAGTCACATAGGAATATTTCATTTCTTTTTAAGAGTTTTGTATTATTTTTTGTGGCCCTGTAATGAACTATTGCTCCATTTTTTCCACTACCTGCAATAGTATTAAAACTTGGAAATAAATATTTTGGATTCATTCTTCTAATTTTTTCTAATTTATTTTGAGCATCAACTTCCGTTATATTCAATTTTTTTAAATTTTTAATCCAGTAAATAAATTTTGTTAGTGCAACTCCATCTATAACATGAGTGTTAATCATATTTTTGATTTCAATATCATTTTTTATAGACTTAAAAATATAAATTGGATCTTCTTTTTTTTTTATCTTTAATTTTTTTTCAATTATTTTTTCTAAATATAAAGAGCATGTTTTTTCATCTATTAAAATTTTTCCTTTTTTTAATTTATTAAAAAAATCTAAAAGATATCTTGGATCAACTATTTGTTTTTTTTTAAGTTTTTTTTCATTCAAAAGTTTTTTTGTCTTATTTATTTCAACTATTAAGTAAACATGTTTTTCTTTTGTAAGTAAAAGTTTACTATTTGGTATTGGGCTTGTGGGACTATCGTATCCTCTAATATTCAATAACCATGCTATGTTTTCTGGTGCTGTAATAAATAAATAATCACACTTATTTTTTTTTAGAAAAGATGAAACCCTAGAAACTTTATTATGATAACTCTCACCTGCTATGCTTTTATCGATTGAGTAAAAGGGGAGGTTTTTTTTAATCTGTATTCTTGAAATTTTGTCAACAAGATTTTCTTTAATAATAGTAATTTTATTATTTTCTAAAAAAAAATTTTTAATTTGTTTTGAGGTAAACAATGAAGGATCAATTCCTAAATTCAAATTTTTGAAAACACTTGTATTGATAATTTTTGAATAATCTAAAATTTTAAAATCCTTACCACTTTCGATTTTACTCTGAATCGTATATCTTCCATCAACAAAAAGGTAGTTTCTATTTTTTAAAATTATTGCATAACCTGCAGATCCTGTGAAATTTGAGATAAATTTAAGCCTATCTTTATTAGAATATTCGGAGAAAAATTCATCATTTTTTGGAACGACATATCCATCAATTTTGTATTTTATAAATTTACTTCTGAGTTTATCTATTCTTTTTTTTATCATTTAATTCTTTTCTGATATCGTATCCAACCAGGACTTCTTTTAGAATCATCTTCTAATTCAAAATCTTGATTAAATTCAAATTCTTCGAATGTATCTTTACTTTCATCAAAATATGAATTTTTTTCTAAATTATTTTCAGGAAGTTCATCAATAAATCTTGATGCCATACTATCTATCCAGTCACCCTGATAAAACCTATTCATTGAAAACGAGATAATTGCATTTTTTTTAGCTCTCGTAATTCCCACATAAGCTAATCTTCTCTCCTCTTCTAAACCATTGTGTCCTTTTTCCTCTATTGATTTTTGATGAGGAAATAGTCCCTCCTCCCAACCAGGTAAAAAAACGACGTCGAATTCTAATCCCTTGGCAGCATGCATAGTCATCATATTGATTTTTTCACCTTCCCAATCTTGATCAATAGATGTTGCAAGTGATACATGATCTAAAAAACTCTCTAAGTTGTCAAACTCTTTCATAGCACTCAATAATTCTTTGATGTTTTCTAAACGATTTTCATTTTCAAGATCTTTTTTATTTTTTAACATTGCAGAATATCCAGACTCGTCCAAAAGAATTTGTAATAATTTTACATGATTAAATTTTTTAATTTTTAAATCATTCCTCCATTTAGAAATTAAATCTAAAAATATATTTAAACCTATTTTTGCTTTTGGTTTTATTAAATTGTTCTCTATCATTTTTCTTGATGAACTCTCTAAACTAATTTTATTTTTTTTTGAGAATTCGTGTATTGTTTTAATTGTACTTTCACCAACAGATCTTTTAGGATTATTTACTATTCTTTCAAAAGCCAGATCATCTTTTTCTTGATTAACCAATCTTAAATAGGCTACACAATCTTTAATTTCAGCTCTTTCATAAAATTTAATTCCTCCTAAAATTCGATATGGCAAACCAATTTTTAAAAATCTTTCCTCAAATTCTCTTGTTTGAAAAATAGCTCTCACTAAAATTGCAACATTATTAAGTGAGTATTTCTTTTTGACTTGTTCTATTTCATCTGAAATTCCTATTGCTTCATCTTTTCCATTCTTAAAACAATTTAACTTTATTAAGTCTCCCTCATCCATTGTAGATTTTAAAGTTTTACCGACCCTATTTTCATTGTTAGAAATTAATGATGAAGCAACAGATAAAATATTTTTTGAAGATCTATAATTTTCCTCTAGTCTTATTATACTTGTATTTTCATAAATCTTATCAAAATCTAGAAAATTTTTAATTTCAGCTCCTCTCCAACTATAAATAGATTGATCATCATCTCCTACACAACATATATTCTTATTTTTTTCTGCTAACAAATTAAGCCACCGACTTTGTATAAAATTTGTATCTTGATATTCATCAACAAGTATATATTTGAAATTTTTAGAATAGATGTTTCTAATATCTTCATTTTTTTCTAAAATTTTAACTGAATGCAAGATTAGATCTCCAAAATCACAAGCATTCAACTCAATCAACTTTTGTTGGTAAATTTTATAAACAGGTAAGATCTTTTTTTCATAAATATCTTTCGAATTAATTTTTACCTCACTTGGATACAATCCTTTATTTTTCCACTTATCAATAATTGCAATAACATATCTAGGAGCTAGTTGTTTAACATCAATATTTTCTGCTTTACAAATATTCTTAATCAATCTGATTTGATCATCAGTATCAATAATTGTAAAATTTGAATTTAGATTTACTGCTGGGGCATGCTTTCTAAGTAATTTTGCACATATTGAATGAAAAGTTCCTAGCCAAGACAGACCTATTGCTGAGGAGCCCAAAATTTTACTAACTCTATTATGCATTTCTTTCGCAGCCTTATTTGTAAATGTGACTGCAAGAATTTGGTTTGGAAAAGCACTTTTAGTTTTGATGATATGAGCAATTCTACTTGTCAAAACCTTAGTTTTACCTGATCCAGCACCAGCTACAATCAATAATGGCCCATCAAGTGATAATACAGCCTTCTTTTGGGCATCATTTAAATTTTTAAGATAATCAGAGTTTACCATTTGAATAATTTAATTATAAGTCTCAACAATTTATGTTTAATTTAAGTTTTTATAAAAAAAAATTAAAAAAATTACTATTACCGATAAATAAAATTTTAGGAAGTTTTTTTAACGAATTAAATAGATCTAAATCACAATCTAGTAGACAAACACCAATAAAAAAAAAAATAATTAGCTTAGATAATAAAATTGAAAGTTTTTTTGATAAATTCAAAAATTTAAGAAAATTCAATCAAAACAAGAAAACTTTATATCAATTAAATACTAAATTTGGGGCATTAGTTACAATTATTGTCATATTATTTTTTTCGTATTTTTTTATACCTGCCTTTTATAATAAGAATGAAATTAAGAAAATTTTAACAAATCAAGTTTCAGATAAATTTAAAATTGATATTAGATTTAATGAAAAAATTAAGTATGGATTATTTCCTCAACCATTCTTTTATTCAAAAAATTTAGATATTACATTTGATGATGAGATCTTAGGTAATTCAAACTACGTAAGGTTTTATATCCCGTTTAATAATTTTTTTTCATTAAAAAAATTAAAGATTAATGATGTAATATTTCAAAACACAGAATTTAATACAGACTCATCTAATCTCTATTTTTTTCACGAAACATTAATAAA